>JBCDGJ010000036.1:0-34676 GCA_038757945.1 Pseudomonadota bacterium
CGTGAGAACTTATCGAGCTGCTGACCAATCGCTTCCTGAATGCCCAGTGGAATGCCAACGACAAGCAGCGTCCCATCTCCCTCGGCGCGCGCCTGCAGAATGGCCCGTGCTATCTCGGTGATGAACAGCGGATTACCAGATGTCTGTCGATACAGCTCACGACGCCACCTCTCCGGCAGCGGTTCGCCGATCAGGGCTTCGGTCAGCGCGTAGCTGTTGGATTCGCCGAGGCCTGTGATTCGGTAGCGCCGGGCACCCTGCCGGGTGAGGTCGGCAAGGGCGCCTGCGACTGCGCTCTTCCTCGGTACTTCTGTATCCCGATAGCTGATGATGAGCAGGATCGCGTGGCGGCGAAGAAACCCCGCGAGGTGCAACAGTAATGCCAAAGAGGACGGGTCGGCCGCATGCAAGTCATCGAGGGTCAATAGTAGCGGGGAATGATCTGCCAGCTGAACGAATGCACTGCTGATGGTCTGAAAGAGCTCGAACCGCTGTCCCATCAGCTCGATGCCCGAGCTGTCGGTGCTTACTGGTGGCGTCACCGGTTGATTCAGCAGCCCGTGTACCAGGTTCTGCTTGTTGCCAAATAAGCGTACCTGCTCCGGTGACGTCGCCGACTCACTGAGATGCGCAAGAATCTGAACCCACGGACGAAACGGTCCGAAACTACTGTGTTCAGGGCAGCTTCCGCTGAGCACCAGCGCTCCTGCGTTTTCGGCGCGAACCGCAAACTCCTCAATTGATCTGCTCTTGCCGGATCCTGGTTCCCCTGCGAGAAGAAAGATCCCACCTTTGCGTTCCGTTGCCCGTGCCATGAACTGATCAAATTCAGTCAGCAGGTCTTCCCGCCCGAGGAAAGGTTCAGCGACTGCCCGATCTGCCGACAGCTGTTCATGAATGTCATCTGACGCCATGGCCCATCCTACTTGCCGCCCTGCGGAACCGAACATCGACCATATGGACGATGGTCAGCAGCGGTCAAGACGCTAGCTTTGCTTCCACCGAACGACTTCCCGGTCTTTCGGCAACCATCTACAAATCGAGGAAAACTCAAATGAAACACAGTTCGCTGGCACGCGGCGTCTCGGTACTGGTGCTTCTCTTTGCTGCCGGACAAGTCCTGGCAGACGGCACCAGCCAGTGGCGACAGAGGATCTGCACCAACCACGTTGTCGAAGCGGTTCCGCTCGTCGAGACCACAGCCCAAGGTCACGCACGTCTGTGCGAACGAGCCACTGACCTGAAAGCTAAGATGACCATCAAAGGGCTGACCCCAGGGCACGCCTATACGACCTGGTGGGTCTACATTGATGATCCATCGCAGTGCGTGGGATCAACGCCATTGCCGCTCCCGTTTACCACGGGCAAAAGCCCGTGCGATTTTGATGACTTTGCTGGCGAAAAGCCGTTGGTGGTCTTTGGTCGGATGGCATCCGGCGTAAGCCCGAGACGCGGCCTGCTGCACCTATCCGGAGAGTTTGGTGGTATGCAGCCTTCTTCCGGTTCGGAGGTTTGGCTTTTCACCTTCGGTCATGGGCCGGCCAATTTGAGTGATGGAGACGCGCTCGCGCGCCAGCTGCTGACGCCTGAGGACCCGTCCGCTGGTGCTCCCCACCTTGGTAACTTCGTTGATGGATTGTTAGGTTACCCTGCAGCGGTCGCTGTGTTCAAAATTCAATGATGGTATGTGACGTGCGCCGTCGGGCGTTCGTCCCGAATGCGTATTGACGCGCCTTCCGCTTGGGGGACCAGGCGGAAGGCCGTTGTGCCTTAGTGCGCTGCCGGGCTGGCAACAACGGATTGTGTGACGGGGCGGCGTAGCGCTATCAATCGTGCCGGGAATTTTTCCAGAGCTTTAGGCAGGCTCAGGTACAAAGAGCGTGCGTCTTGGCCTGAGTGCGGATCGTCTATCGTTTGCGATGCGGCGACAGCCAAGTGATCTCTTGCAGCCGTCGACCGCCGTCGATATCGCGAACTGTCTGCCACGGATTGCATGCGCAGGTATCTCACCATTGGTCGGGGTTATCCGCCGTGGGTCCTCTTGAGACGACGCCTCAATAACAGTGCCCAGAGCAAGGGGATCAGCGCCAGTAGCACTCCGTAACCGAACCCCTCAAGCTTGAATCTGAGCGGCATCCCCGTGTCGATGTCATGCCGGTGATTCCAGACTTCTACAATCTTCCCATCTTCAAATCGAAACACATTGATGATGGGGAGATTGTCACGCCCTTTGAGAATACGGCCGAGGAACGTGGTCGGCTTGAACTGCCACTCCCAACGGGTGGCCACGAGATCTCCGTCAGCGATCTGATAGTTGATCTCTCCGGACATGGTGCCGTGGTCCCACCAGAAGTCTGCAATCTCCTTCTGTGTTGCTGCCGGTTCGGTGAGCGCTTTGTCTTCGCCGATATCGTGTACGACATAGGTTCTATCAAAATACTCTTCGTAGCGGCGCGTGTTGTTGCTGAACCAAAGATCTTCGTAGAATCCACGAGCTGCCGCTTTGTTCTGCTGCTCGACGTCGGAATCGCTTGCGTTTGCGGTTAGGCCCGCAGAAGTGGCCAGGATACAGAACACCAACAAGCTGACCTGGCTCCATTGCGCCTTGTTTTGCCGCCTCATGATTATCGCCTCTGCAGATATTCACCGGCTCAACATTTGAACAGTTGTTCGGTTCGATACGATCTACGAATCGAGTTCAAGTGATCAACTGATCAAGCCGTGCGGCGCTGAGCTGGGTCTTCGTTCCAGTCAGGTGTTTCTGACCAGGCCGAACACAATTACCACCGATGCTTCAGCATTGGCAAGATTGTGGGTGGGCGCCTGGTCGCTCTGCAGAGGAGGCTATTGCCGTTTCTTTCCGCTGGAACCAAAACCGACGGAGAGCAGGTGAGAAGGTCTGCCCTCGCTGACCGGATTTGCGTCGCGCTGGGACGCAGATCCGGCGTGTTGACTGACTTCAGCGCCTCCTGCTGACCCACACTCCGCCGCTACCGTAGTACAGGTACTCGCCGTCCCAGGACAGCGATGGCCGCGTTTCGCCGCCGGCAACTGTCTCGAAGGGGACGCTCTCACTCAGGTTGATCGCCCTCCGCCAGCGGGAAAACAGGAACCGGCGCTTGGCCGAAAAGATGTCGAAGCCGGTGTCATCGGCGGCATCGGTTGGCCGATCGGAGGCGAACACCAGCTCCCGGCCGTCCTGGCTGATGTTGGGCTGCCGATCGTCAAACTCGGTATTGATCGGGTAGGGCAGGCGTACGCCAGGCCCGAAGGAGCCATCGCTGCGCATCCGGCTGCGGTAGATGTCCTGATTGCCGGTGTAGTAGTCCGTCGAGAAGTAGAGGAAGGTTCCCCAGCGGGTTTTCAGGATCGACGGGCTCAGCTCCAGCCCCGGTGTGTTCGGACCCTCGGGTGCGCAGCCGAGATTCATCGGTTCGGCAAAACCCGTAGCCGGGTTGTCGACGGTCGTCACGATATCCGCGCTGCCGCAGCCGCCGGCGCGGGCCGAAACGAAGTATAGCTCCCCGTCCTGCAGGGGGGTCGGACAGAAGTCGTTGGCGCCGCCCGGATCATTGACCGGTTCGGGTAGCGGCGCACCCGGGGCGAACGGTGCATCGCCAGACGCCCGTTCGTTGACATAGATGTCGAGACCCGTGCCTGGGTTACGGGCCGTATACAGGAACCTGCCTCCGGGAGATTCGATGGGGCAGCCTCCGGGCACCTGAGCACCGTCGGTGCGCAGCTGCGGGCTGCTCGGTGCCCAGCCGCTATAGCGTTTCCAGCCGCGGTAGTCGCCATAGGCGTTGACACAAAGGCTGCCGAGCAGCAGCGCGGCGATTGGTCCGGCCCAGCGTTTGCCAAGCGTGCGGTGGTTTAACCTGACGTTCATTTTCGAGACTCCCTGTACAACCATTGAAGAAGCCGCCTTCGCGAAGCGTCGAACCTTCGCTCTGGCCGCCGGGGCAGGCTAGAACCCGGGGGACGGTGGTTAATGAAACTGGGGCCAAGCTGCCGGTAAGATCGTCTGAAAGTGCATGAAAGCGGTTTTGAAACGGCATTTCCGGCCAGAATGGACTGATGAGCGCGACTGCTGACATCTTTGCTGAGCGTCTGGTCATCGACGACCTGGTCGTCGACCCAGCCACCCGCCAGGTCGAACGTGCGGGCGTTGGACTCAAAGTGTCCGGGCTGACCTTCGACCTGCTCGTTGCCCTGGCCGAAGCGGCGCCCGCTCTGGCCAGCCAGGAGATGCTGGCCGAGAAGGTCTGGAACGGCCGCCCGGTGTCGCCGGAAACCCTGGCGCAGCGGGTGAAGATGCTCCGCGAGGCCCTTGGGGACGACGCCCGCCAGCCGCGCTACGTTGAGCTCGTGCGCGGCCAGGGCTACCGGTTGCTGAGCGAGCCCCGAGCCCCGGGCGCCGAGCGCGCGTGGCGTCGCCGCTGGCTCGGCCTCTCCCTCGCGCTGGCGGTCGTTGCGGCGGTCGGCCTGGGCGTTGCTCTCTGGCCGGCGGCTGCGCCGGTGCCCGAGGCTTCCGTCGCCGTGCTGCCGTTTGCGGATCGAAGTCCTGCGAGCGACCAGCAGTACCTGGCCGACGGCCTCGCTGAGGAGCTCATCAATCAGCTTGGGCAGCTCAGCGGCCTGGACGTGGCCAGCCGCACCGATTCCTTCTTCTATCGCCAGCCTGGCGATGATGTGCAGTCCATCGGCAAGGCACTGCAGGTGGCCGCCATTCTCGAGGGCAGCGTACTGCGGGTCGACGATCGGCTGCGCGTTCGGGTGCAGCTGGTCGACGTCGGCAGTGGCTATCACCTCTGGTCATCAGAGTTCAATCGGGGTTTTGATGATCTGATCGAGATTCAGACGGATATTGCCCGAGCCGTTGCGGGTGCCCTCGGCATCCGTCTTGGGGCTGGGGGCGTGAACGAGTTCCCTGGCGCGGGGACCGAAAACGTTGATGCCTACGAGGCCTTCTTGCGCGACAACCATGAGCGCGCCACAACCCTAGATCCGAACTATGCGGCTGCCTGGGGGCGCAGGGGCTTGCGCATCGCTGGCTCCATGTGGCGCCACTCTCCTGTCGAGGCGCCGGCCATTCTGGAGCGCGCCTATGAGCATGTAGCCCGCGCGATCGAGCTTGACCCCCTGAACGCTGAGGCGCAGGCGGACTTCGCGACGATGATCTATGCCACCATGGATTGGGATCGCGCCGAACGTGCCTTCGACGCGGCGCTAGAGCTCAAGCGCAATGATTACAACCTCACTCACTACTCGAACATGATGATGCGCGTCGGCCGCAGCCGGCGCGCCCTGCAGCTGCAGGCAGAAATCGAGCGTTTGCGGCGCATCAAAATGGGGGGGCAATTCCTGGACCTGCACCCCCGCTTTGCGCTCGGGCAGCGGCGCCTGCTTCGAGATCGGATCGACACGCTCGAATCCAGCCGCCGCTGGCGGCTGGAATTGTATTATGAGCTCAACTTTGGCGAGCCTGTGTCTCTGCAGGCTGTGTTGGCCTCACGCCCGTCGAGCGACAATCGACAGGAGCGGGTCATCCGGGAGCTGCTCACCGTTTTCGACCAACGCGCTGTGCTGCTTGAAATGCTGGAACGCTTTGCTGCTGAGCCGGATCTGCGATGGCCGGATCAATACCACTTTCTAGCCCTGGTTGCGGCGTTCTTCGATGCGCCGGAGCTTGCGCTGACCATTTTCGAGCGCGATGTGCGCAACACCACGATCCGCTTTGGCTCCCTGTGGTTCCCGGTCATGGCCGACGTTCGCGCGCTGCCTGCTTTCAAAGAGTTCCTGGGAGACGTCAATCTCGTCGCCTACTGGCGTCGGTACGGCTGGCCGGATTTCTGCCGGCCGCTGGGCGATTCCGACTTCACCTGCAAAGGTCCGGGCCAGCTCGTTCGCTGACGGCTTCCGCGGCGTTCATCCGTCGACGCCATCAAAAGGATGAGTGCCGATCGAAACAGTGGATGCCTGCGGCTTAAGACCGTACGTAAGCGGCAATCAACGACTGTCTCGCACCCGATCGGCACGCTACGCTTCTGCCATGGTGAACGACGTTCGCAGGAAACAGCTTCGAATCCTCTACGCCAATCGGCCGCTGACGTTCGGCGCCTGCACTTCCGTCAGCCTGGCGCTCGCCTTCATGCTCGCTGAGCGGGTTGCGCTCGAACCGCTGCCGGCCTGGCTGGTCGTCGCGCTGGGCGTGATGCTGTGGCGGCTGTACGGCTATCTGCGCAGCCGCGGAACGAGCATGGGAACCTGCTGCTGGTAGGCCGGATAAGCGGGTTTGTCGTTCACCAGCTTGCGTTCGATCATCGGTATGGAGATGCCGGCGAAGAGCGCCAGCATGGCAAGTGGTCCAATCCAGCTCCAGCCGTCGTCGCCGGCCGCCAGGGCAAACAGGTAGATGCTGACCCAGAAGCCGATTTCGCCCAGGTAGTTCGGGTGGCGGCAGCGTGCCCACACGCCCGTGGTCAGGTGCTCGGAGCGATCGGCCCGGGTAGCTCGAAACGCATGCAGCTCACGATCGGCGACGTGGGACAGCGCAACGGCACCGAGGCCAACCGCCAGCGCCAGTAGATCGAGGAGGTTGAGGCCGGCACCGGCGGCACCCAGCGCCGGTACCAGCCCGCGGCTGCCGAGCAGAATCATCATCGTCGGAAAGCCGTGGATGCCGAGCAGCGATACCAGCCACCACCAGCGTCCGGTGGTCTCGGCCAGCTGCCGGTAGCGCCAGTCTTCGTGCCCGAAGCCGGTCCAGCCGTAGGCCCAGTTGCGCGTGAGCCGGAGCCCCCAGAGCCAGACGACGATCAGCACGAGTGCCTGACGGAGGTGTTCGAAACCCTGGTCCCACGCGAGCGCAAGGGCGATCAGCGGTGGGGCGACGCTCCAGTAGGCGTCGTAGCAGGAGGCGTTGCGGGTGACGACGCTGGCCCCGTACACGACCAGCGTCGCGACGACGTTGGCGAGCACGAGCTGCCACCAGAGCGCGACGCTTGAGGTACTGCTGGCTAGCGCGTAAACCGTGCTGATCGCTGCAAGGCCGGCCAGCAGATAAATGAGCGTAATCCAGCCGAGCGCGCGCGTGCGCTGCCGACCGCTCTGTCCCTGTGCTGGGCTTTCCAGGGGGCTTTCCAGGGGGCTTTCCAGGGGGCTGTGCGGTGGGTTGTGCGGATCGGTTTCGCTGTCCAGAATTGTGGCCTTCGCGGTTTTATGCAGTCTCAGGGAGCGCCGTGCGCATCGCAATGGTGATCGACCCCTACGATCACCCGTTCAACGGCACGGTGGTCAGCACCCGACGCTTCATTGCGGCACTGGTAGCGCAGGGCATTGCCGTTCGCGTGCTGGCGATCGGTAGCGAAGACCGTGGCTGTCCTGATGCTGTCGAGCGGGTGGACTTTCCGGAACTGCGGTTGCCATTCGTTCAACCGCTCATCGACCGTATGCGCGCGCCCCTGGCGCGGCCGGTGCGCGCCCGGGTGCGCAGCGCGCTCGAGGGCTGCGACCTGATCCACGTTCAGTACCCGTTTTTTCTCGGCGCCGTGGCGATCGGCGAAGCGCGCCGCCTCGGGATACCGGTCATCTCGAGCTTTCATGTGCAGCCGGAGAACATCCTGCGCAACCTGGGCCTGCGCGGTCACTGGCTGGTGCCGCTGCTCTATCGCCTGTTCCGGCGTGGGTTCTTTCACCGCTCCGATCTCGTGCTGGCGCCGTCCGTTTACGCGGCCGGGCTGCTTAAGGATGAGGGGGTCACAACACCGATGGCAGTGTTGTCGAACGGCATTCCGGAGCGGTTCTTTGCGTTGCGCCATGCCGCCGTAACTGCAGGGGTCCATGACCAGACGACTTTCAGGGTGCTGTCCGTCGGCCGTCTGGCGACGGAGAAGGATCAGCAGACGCTGATTGCGGCCATTGCACAAAGTCGATTTGCCGCGCGGATCGAGCTCAGGCTCATCGGCACCGGTCCGCGCCTCGAAACGCTCGAGCGGCTGGCTCAGGAGGCACAGGTGCGGGCGATCATCGGGCCAGCGAGCGACGCCGCGCTCGAGCAGGCGCTCGCTGGCGCGGACCTGTTCGTGCACTGCGGCCGTGTGGAGCTCGAGGGTATGTCCGTGCTCGAGGCGATGGCCGCAGGCAATGCGGTCCTTGTCGCCGGATCGGCGGACAGCGCCTGCCCTGCCATCGTGTCCGATCCGCTGCAGCAGTTTCCCGTTGGCGACGCACGTGCACTGGCGGAGCGCATCGATCGCTGGCTTGCTGATCCCCGGGCACGGGCCGCGCAGGGGGCTGGCAATCGGGTGCTCGCCGCTGACTACCGGCACGGTGGCAGCGTGGCGCAGTTGCTCGAACACTATCGTGGCCTCGTCGCCGCTGCGGGAGGTGTGGCGGTTTGATGGCTCGCTGGCTGACCCGCTGGGTGCGGTTCTGCTGGGAACGGCCGCGCAGCATCGTGGCCGGTACCCTGCTGCTGGCCGGGATCAGTGCCGTTTACGCTGCGCTCGAGGCGCGGATCGATTCTGATTTCTCCAAGCTGCTGCGCCCTTCGGCTGATCTGACCTGGTACCGGCACGATCAGGCCTTCAAAGCGGCGTTCCCGTCTTTTCAGCAGAACGCCATCATCGTGCTGGAAGGAACGGACTTTGAGCCTCTGAGGGCGGCGGCGCGGCAGCTGCGGGATCGGCTGCGCGAAGACACCCGGATCGCCGTTGTGCGGGCGCCGGGTGTGCATCCGTTCCTCGATGCGCATGCCTGGTGGTACATCCCCCTCGACCGCATACCGGAATGGATGGACGGCGTGCAGCGCAACTACGGACCGCTGCTGCGCGTTGGCGAGTTCCCGACGCTGACCGAGCTTGCCTACACGCTCGCCGATCAGGCGCGGGCGACGCCGGGGCTGCCGTTACCCGAGGTCCTCGCCGGGTTGCTGCACGGCTGGCGCGATTCCGCAGAATCCGTGCAGGCCTATCCGGCGCTGACGCCGGAGCCACCGCATCGGGAGCTGCTGCTGGTGCAGGGGCAACGCCGCTTCGATCAGGCGTTGCCCCATGCGGAGCTGATCGCTGTCCTGCGACAGCATCTCGAAACGTTGCCGGCAGGAGTTACGGGTCGGCTCACGGGCGAGGCCGCCCTGGCGACGGAAGAGATCGCCGCGGCACTGTCGGGTATCGAGCTCGCGGGCAGCATCTCGCTGCTGCTGCTTGCGGCCATTCTCTGGTGGGGGCTGCGCAGCCTGTCCTTGATGGCGGCCATCTTTACGCTGCTTGCCGTCGGGGTGCCGCTGACGCTGGCGCTGGCCGTGCTCGTAGTCGGCAGCTTCAATACGCTGGCGCTGATCTTTATCATCATGTTCTTCGGGCTCGGCGTGGACTTCGCCGTGCACTTCGTTGTCGCGGCCGTTGCGGCGGACGATACAGGCGCTCCGCGCCTGTCACCGGTTGCAGCGGCGGCCAGCACCGGCCCGGCGCTGGCGCTGTGCCTGCTGACCACCACGCTTGGCTTCCTGAGCTTCTGGCCGACGCCGTACCGGGGCCTGGGCGAGCTCGGCGTCATGTCGGCGCTCGGCATGCTCGTGGCCTTCGTGCTGACGGCGAGCTTTCTGCCAGCGCTGCTACGGCTGTTGCCGAACCGTCGGCGGTCCCTTCCGACATTACCCCTGGACCGGCCGCTGCCCCGTGCCGTGGCTATGGGCAACCTGCTGCTGGCGGTGCTGCTGGTGCCGCTGGCGCTCGAGCTGCGCTTCGACTTTTCGGTGCTGGCGCTGCGCAATCCGGCGGCGGAGTCGATGCAGGCCCTGCGCGATCTGCAGGCCGACGGGCAGGTTACGGACTACAGCCTGCACGTGCTGGTACCGGATGTGGAACGTGCGGAACAGCTGGCAGCGGACCTTGAAGATCACCCGCTGGTGGCGACGGCGGTCACCGTGTCCAGCCTCGTTCCAGCGGAGCAGGATGCCAAGGCCGCGCTGTTGGAACCGCTGTGCGGCTGGCGGACGGAGCTCGAGATCGTGCCCGTTGACGAGCTGCCGGACGCTGCCATCTGGGCGGAGGCGCGCGCCTATCTCGAGGCTGCGCGGGACGCCTTTGCCGACGCCGACCGCAGTGCCGTGGACAGGTTTCTCGGAGCGACCGCGCAGCTCGATGATCGTGACCGCTTAGCCGCCAGCAGTGTCATTGGCCGCCAGCTCGAGCGCGCGCTCACCGAGATCGACACCCGCTTGCGTGCTGCACCGGTGCGTGTGGCGACGCTGCCCGATGAGCTGCTCGAGCCGTTCCGCGGTGTCGATGGCCGCTGGCTGGTCCGGCTGCAGGCGGCGAAGCCCTTAACGACGCCGCAGGCGATCGATGAGTTTGTGACGGCCCTTGAGCCGCTGGTGCCGAACTATGCCGGCCGCGCCGTTATCGAAGCCGGGGTTGGCGCGCTGGTCGTTACGTCCTTCCAGACGGCCGCCACCCTGGCGCTGGCAACGATCGGCCTCGTGCTGCTGTTCGTGCTGCGCAGCCTGCGCGATGCGCTTCTGGTGCTGCTGCCCGTGATCGCCAGCCTGGTGGTGACCCTGGCCGCTGCCCAGCTGGCCGGGCTGACGCTGAACATGGCGAACATCCTCGTGGTGCCGTTGATCGTCGGGTTGGGGGTGGATACCGGTGTGCACATCGTCCACCGGCATCGCCAGCAGGGCGGGCTCGACAGCGCGAGCGGCGCCGGTACCCGTCGCGCCGTGCTGATCAGCGGCCTGACCACCCTCGGTACCTTCGCGTCGCTCAGCTTGAGCCCGCATCGGGGGGCGGCGTCGATCGGCCTGCTGTTTCTGATCGCGATCAGCGCCCTGCTGTGGTTCGCCTACTGGGTGTTGCCGGGATTGTTGAGCACCAGGGCTCGAAGGACCTGATCTGCCCGGGTCCGCCTGGCCCTGCGTCCGTCGGTCGGTGACTGGCAGCGGGAACGGCTGACCCCCGCGCCGCAGGCGTTACCGGTGCGATCCCGTAGACTCGCCATATGATTTCCATGATCTGCTGTGAGCAGCTCACTCAGGCGCTGTTCCCCGGGGCCGGCGTCCGCGCGGCGACGCCCCTCGCGGGCGGCGTGTCGGCAACCGTCGCGCTGCTCGAGGTGCTGTTGCCGGACCGTACCGTGCATCGCGTGGTCGTACGCCAGCATGCTGCTGAGCACGATGGGCTCGACGCCGCAGTCGAAGCGCAGCTGCTGAAGACACTGCATGCCGGTGGGCTCCGCGTGCCGGCGGTCCTGCTGGTGGATGCCGACGCACGCTTGCTCGAGCGTCCCGGCCTCGTGCTCGAGCACATCCCCGGTACCAGCGAAGTCAGTGCCGCTGCTTTGCCGGCCGCAATCGAGACCATGGTCGACGTATTGTTGAAGATCCATCGGTTTTCCTCGAGCGCGCTGCCCGCGCTGCCACAACGGCTCGATCCGGTGCCCGAGCTGCTGGGCTTTCTGCCGCCGGACGATCGCTTCGCTGCCCTGCGGCGGTGGCTCGGCGACCAGCGCGACACCGCTTACCGCGGACCAGCGAAGCTGCTGCACGGCGACTTCTGGCCGGAAAACCTGCTGTGGCGCGAGGGTGAGCTGGTTGCGGTGTTGGATTGGGAGGACGCGGCGCTCGGTGATCCGGTCTCCGACCTGGCCGGCGCTGGTGTGGAGCTGCGCGTGCGTCATGGTCGCGCGGTGATGCAGCGTTATCTCGAGAGCGTTACACAACGGTACCCGATCGACCCCTCGCGGCTTACGCTGTGGCAGGCCTACGTGGCGGCCGCGATGCTGAAGTACATGGGCAGCTGGGACCTGCCCCCGGCCCAGGAGGCCCGCATGCGCGTGGAAGCAGGAGCAATGCTGCACGAAGCATCGGCCGCGCTGCTCGACGGAACCTGAACGACTGAAACGCTGCTGCTCGCGCTGGACTTCAGCGCGGCTGCAGCAGCTCCTTCAGCTGTGCCAGCGTACGCAGGCTGGTGGTCTGATCCCCAACGATGCGCAGCACCAGATGGTCCGCTCCAGCGTCGACGAAGCTCTGCAGGAAATCGACGATCTGTGTCTCCGTGCCCCCGCAGCAGGCCTGCACCCGGCGCATGATCGCGGCGGGCATCTGGTAATAGTCCGTGAGGTAGTCGTCGATGGCCTGTTCAGCGCGCTTCGCATCGTCGTCGATGCAGAGCGTGAGGTACACGGCGGTCGCTGGTCGCGGACGGTCGGCGGCGGCAGCGGTCGCCTCGAGCAGCTGCTGCTGGCGGGCGATGGTTGCCGCGTCGGGACCGATCGGAAACCAGCCATCGAACAGCCGCGCAGCGCGCGCTACGCCGGCGTCGACGCTGCTGGCGAGCCAGATCGGCGGGCCACCCGGCTGTACCGGCTGCGGCGCCAGCGTTGCCTGCTCGAGCGTCCAGCGGCCGTCCCAGTCTACGGGCTCGCCGCGCCAGAGCGCCCGGCACAGGTTGAAGCCCTCGACAAAGCGGCCCACGCGCTTTTCGAACGGCACGCCGGCAGCGCGGAACTCTGCATGAATCGGCGGTGCATCGGCGGCGATGCCCGCACCTACGATCAGGCGCCCGCTGCTGAGCTGGTCGATGGTTGCCAGCTGCTGAGCCAGCAGCACGGGATTGCGCAACGCGGGCAACAGCACGGCGGTGCCGAGGCGCGGTTGCTGGGTCGCCGTTGCCAGCGCGGCCAGCAGTGTCAGCGGATCATGCCGGGGCCGGGCAAACAGGGAGTCCCCGACCCAGAGCGAATCGAAGCCGAGGGTCTCCGCATGACGGGCGGCGTCGAGGAGTGGTGCGGTGTCGTGGACACCCCGCATGATCTGTTCGCGGGTGGGCAACAGGTAGCCGAGGCTGATCGGGTTCGGTGCTGGGTGCTCGGACATGCGGAGTACCTTCCTGGTGCCTGGTGCTCGAGGGAAGAGCGGTTCGGTTGCGGCGCTACCCGAAAGCCCTGGCGTAACGGTTCCCGCGCGCGATGGCGGCGAACGCTGCTGCTGGTGGTCTGGCTCCGGTTCTCCGCTGCCGTTTAGCTGCCCCCGTTTCTCTGCGGTTGGGCTAGTCGGTCAGCGCGCCGTTCAGCAGGGCCTGCTGCGAGGTCAGCTCCGAGTAGACCGCCGCCACACCGATGATGCCGCAGATCAGTACCGCCAGGGTAGCGTGGACCACATGGTGATCGCTGCGGATGCCGATGATGCACAGGGCCAGGGAGGCGGCCTGCAGAATGCGCGTGAAGTGCAGGAGCGGTGTTTCCGTAAACAGCAGGGAGCCGGCGAAGAGCATGATCGTCAGCAGGGCAAACGCACCGTAGAACAGCTTGTGATAGCGGAAGTAGTGCTCGCGCCAGCTGCGTACCCGACGCGGGTTGTCCGGAATCAGCAGCGTGGTGGTGAAGTAGAGCATGCCGGGCCCGATGAGCAGGTTGTAGGCGAAGGCTACGTAGGTCCAGTCGCTCTTGCGCGAGTACCACAGGCCCCACCAGATGAGGCTGGTCAGGAACAGCATGGCGATAACCAGCAGACAGTGCACCCAGTATCCGCGCCTGCGGTCCATGGCATAGCGCAGGCCGCCGAGCAGGCGGGTGACGGCGAGCGCGAGCACCAGCGTAAAGCCGGTGAGCACGAATTCGAAGATGGTCATGGCGCGGTCAGGGTCTGGTCAGCTCTCCGCGTACGATACCCGTTCGCTGGTGAAAGGCGTGACGTGGCTCCAGCCTGTCGTACCGGCCCTGTTGTGCCGACCCCGTGGTGCCGGCAACAGTGCGCCACTTGGACCGCCGACAGCATCCCGGCTCAGGCTGACGCGGTGCGGCCGGCAGCGGCGGAGCCCCAAGCCGGGCTACTCTGCGCCGACTACTCGCCGACTACTCGCCGACTACTCGCCGGCCGTGGCGGGCGGTGTGGCAGCGCTGGCAACCTGTGCGCGCACGCAGGCGTTGCCGACCAGCTCCGGATAGTTCTTCCGGTACTCGCTTTCGCACAGCGCGATGGTGTTGCGGGTGCTGTCGACCACGTAGGCCTGAATGGCCTCGGCGTCGTCCGGCTCCAGCACGTGGTCAAAGCGCGCCATGCCTTTGCCGGCATAGGCGCCGAGCCGCACGATCGCATCCCAGGACGCGTGCACCGCGGCCGTGCTGTAGCGCAGGTCCGGAATACCCGGCGTGCCGCCGACGACGCCCGGGCCGTGGCAGACGCTGCAGTAGGAGTGGTAGAGCTTGGCGCCATGGGCAACCTGCTCCGGTGCAGTTTCCATGGCCGGCGGTTCCGGGATGTCCAGGTAAGCGACCTCCACCTGCGGCAGCTCTGCCGTGGCGCCAAGTTTGAAGGTCAGGATGCGGCCGTCGGTGAGCGCGTTGTTGCGGTGCCGCGGCACGCCGGAGGCCAGCGCAAACGCCCCGCCCCAGCCGGCAACGACGGTGACGTACTGCTCGCCGTCGAGCTCGTAGGTCATGGGTGCGGCGATGATCCCGATGCTGGCCGGGAACTCCCATACCAGCTTGCCTTCGTCAGCGGTGTAGGCAGCGAAGGTGCCATCGGCCCGGCCCTGAAAAATCAGGTTGCCGGCGGTGGACAGCAGGCCGCCGTTCCAGGACATCTCGTGCTCGACGCGCCACTTTTCCTGCTGCGTGGTCGGATCCCAGGCGGTGAGGTACCCCTTCACCATGCTCATGGCGCTGACCATGGCTTCGGGATCGCTCGGCGGCTGGGTCATGGCGACGTCGACGCCGGTGTTCCACTCCTTCGAGTTGTACTGGAAGCCGTTGTCCTGCCCGTACATGAACGGAATGTCGAGCACGGGGATGTACACCAGGTTGGTGCTCGGGTGGTAGGTCATCGGGTGCCAGTTGTGGCCCCCGTAGGGCGCGGGCCAGACGAGCTTGGCGCCGTTCGCGTAGTGCGCGTCCGGATTCTCCACCGGCCGGCCGGTTTCCGGATCCACATGCGTCGCCCAGTTCAGGTTGACGTAGGCCTCTGCGGAAATGAACTGGCCATTGGTGCGGTCGATGACGTAAAAGAAGCCGTTCTTCGGGGCCTGCATCAACACCTTGCGCTGCTCGCCGCCGAGCTCCAGATCCGCGAGGATCATGTGCTGCGTCGCGGTGTAGTCCCAGGTGTCCCCGGGCGTGGTCTGATAGTGCCAGTTCAGGCTGCCGTCGTCGGGATCGAGCGACAGGATTGAGCTCAGATACAGGTTGTCGCCGCCGCCGGGGCTGCGGATGTAGCGGTTCCACGGTGAGCCGTTGCCCACGCCGATGTAGAGCTGATCGAGCTCCGGATCGTAGGCCATGGAGTCCCAGACCGTGCCGCCGCCACCGATTTCCCACCACTTGCCGCCGCGCCAGGTTGCCGCAGCCTGTTCCAGGGCTTCGTTTTCGAACGGTTTGCTCGGATCTCCGGGTACCGTGTAAAAGCGCCATGCCTGGTCACCAGTGTTGGCGTCGTAGGCCGACACGTAACCGCGGACGCCGTACTCGGCGCCGCCGTTACCGATGATGACCTTGCCTTTGACGACCCGCGGAGCACCGGTAATGGTGTAGGGGCGTTCCGGGTCCGTCGTCTGGATGGACCACAGGACGCTGCCGTCATCGGCGTTCAGGGCAATGAGCCGCCCGTCCAGGGTACCGACGAAGATCTTGCCTTCCCAGGCAGCGACCCCTCGATTGACGACGTCGCAGCAGGCGTACTTGCCCCAGGCGCGCGGGACCTCCGGATCGAACTCCCAGAGGAGCTTGCCGGTGCGGGCGTCGTGCGCCCAGACCACGGACCAGCTGCCGGAGGAGTAGAGCACGCCGTCGATCATCAGCGGCGTGGCTTCGAGGCCGCGCTTGGTGCCGGTGTCGAAGTGCCAGGCCAGGCCCAGCTCGCTGACGCTTTCTGCATTGATCTGGTCGAGCGGGCTGAAGCGTTGCTCGTCGTAGGTCCGGCCGTGGCTGAGCCAGCTGCCGGGCTCGCTGTTGGCATTGACGATACGCTCGCCATCGACGTTGGCCGCGGCCGGCTTCGCCTGTGCGGCTGCGACGGCCTCGACCGTAGCGCTGTCCGCCCCGGCGGCGTCGGCAGCGTTGTCGCTGGTCTCCTGAGAGCAGCCGGCCATGGCCAGCAGCGCGGCGCAGAGCGCGGCGACGCTGCTCCTGTGGCTAAAATTCCGGAAGATACTCATCCTGCTTTCTCACCCTCTCGACTAACCTCTCTGGCCGGATAGTAACAAAATCGCCGGCCAGGTCCCGCCTGTAATCCACGGTGACATCCGGCGTCGTCCGAGTGCTGCGCCGATGGCCGATGGCCCGCGGGCGCAGACGCGTTGGCAGCAATTCGTTTCCAGCAATGCGGTGGCACGAACGCGATACCGCAGACGTGTCTGCGGGTTGCTGGTGAACCGGGTTGCCGTGCGTCCCGTGTCATACTTGGCCGTTGACGATGACCGCCTGATGGAGCGCCATGGCGCCGATTGTTCTTTCAATGCCGCCCGTTGATCCGGCTGCCGCCGCGGCAGAACCGGTGGCGCTGTGCTATTTCGGCTGTAGCAGCGACGCTGACGAAACGGCAGTCATGCGGCTGCCGGCGCTTAATGTGCCGCAGGTGGAACAGTGGGTGGTCAACGGTCCGCTCGAGCACCTTGAGCAGGATCACCTCCAGCTGTTCAAGACGCCGGATTATCTCCTGGCGCTCAGCGTCACGGAGCCGGCACCGGCAGACCTGCATGCCACCTCGCGCATTGAGTATCAGCGGCTCCTGACCGCGATCCACAGGCACGGTTACACCACGCCGGTGCGATTCTGGAACTACATCCCGGACATCAACCGCGGGGCGGCAGATGCCGAACTCTACAAGCAGTTCTGCTGGGGTCGGGCTGAGGCGTTTGACGAGATTGAGATGGCGTTGCCGGCGGCAACGGGCATCGGCAGTTTCGATGGCCGCCTGCGCATTGCCGTGCTGGCCAGCCGGCCGGGACTGAAGCTGACCCACGTGGAAAACCCGCGGCAGATTGCCGCTTACCGCTACCCGCGGCAGTACGGGCCGCGCAGCCCGTCCTTCGCTCGGGCGACGTTTGTTGGCGACAGCCACCACGGCCTGCTCCTGGTGTCGGGCACCGCGAGCATCGTGGACCACGAGACCCGCCACGAGGGTGATTTTGTGGCTCAGGTCGAAGAGACCCGGCGCAACATCGATGCGTTGCTGGATGCCGCTCTGCAGCGCGTGGACGGGGTCCGTGACTTCGAGCCGCAGGCGGTGCGCTTTTACCTCCGCGACGCGGGTTCGCTGGCGCAAGCAGAGTCGAGCTACGCCCGGAGCTTTGACGGTTTTCCGGCCGCTGCGTTTTTCCAGGGTGAGATCTGCCGCCGCGGTCTTGCGATGGAGGTCGAGATGGTGCTCAGCGCCAGGACTCGTTGAAGTTGGCGCATCATTTCCGGAGAATCGGACCTCCGGAGAGTGGTTTTTATGGCACAGACACCCGAACAGGCTGAAATGGCGAAGCTGATCGTCGACGTCCTCAATCTCGAGGATGTCGATCCGGCGAGCATCGATCCCCAGGTCATCATGTTTGAGGACGAAGGGCTGGGCCTGGATTCCATCGATGCGCTGGAGATCGCGGTCGCGATCGCGGAAAACTACGGCGTCCACCTGTCGGCCGAAGATGAGGCCACCAAAGAGATCTTCGCGACCCTCGGCAACCTTACGGCGCACGTCAACAGCGAGGTGAAGGCACGCGCGTAATGCGCCGTGTGCGGCGTCATGGCTGAGCTGGCGCTGATCGATCGGCCGCTGCACGAGCCCTTCGCGCAGCTGGATACCCGAACCATCAGCGCCGCCGAGTTTCTCGCCGACGTCGATGCCTGCGCGGAGCAGCTGCCGCCCGCCTCGCACTATCTCCCCCTGGTCGATGATCGCTATCACTTTCTTGTGCTGTTCGGAGCTGCACTTGCTCGTGGTGCGGCCACGCTCTTGCCCACTCGCCGCGAGGCCGGTGCCCTGGGCGAGCTGCGCCAGAGTTACCCGGGGCTCGTGACGGTTGCGACCGACACCAGTGCCGCTGCCGACAGCCACGATACTGTGGCCGCCGCTATCGATCGGGTCGTGCGAATCGAGCCCGGCGCCAGCGGCAGCGCAGCACCCAACCCTCGAGTTCCGGAAACGCAGACCGCAGCTGTTGCCTTTACCTCCGGCAGCACCGGAACCTCGCAGCAGCATGTCAAATCCTGGGGTCTGCTGGCGCACGGCGCAGCCGCCCACGGCACAATCCTGCCCGCTGAATTCCAGCAGCCGCTGACGATCGTCGGGACCGTGCCGGCCTGGCACATGTACGGGTTTGAGTGGACGGCGTTGCTGCCGCTGCGCTGTCCGGCGACGGTCAGCTGCGGTGCTGACTTTTATCCCGCCGATCTGCTGCGCTCGCTGGCACTCGCCGGGGACCGGTGCCTCTGGTGGCGACCCCCCTGCACCTGCGTGCCCTGCTCAGCAGCGTCGCTGCGACGGCCGCGCTGCCGGCCCGGTTGCTCGTGATGTCGGCGACGGCGCCGCTGTCCGATCCGCTGGCCCGGGAGGTGGCAGAGCACCTGGGCGCGCAGCTGATCGAAATCTACGGCTGCTCGGAGATCGGCTCGCTGGCGGTACGGCAGCCTCTGCTCGATCCCGCGTACCGGTTTTTTCCCTGGCTCGAGCTCGAAGCAGCGGCGGATTCGCTCAGCGTCCGTTCACCCTACCTCGAGCAGGCTGTTGTTCTGGCCGACCGGTTTCGCGCCGTCGACGGGCGCGGGTACGAACTGCTGGGGCGCTCCTCGGATCTGGTGAAGGTGGGCGGCAAACGCGAATCGCTTGGCCATCTGAACCAGGTCCTGACCAGTCTTCCCGGCGTGGAGGATGGTGTGTTCTACGACCCGGAACAGCTCGATCTGCCCGGGGCTGATCGCCTGGGCGCCCTGGTTGTTGCGCCTGGTCTCGATGCTGGCGCGGTGCGCAGCGGGCTGGCTGCGGTGCTCGATCCAGTGTTTCTGCCGCGACCGCTGCGCCTGGTGCCGGCGTTACCGCGTGATCCCACGAGCAAGCTGAAACAGTCGCGGCTGCGCGAGCTGGTCCTCGCTACCCGCGCGTCGACCGGCTCAGAGGCGTCTCATGGCTGAAGCACACCCGCACTGGCAAACCCGACCGGAAGCGGGCAGCAGCTTCGGGATGCGCCTGCTCATCTGGATCGCTGGGATCTGTGGGCGTCGCGTGCTGCACTGGATCCTGATTCCGGTCAGCGTCTATTTCCTCTGCACTCGCGCGCCGGAGCGCCGGGCGTCCCGGACCTACCTCACCCGCGTGTTCGAACGGCCGGCGACCCTGCTTGAATGCTGGCGACATTTCTATGCGTTCGCGCGGATGAGTGCCGATCGCATGTTCTTCCTCAGCGGTCAGGCGGAGCGGGTGCCGGTCACCTTCGTTGGCGGGCCGGAAGCACAGGCGGTTGTGGACGGCGATCAGCGCGGGCTGTTTCTTGCCGCCCACCTGGGATCCTTCGAAGCGGCCCGCGTGCTGGGCGAGTTCTTTGGCGGGATGGATCTGCGCATCGTGCTGGATCAGCAGCAGGGTGCGCGGATTGCCACGCTGGCTGCTGAGCTGAATCCGGAGCTTGGCAACAAAGTCATCGACGCCGGGCGCGATAACGTCGCGCTCGGACTGTCGATTGGTGAAGCCCTGCGCGACGGCGCCTGGGTCGGTTTCCTGGCGGACCGGCACCGCCCGGGCGACCGGACCCTGGCCGTGCCGTTTCTTGGGCAGCCGGCAGCGTTCCCGATCGGCCCGTACCTGATTGCGAACACCTTCAAAGCACCGGTGATCTGCGCCTTCTGCCGCCTCACCAGGCGTGGCTATGAAGTGCACTGCGAAGTGCTCAGCGAGCGCGTAGCGCTGGATCGGCGGGATCGGGAAGCCCAGCTCGAGGCACTGCTGCGCCGCTACGTGGCGCGCCTCGAAGTGCACGTGCGCGCTTCGCCCTACGCCTGGTTCAACTTCTACGATTTCTGGGCTACGGCGGATGCGGCGGCGTAGCCCTGCGCCTGCGGGAGACGCTGCTCCGGCGCCGCGCTGCGGGGCTCGCCAGGCCGAGCGTTGCGGAGGCGAGCGGCATCAGGGCTGGCGGTACCCCGGACAACGGCCCCGCGGCGCGCCGCTGCGCTGGATCCGGCTTGCGACGGTCACTGCGCTGTTGTCCCTGGTGAGCGGGCCGTCGGCTGCGGGGAGCGCTGCATCGGTACCCGCCGGCTGGCAGACCCTCGCTGCGCTCGAGTTCGCGGTGGGGGAGCGCCTGCCGTTCGAGGAAACAACCGTCAGCCGGATCCTGAAGCGACCGGTAACCGCGACGGGCGAACTCTGGCTGGCTGCCGATGGCACGCTGATCATGGCCATTGAGGCGCCGCGCTTCGAGCGCCGCGCGCTGGAACAGCGATTTGTCACCCTGACGCGGCTGCGGTCCGGTGCTGATCGAAACCCTGACGACCCGGCCGACCTGATCGTGCGGCGCCTGCCAATTCAGGCGGATCGCCCTGCCCAGGTACTGCTGCGATCGATCGCGCAGCTCCTGGACGGGAACATCGACGCGTTGCAGGACAGTTTCGAGCTGCTGGCTCCGCAAGAACCGGCCCCCCCTGGGGACACGGGGGCCAGCTGGGAACTGCGGCTCGAGCCCAGGGCGGAACGGTTGCGGCGGCGGCTGCCCATGGTCGTCCTTAAGGGCACCGGCGATCGTCTGCTGGCGGTTCGTGCCGATCGGGGAACGCAAGGGTCGCAGACGGTCCGGCTGCTCGACACCGCAGCGTCCTCTTGAGCGCCGGGCAACAGCTGCCGCGCTGGTCGCGCATCGGCGTTGTGGTTGTGTGCACGCTGCTGGCTGCGGCGGTGGCCGCCTGGCGCCTGCCGCTGACCTACGATCTGACCTGGTTTCTGCCGGCGCCGGATGCACCCGGCGAACGGGTGCTGGTGGAGCGGGTGGGGCAGGGCCCCGGAGCACAGCTGCTGTTCGTTCAGGCACCGGAGGCAACGCCAGCGGCGATGGCAGCGCTGGCGGATCGCCTGCGGCAGTTGCCCGGCGTCGAACGCGTTCTGCCCGATAGCGCGCTGCTGGATGTCGAGTCCCTACCCGCAGTGCTGCGCGAGCGCTATCCGCTGCTCGCCGATCTGCCGGACACCGTCGAGGCCTGGCAGGAAACGCTTGCTGATCGGGCCGCCGATCTCGCTGCGGCCTTCGATGCGGCGCTCATTGACCTGCTGGCCATCGATCCTGCGCTGGTGCTGGCCGATCTGGGCGGCAGGCTGGCTGCCGCGACGCCAGGTGATGCGATCCCGCTGCGGACCCTGCTGCTGACCACCTCCGTTCCCGCCTTCGACCTCGGGGCGCAGCAGGAACTGATCGCGGCAATCCGTCGGAGCGCCGGCGGGCAGGCCGTTGAGCTCTTCGGCGCGGGAGCCTATGGCGTGGCGCTCGACGCCACCGTGCGCTTCGAATCGATCCTGTTCAGCACGCTCGCCAGCCTGGCCCTGCTGGCCCTGGTGATCTGGCGGTTCCGTTCCTTCCGGCGGGTGATCGCCACGGCGGTGCCGCTGGCAGCGGGTGGAGCCGCCGGTGCCCTGCTGCTGAGCCTCGTCTTCGATCAGGTACACGGCATTACGCTCGCATTCGGGTTTACGCTCCTCGGCGTAGCCATCGACATGCCGCTGCACCTGCTCAGCCACCGGCGTACGGCTGCCGTCTGGCCGACCCTCAGGATTGGCGTGCTCAGCACGTTGGCGGCCTACCTGAGCTTTCTCAGCAGCGGCACCGAAGGTATCGCGCAGCTCGGCGTGTTTGCCGCCGGCGGTCTCTGCGGTGCTGGCCTCGCCTGTCTGGCGCTGTTTGCTGGTGGTGAGGACCTGCCAGCGGAAACCGCAGCTGCTGACACGGCGACCCGCACCGGGCAGCCGGGGCCGACCCGCAGGCGCCCGCAACTGGCGCACGGTCCCTGGCTGCTGGCACTGGCCATGGCGGTGTCTGGCGTGGTCGCCGGCGGGCGCCTCAACGCGGATCTGGGTGCGCTGACGCCCGTGCCGGAAGCCTGGCGGGTTGTCGAGGGCCAGCTGCGCGGTGCCTTCGAAACCCTGGAGCAGCGTTATCTGGTTGCGGTCAGCGGCGCCGACCTCGAGCAGACCCTCGAGCGGACGGCGGCCGTCGCCGAGTGGCTCGAGCAGCGACTGGCCACGGGTCAGCTGGAGGGTGTGCAGCCGGTGACGCTGCTGCTACCGCCGCAGTCCGTGCAGGAGCGACGCCAGGCGCAGCTGCAGCGGGGCGACCTGCTGGCTGCCTTCAACTCTGCACTCGTGGAGTCGCCGTTTGCAGCGGAGAGCTTCGCACCCTTCGTCGCAGTGGTTGAGCGGCAGGCGGCAGCCGCGGGGCTGCTGAGCTACGACGCCTTGCGGAGCGATCCGACGTTGGGCGCCCTCGTGAGCGCGCAGCTCTATCCGGTGCCGGAGGGCTTCCGGTCATTGATCTTTCTGCGAGGGCTCAACGCGCCTGCCGCCGTTGCTCAGCAGGTCAACGCAGAACTCGGTGCGGCGGGTGCGATATGGGTGGATCTGAAGGCGGCCTCGATCGGACTGGTGCAGCGCTATCAGCAGCGCTTTCTGTGGCTGCTCTGCGCGATACCGCTGCTGTTGGTGCTGCTGCTGTTGCTACTCACGCGCAGCCTGGGCCGCACGTTATGGATCGTGGGGACGCAGAGCGCTGCGGTCACCGGGGCGGCGGTATTGAGCCTGCTGCTGCACGGGCCACTGGCCCTCTTCGAGCTCATTGCCCTGATGCTGGTTGCCGGCCTCGGCCTCGACTACGCGCTGTTTTACAGCCGGTCCATGGACAGCACGGAGGAACAGCGCGAGACAGGCTCGAGCGTGGCGCTGTGCGTCACGTCGAGCCTGCTGGTGTTCGGCATCCTTGCCTGCTCGTCTATCCCGCTGCTGCGTGGCCTCGGGCTGACGGTAAGTCTCGGGGTGCTGCTGGCTTATGGTCTGACCCGGATCGGTGTGCGGTTACCAGCTCCGGCGCCAGCTGCCCGGCGCTGAGCGCCGCCACCTGCGGGACAACCTGCGCCAGCCAGTCGACGTTGGCAGTGAGCTCTGCCGCATCAGCCTGGGCATCGTTACGCGCCGCGTCGCGCAGCAGCTCCTGCTTCAGGCGATGGAAGTCTGGAATGTCGTAGTGATCAAAGAACCGTCCCGTACCGCCAATGCGACGGCGCTCGCCGGCCAGCGCTCGGAAGCGTTTCTGTATCCCGCTGTTCAGCGCGGAAGCGCGCAGCAGCGCCGGCTTCTGCTGGCTCATGAAATCGAGGTCCGTGAAGCGGCCGCCGAAGTAGAGCTTGGACAGTACCGCCCAGTAGTACGCGTAGTCCCAGACCGTCTTTGCGATCATAAAGTCGCGGTCGCCGAAACCACCGTATTGCCCGCGGTACAGCGACAGGGTGTTGGTGAAAAACGACAGCAACTCGTTCTGAAACGCGGTGGTCGCCGCGGGATCATCGCGTTCGATGAGCTCGGTGATGTAGCTGTTGGAAAACGCGATGAAGTCGCTGCCCGGCGAGTAGAACGGGTCTGCAAACAGCCCGGCGTCACCAGACAGTGCCCAGCCGTCCGGGGAAAATACCTGACGGCAGGAGGCGGCGTAGTTTTCCAGAAAGTGAAAGTCCAGCGGCGGCAACCCGGCCAGCTGGTCGGCTAGCAGCGGATGTTCCGCTGCCAGCCAGTGCAGCAGCTTGTCATGGCTCCGCACGGCACCGCTGTCGACGATCTTCGGATCGAAGACCAACCCGACGCTCGTGTAGTTGCCGGCCAGCGGGATCAGCCACAGCCAGTAGCCCGGGCCGCTGAAATGGTTGGTGCTGAGGCGGCGTGGCGTGCCCATGCAGCGTGCCTGCCAGGCCGTATCGCTGCTCCAGCGGTCGAGGTCGAGCGCGCCCTCGACGCGGAACCACAGCGCGTGGTTGTCGTGCCGGGCCGGTTTCTTGAGATCCTGCTGCGTCCGGAGCAGTGCCCGGCGGCCGCTGGCGTCGACCAGAAAGCGGGCTTTGAGCGTTGTTTCTGCCGACGTTGCGCCGTTGCCCGACGATCGGCGAATGCGGACCTGGTGGGCGCCAGGGGTCAGATCCACGGTGCGCACGGTGGCACCGTCGAGCAGATCCACGCCGGCGCTGCTGACCAGTTCGCCGAGGTGGTTCTCGAAGCGTCCCCGGTCGAGCTGGTAGGTGGCGATCGGCAGCGGCTGGCTGGCGCCGACCTCGTCGTAGCGTGCGAGATCGTCGGCAATGGGATCGGCGCCGCGCAGAAACAGGCGCAGACCGAACTTGGGCAGCTGCTCGGCTCTCAGGTGCTGCTCGAGGCCCAGCGTTTCGGCGAAGTAGTGCGAGGCGATTTCAACCGTTGATTCGCCGACCTTGTGTGCCGCTTCGCGCATCGGAAAGCGGCGGTGTTCGAGCAGCGCGATGCGCCGCCCGGGGCTGCGCAGCGACAGCTGACGCGCCAGGGTCAGGCCGGCCAGGCCAGCGCCCAGAATGATGACGTCGTAGTTGTTGCCGGTCGCGGTGGTGGTCATGCAGTGATCCTTCAGGCGGCGCTTGCGGTCAGCTTCAGCGCCCGGTCGGGGGTAAACGGCAGGGTCAGCGCCCGCGCTGCGGCGCCCGCGGGTGTGGCACAGGCTTCGGCCAGCGTCAGGCCGGCCCCGCAGTAGTTGGTGGCCGCAATCTCCCGCAGGGCGTTGGTGCTCGGCGCCGTGGCGGCGGTAGCGCTGCCGCCGGGCAGCAGTTCGAGTTCGAAGGACCTCGGCCGGTCCGCCGCGGGGCTCAGCACGAAGGCGGTGGCGAGCGATTCGTCGACCGCCGCAAAGTCGTTGAAGGGTGCGGCGTTGGCCATGTCGTAGGCAACGTACAGCACCGGCTCCTCACGCTCGAGGCAGAGGCTGACGGCTTCCAGCAGGCCGGCTCCGAAACTCTCGCGGAAGCCGCTGATGAACGTGCTCGGTGCGCGATTCTCGGCTGAGATCGACCAGTACCCCGAGGCGGCGTTGTGTACCGAGTTGTGAAACTTGGTCGGGGACAGCAGCCGCTCCGGCGCCGCCAGCTTGCGGCACATGTAGTCGGTGACCGCCGTATCGCTGAGCGCCGACGCGAACACCGATGGGATCTGGCGCTTGTCCGCGCCTGCGTGTTCGCAGGCCTGATGGGCAACCTCCACGGCGAGATTGATCAGCTCTCCGGCGCGGCGCCGCTCGCGGGGCGCTACGGCCTGTGGCTTCGGCTGCTCGTAGCTGCCGTTCAGGGCCTCGGCTTCGCCCGCGACCAGCGCTTCGAGCGTCGCAAAGCTGGTGAGCCCGCGACCCCAGAGGCCGATGCCGTCTACCTGGAAACGCATCGCGATGGTCATCGGCGCTGGAACACCAGCGAACAGTTGTTGCCGCCGAAGCCGAAGGAGTTGGTCATGGCGGTCCGGATGCTGCGGTGCTCGTTGGCCAGCAGCAGATTGAAGTCGGCCTCGGCGACCCGGGTGTTGTGCGTGCCGGGGAGCAGGCCGCTGCGCAACGCCTCGAAGCAGAACACGGCTTCGACGATGCCCGCCGCCCCGAGCGTGTGGCCGGTCCAGCCTTTGGTCGCGCTGGCAACGCTGTTTGCGCTGAGCAGCTCGGCACAGACTCCGCCCTCGGTCTCGTCGTTGGCGCGGGTTCCGGTACCGTGCAGGTTCAGGTAATCGATGTCCGCCGCCTTGAGCCCGGCAGCGGCCAGCGCGCGCTCCATGGCCAGCCGCGCGCCCAGCCCTTCGGGATGTGCCGAGGACATGTGGTAGGCGTCGCAGCTTTCGCCGGCGCCGAGCAGCGTGAGGCCGTCGAGCGCTGCCTGTGCATCCCGGTTGAGCACCGCAAAGCCGGCTGCCTCGCCGAGGCTGATGCCCTGGCGGTCGGGCGCGAAGGGCCGGCACGGCTCCGGGGCGACGAGCTGCAGGGAATGAAAGCCGTAGATCACGCTCAGACACAGGCTGTCTGCGCCACCGACCACAACGGCGTCGACCAGCTCCTGCTCGAGCCAGCGCTGGGCGGTGGCGAAGACTTTTGCGCTTGAGGCGCAGGCGACCGATACGGTCAGCCGCGGCCCTTCGATGCCGAGCAGCGCGGCAGTGAGATCGCCGGGTGCGTGCGGGTTGTGGATTTCCGGCTGCTGATACTCGAGCGGGAAGTGCGAATCGGCATCGAGCCGTCGGTAGGCGGCTTCGGCGCGATCGATGCTTGACGTGCTGGTGCCCATGACCAGCCCCACGCGGTCAGCACCGTGGCGGGCGATCAGCGCGCCCACGCCGGTCGCAAAATCATCCTGTTGCAGAGCGAGCTGGACCAGCCGGTTGTTGCGGCTCTCCCGGTCCAGCGGCAGTTCTGCGGCGCCAAGATCGACGGGTCCGAGGTAGCAGGGCACGTCGCAGTCGGGCCACTCGGCCGCAACGAGCCCGCCCCGCGCCCGCGTCAGGCTGGCGCGCATGGCATCCAGGCCGGTACCAAGCGCCGAGGTCAGGGTATAGCTGTGCACGGCGATACTCACGGGGCGTCGCTCCAGACCAGGCAGGTTGTGGTGGCGAAGCGGTCCGCAGGTGCGGGCTCATGCCACCAGCGAACGTGCCAGAGACGCTGCTCGATGCGCAGCTCGAGGGATTGTGGTGGCGCCTCGTCGCCGTCCCGCAGTGCCCGATCGGCGGCGGCAAAGCAGCCGAGGCTTGGTCCCGCACCGGCTTTGTACAGGGCTTCTGCCAGCGTCCAGCGCGGGTAGAAGGCCATTGGGCTCGATGCGGTCCAGCCCAGCAGACGATCCAGGCGCGCGAAATCCCGCGGACGGTGGCGCTCCAGATCAATACCGATGGCCAGGTTGCGGGCGGCGGCAGCGGCGATTTCGGTGCCGCTGTGCGACAGGCTCAGATGCCAGTCGGCAGAGCCGGCCAGCCGGGGTGCGCAGTTGCGCTCGCGTACGATCTCCTCGCGGCGGATCGCCGACCCTGCGCCCGCGTCTGCCAGGGCCTGGCGCAGGTACTGCGGTGCTGCCGCTGAGGGATCCGGCGTTGATGCCAGAGCGACGCCGATACCCGGCGCGCAGCCACCGAAGGGCAGGTCTTCGAAGCGGCTTTCAAATCGGTTGTGGGTTGGCTGTACGATCATTTCCTGCCAGAGTGTAACGCCTGCGCGGCGGTTTGGCAGGCGGTTTTGCGGCCTTCGCCAGCGCTGCGCTCGAGCGGGCCGGCCAGGCCCCTATGCTATATTTCAGCCTCATGACGGAAGCGGCAGAAGCCGTGGCAGACGCTTTGACGAAGAGATCCCTGGCGAACAGATCCGGAGCGAAGAGCGCCGCAACGAAACACTTCCCGGCCCCGCCGCCGCGCCGCTCCGAGGCCGCGCCGCTGGTCGATCAGCCGTCCGCCGAGCCTGTCAGCACTACCCTGGAAGGCCAGCCGGAACCCAGGCTCTGCCCGGTCAGCCGACGCTACGGTGCGCCGATCAGCCCCGTGGCCAGCGAGCGCCAGTCGGCTCTGTGGCAGCTCTGGCGCCTGATCGGCATGCCGATCTTCTACCCCCTGTTTGCCGTCGGCTGCTGCGTCGGACTGCTCGGTGCTGCCGGCATCCGCCTCGTGGTGCGAGTGCCTGCGGCCCGCGTGCGGGCGAACCGGCGCCTGCTGTCCGCCATCTCGCGCCAATGGTTGCGGTTCGGCTGCTGGCTGCGGCTGCTGGAGTGGGAAGCCCTGCGGCCAGCCGGCTCCGACGCGGCGACGGTTAAGACTACTGATGCAGCGCCCGGGGACCAAACGCCAGGGCGGCTGCTGGTCGCCAACCATCCGACGCTGATCGACATTCTGTTCATGGTCTCGCTGGAGCCGGAGCTGTGCTGTGTGCTCAAGGCGGATCTCAACGATCATTGGGTGTTCGCACTGTTCATACGGGAGCTCGATTACCTGTCCAACGCCGATCCGGAACGGCTGCTGGCGGAGGGGGCCGAACGGCTGCTGAGCGGCGAAACGCTGTTGGTATTCCCGGAAGGCACGCGGACCGTACCCGGCCAGAGCGTGAGTTTCCGCCAGGGGGCCGCCGCACTGGCAGTTCGTGCCGGATTGCCGGTGCAGCCGGTGGTCATCGAGTACCAGGGCGCGTATCTGAGCAAAGGGTTTCCGTGGTATGCGCTGCCGAAACAGCGGCTGCGCTACCGGTTCCGCTTCGGCGGGCCCCTGCATGGCCGGCCGACCGCAAGCGGTGATACAACCGCAGCACGCAGCGCTCGGCGCCAGGCCCGGCGCCAGCTGAACGCAACGCTGGAACAGTTCATGAACCAGCAGCTGCTGGCATCCACGCTGCCGGCACCGTCACGTACAGGTATGTCCTCGGAGCAACCGCTGACACCGCTGCGCGGTGCGGACCTGTGAAGGACTCGCTGGAACGGCTGCGGCGCGTCATGGCTGAGGAGTTCGAGCTCGAACCCGCGGCCGTCGTGCCTGAAGCCGATCTGTTCAACGATCTGGATATCGACTCTATTGATGCCATCGACATGCTGGCTAGGCTGCGCGAGCTGACAGGGACCGAGATCTCGGCAGAAGCCCTCCGGGACGTCCGCACCGTCGGTGACGTGATCGGATTGCTCGACGCGGATTAGCACCGGTGAGTCCACGCAGCGCAGCCGTCAGCACTCTTGCGGCCGGTCTTCTTGCGATATACCCCTTGCTGTTCGTCTGGGGGAACGAGCAGCTCCCACGTTCCGTGCTGGTTGCGGTATTCGGTGCGCTCGTGGTGCTGCGGATGGTTACCGGGCAGTCCCTGTCGTCGGCTGCGTTGAAAGTGCTGGTGCCGCTGCTGACCCTGTTCTGTCTGCTCGTCGCCTTTGATCCCGAGCTCCGCGCATTGCGGGCCTACCCGGTGCTGTTGTGCCTGGCCGGCTTCGTCTACTGCGCCTACACGCTGCGCGTTCCGCCCAGCGCCATTGAACGTTTCATGCGCCGCACCGGGCTGGTGCCGACGCCTTTTCAGGCCCGCTACATGCGGGGAGTGACCTTGCTGTGGCTCGGCTTTTTCGGTTTGAACGCCATCGTGACCGCGTATCTGGGGTGGGCCGCGAGCCTGACGGTCTGGGCGTGGCATACCGGATTCGTGAGCTACCTTGTTATGGGCCTGCTGCTGATCGGCGAATACCTGTTCCGGCTCTGGTACCGGCGCCGGGAAGCGGAGCAGAGCGCATGACCTCGGCTGCGCCGCAGGTGCTGCTCACCCATAGCGAAGCAGCGGCGTGTTTCGATCAGCAGCGGTGCGAAGCATTCGCCTGTACGGCAACCGCCTGGTCGCACCTGCACCGGGCGACAGCACCGCAGGCCAGCGGACCCCGCTGGCTCGACTGCGAGTTCGAGGCGGACGCAGCCAGCGCGCTGATTGCGGTGCCCTCTGAATTGCCTTGTTTTGCGGGGCACTTCCCGGGGCGGCCGCTGCTGCCGGGGGTCCTGCAGCTGGTGTGGGCGCGTGCGCTGCTGCACTGCTGGCAACCTGATGCCGCGGTCGGCACGATCAGACAGCTCAAGTTCCGCCAGCCGGTCGAGCCGCCAGCCGTGCTGCGGGTTGTGTTGCACCGCAGCGCGGGCAAAATAGCGGCCCGCGTCGAGCACCCGGCCGGCACGGTGGCGGACTGGGTCTTCGTGACCGAACCGCTCGCTCCGGCAGGAACAGCCTGATGTCCAACAGTTACTGTCTGCTCATTCCGCACTACCGGCACGTGCCACAGCTGGCCGAGTTTCTGCCACGGCTGGCACAGGCGCGGTTGCCGCTGCTGGTGGTGGACGACGGCAGCGGTCCGGAAACCGTCGACGAGCTGGTTGGTCTGCTCGAGCGGTTTCCCTGGGCACACCTGCAGCGGTTGCCGGAAAACCGCGGCAAAGGTGCCGCGCAGATTGCCGGCTTCGAGCTGGCGGAACGGGAGGGCTACAGCCACGTCATCGTCGTGGATGCCGATGGCCAGCACGATCCGGCGGATATCGAGCGGTTGCACAGCGACTCGCTGAAGGCGCCGCAGGCACTGTTTTCCGGGCTGCCGCAGTTCGGTCCCGACATTCCTGCTCATCGGCTCTACGGCCGGATGATCACCAACGTGTTGGCGCGGGTGGCGGCCGGTGATGCACAGATCCGCGATGCCATGTGCGGGCTGCGGCTGTACCCGTTGCAGACGGTGCTTGCGCTCGCCCGTCAGATCCCGCGGCGACGCATGGAGTTCGATACCGAGGTTCTGGTGCGGGCCCGCTGGGCCGGGCACGAACTGCGCTTCGTGCCGACGCGCGTGATCTACCCGCAATCAGGCCGTTCGCACTTCCGGATGCTGCGCGACAACCTGCGCCTGACGCGTATGCACATTCTGCTGCTGCTGCAGGGCATCCTGCGCAGGATCGCGGGGATGCGCCCGGCCCGAACGGAGGCGTCCGCCGATGGCTGAACCGGCGGCGCGGCGCCGGCTCGGCCGGCTGTGGCAGCGTAGCTGGCCCGAGCACCCCGCGCTTCGGGCGGACGCCAGCTGCGTTGTGCCGTTTCAGGATGCCGATCCGACCGGCATGGTCTGGCACGGTAACTACTTCCGTTACTACGATCTGGCTCGTATCGCGCTGCTCGATGCGCTCGAGTTCGACTACCGACGCATGGCGGCGGCTGGGCAGATCTGGCCGATTGTCGAGACCCAGGTGCGCTATCTGCGCTCGGTACGGTACGGTGAGACGCTGCGGATCGAGGTTCGCATGGTGGAGTGGGAGTTCCGTCTGCGCCTGCACTATCTGATTTACAACTCGAGCGACGAGCTCGTGAACGAAGCCGTTACCGTGCAGGTGCCTGTGGCCGCGGCCGATGAGCAGCTGATCATCGGGGCGCCGAAGTCGCTCTGCGAGCGTATCGAGGCCCGCCTCACCGATGCCTGATTCACGCACCTGGTAGTGCTGGAACGTGTACCCGGCCATCGAGCAACTGTTGCCCCATCGTCCGCCGATGCTGCTGCTGTCGGCGGTTGCCGTACACGCCGCTGACCTGCTGGTTGCGCACTCCGAACGCCGGCTGCTCGAAGCGCTGCTGCCGCCATCGTCGGGCAGTGCGTTACTCAGCCTGGAACTCATGGCGCAGGCCGCCGCGGCCTATGCGGGGCTGGCGTCCGCTGCGACCGGCAACAGCGGTTCCGGGGCGAGCGCGGCTGCTGCAGCACCGGGGATGCTGCTGGGCAGCCGAACGCTGCGGGTTCACGCGCAGGTACCGCTCCGCGCGCGGCTGCTGGTCGGCGTGGTCCGCCGCAACCCGCTCACTGGCGGCGGGCTCGCGAAGTTTGCCGGTCAGGTGTGGAGCGGTTCCGATGACGCCTTGCAGCAGGCGCTCGAGACGGCCGAGGCGCTCGCCGGAACTGCGGCGGGCGAGGATATCGTCGAAGCGGTCGATCGTTGCACCGGCGTGGACTGCCTTGCGGCTGCAGACGTGTCCGTGTATCTGCCAACGGGGGCAAGCTGATGGAAACGATTCTGGTTACTGGCGCCAGCCGGGGTATCGGCGCTGCCATTGCCGAACGGCTTGCCGTCGATGGCTTTCAGGTGGTGGTGCACTACGGCGCCAGCGAGCAGCTTGCGCTGGCACTGGTGCAGCGCATCGAAGCCGCTGGCGGCAGTGCCCGTGCGCTCGGCTTTGACGTCGCGGATCGGAATGCCGCTGCGGCGGCGTTGACGGCCGACATGGCGGCGCATGGTGCCTACTACGGTATTGTCCTGAATGCGGGCATCACCCGCGATCAGGCGCTGCCGCTGCAGAGCGGCGAGGACTGGGATTGTGTGCTGCGAACCAACCTCGATGGCTTCTTCAACGTCATCCAGCCAGCGGTTATGCCCATGATCCGGCGGCGCAGCGGCGGTCGGATCGTCGTCATGAGCTCGGTTTCCGGTCTCAGCGGAAACCGTGGGCAGACCAATTACGCGGCATCCAAGGCGGGGCTGATCGGCGCCGCCAAATCCCTCGCGCTGGAACTGGCGAAGCGCGAGATCACGGTCAACTGCGTGGCGCCAGGCGTGATCGAAACGGAGATGACCGAAGGGGTTCCCGAAGCCTGGGTACGCGACAACGTACCGCTGCGCCGGGCCGGGCAGGCCCGGGAGGTGGCGGCGCTGGTGAGCTATCTGTGTTCCCCGCTCGCCGCCTACCTGACCCGTCAGGTGCTGACCATTGATGGTGGGATGAGCGGCTGAATGGAATGGTCGAGGTGACGCCAGAGCATGAGACGCTGCCACGCCGCGTGGTAGTAACTGGCGCGGGCAATCTCTGCGCGCTCGGAACGAATTGGTCCGGTGTCGCTGCTGCGCTGCGGGATGGGGTCGGCGGCGTGGTACCGATGCCGGGCTGGGATGCGATCGACGGCCTGCACTGCACCCTTGGTGCGCCGGTGACGGCGCCGCTGCTCGAGCACTTCAGCCGCAAGCAGCGCCGCAGCATGGGACGGGTGGCGCAGCTCGCCGTCCAGGCCACCGAATGGGCGCTGGCTGACGCCGCGCTGCTGGATTCTGCACGCCTGCGCGATGGGCGCCTTGGCGTCGCTTACGGCTCAGGGACCGGTAGTCCCGATGCGCTGCTGGAGTTCGTCAGCCTGCTGCGGGACAGCACCGTCGCACAGCTGAAGGCGACGTCCTACCTGCGCGCCATGGCGCACACCGCAGCCGTGAACATCGCCGTGCACTACGGGATAACGGGCCGCACGCTGACGACTACTTCCGCCTGTACCGCCGCCAGCCAGGCGATCGGCTTTGCGTTTGAGACCATCCGCAGCGGGCAGCAGGACATCATGCTGGCTGGCGGCGCCGAGGAGCTCACACCCGCTCATTGCGCCGTGTTCGATGTGCTGCTGGCGACCAGCCGCAGCGACGCGCGCACGCCGAAACCGTTCGACCAGACCCGGGACGGCCTGGTCCTCGGCGAGGGGGCCTCAACGCTGGTGCTGGAAGCGCTGCCGACGGCGCTCGCGCGCGGTGCGCCGATTCTCGGGGAGGTCATCGGCTTTGCCACCAACACCGATGGCAGCCATGTCACCCAGCCGAATGCCGCGCTGCAGGCGCGCTGTCTGGCGCTGGCGCTCAAGGATGCCGGCCTGGCGGCCGCGGACATTGACTTCGTGTTGGCCCACGGCACCGCAACCGTGACCGGCGATGTGTCAGAGAGTCAGGCGACGGCACAGGTGCTGGGGCGTAAGCCGATGGTGAGCCTGAAAGGGCACATGGGACACACGCTGGGTGCTTGCGGCGGGTTGGAGGCCTGGGCAGGGCTCAACATGCTGCGCGAAGGCTGGCTGGCGCCAACGCTGAACCTGACGCAGCCGGACCCGGCCTGTGCCGCGCTGGACTATGTGTCGGGCAGCCCGCGCACGCTGACTGCCCGCACGTTCATGAGTAACAACTTCGCGTTCGGCGGGATCAATACGTCGCTGATCTTCCGCCGCTACGAAGCTCCTCAGGAAACCTCGTAGAGGGCCCGCTGGATATCGTTGTTGAGATTGCTGACCCAGCCGTTGTACTTGCGGTGAATTCGGCCGTTCTGCGCTTTCATGTTCTGGCTGCTCACGTAGGTGATTGAGTAGCTGTTGGCCGAGTAGGTGATCTTCACCTTCACTACGTACTTGCGGTTGAACAGCGTGACTTCGAACGCGTTCGGGCCTTTTTCCTTTGCGATCCACTTACGGACGGCCGCGCCGCGTTTGATGGCGGTCTTTACCTGCTTGAGGCTCAGGCCATCCGGCACGATCTGGTCTTCGAGATCGATGATCGGCTGCAGGGCGCTGGCCGGCAGGCTCAGCAGCAGTGCTCCAGAGGCGAGCAGGGCGGTAAGCCAGCGGACGAGTGCACGGGGGGTGCGGTGGACGATGGCTGCGGACATGGGGTTCTCCTTCTGATCGGTTCAGTGCTTTGCGCGGTGCTCTTCTCAGCGCACTTCGTTCGTGTCGGTCTCCGATCGGCCACGGTGCCGGCAGGCAGGGGGCAATCGGACGTGCTCCTGGTCTTGTACGCAGGCTGGCGGTAGTGGCCTGAATGGACGCTGAGCGACGCGGCACGTCACTCTGAAAGGGTATCAACTCGCTGTTTCGATCGCACTGCCGTTGGCTCCAGACTGTTCTGCAAGCTGCGCGAGATTCCGTCGGCGCCGGCGCCAGGCCCGGAACGCTGGCAACCACCGGCGCAGCCGGTAGCCCTGATAGATCAGCTTGAATACGCCGACCCGCCAGCGGATGGCAAAGCTGCCGTCGCCATTGCCGGCGAGGACCGAGATGACCGCCTGCTCGATCTGGAAGTCGTTGCGTGGCTCGCGGAACAGATCACGCATGGCCGGCGTGGTGAAGCGGTAGATGAACCAGGCGAAGGTCTGCATGCGCCGCCGGGCATGGCGCTGGTGGCGGCGGCGCAGGGTCCGGTAGCGACGTCGGTCACCGTCCAGCCAGGCGCCGATCATCGGTACGCTCGTCCCGGCGCTGGCCAGCGCCAGGTAAACGCCGCTGGAAAACACCGGATCGATGAAGCCGTAGGCGTCGCCGATGAGGTGCTGGCCCGGTGCGCAGGCACGACGGGACCGGTAGCTGTAGTTGCCCTCGGAGTGTACGGGCGTCAGCCGCTGCGCTGCCGCGGTGCGCTCGGC
>JBCDGJ010000037.1:0-34493 GCA_038757945.1 Pseudomonadota bacterium
ACTGCTGCCGCAAAAAAGAAAACTGCGGTAAAAAAGACAGCGACGAGCAAGACGCCGGCGAAGAGCAAGACGACTAAAGCTGCGGCAGCAAAGACGCAAGGAAAGACGGCCGCCGCCAAAAAGACCAGCAACAAAAGCAGCGACGCAGCCGCAAAGACTGCAGCGTCCAGAAAAAAGGCCAGCGGCGCAGCTGCAAAAAAAGCTGGAGCAACGGCGCAGGATGTTAAGTCCAGCACACCTTCTAAGACCGCAAAGCCTAAGCTTCGTACGGAAAAAGACGCGACTTCAACGCAGGATGCCAATCGCTTGGACAGCACCCGAACTCCAGCTCCGAAACGACCGACACCGAAAGCTCTGGCAACCGTGCAGCCGATCCAGCGTATCGCCAGACCGGATTCGCCGTTCAAGAACTTCCAGCCCTATGAGCCCGGGCCGGAAGAGGACTACATGAATGAAGCGCAACTGGCGCACTTCCGTTCGATCCTGCTGCGGTGGCGCAACGATCTCATGGAAGAAGTCGATCGGACCGTCGACCACATGCGCGACGAAGCCGCCAACTTCCCAGATCCAGCAGACCGGGCAACGCAGGAGGAGGAGTTCTCCATCGAGCTGCGCACGCGGGATCGCGAGCGGAAGCTGATCAAGAAGATCGATCAGACGGTCGAGCGTCTGGATCAGGAAGACTACGGCTACTGCGACACCTGCGGCATCGAGATCGGGCTTCGCCGGCTCGAGGCTCGGCCGACCGCAACCCAGTGCGTCGACTGCAAGTCGCTTGAAGAAATCAAAGAGCGCCAGCTCCACGGCTGAGTCGCCACCGCCGGCGGCCGGCTACAGCGGCCGCTTCGCCCCCTCGCCCACCGGGCCCCTGCATTGGGGCTCGCTGTTTACCGCCACGGTCTCCTACCTGGATGCACGAGCTTCCAGCGGCCGCTGGCTGCTGCGTATCGATGATCTGGATGGACCCCGCAGCGAGCCTGGTTCCGAGGACGCGATTCTCAAGAGCCTGGATGCCCATGCCCTGCACTGGGACGGCGCCGTTGACCATCAGAGCAACCATCTGGACCGCTACCAGGCGGCGCTCGTTGAGCTCGAGAAGGCGTCTTTCTATTGCCGGTGCAGCCGCCGGTCTATCGCTGGGAGGCCTTATCCAGGCACCTGCCGAAACCAGCGCGAACCGCTGTCCGACGCCGCCATTCGGGTCCGCGTCGACGCCGCACCGATCGGCTTCGAAGACCGCTTCGCGGGTCCGCAACGCGCGGATCTGCTGGCACAGAACGGCGATTTCGTGATCCGCCGCCGTGATGGCCTGATTGCCTACCAGCTGGCAACCGCGGTCGACGACGGTGATCCGGCGATCAACGAGATCGTGCGCGGCCGTGATCTGCTGGAGAGTACCGCGCGGCAACTCTGGTTGATGGATCTGCTGGGTCTCGAACGGCCCCGCTACGGCCACGTTCCGGTGATCGTCGATCATCGAGGCAACAAGCTGTCTAAGCAGCACGGTGCACCGGCAATTCGCGACGCAACGGCAACGGACAACCTGCAGCGCGTCCTGCGTACCCTGGGGCTCTTGACTGCCGAGGACAACCGGCAACCTGCCGGTCCGGAGGACCTGCTTGCCCTCGGCATCGAGCGCTGGCGCGCTGCAAGCCCGGAGCTGGCCAGGCTGCTGGGCCGGGGAACCCTGACGCAGGGACAGCTTGCGTCCGATTCTGCCGCCTCCTCCTCGGAGTGAGCGGTCAATCGCGGTTTGTTAAACTTCTGTGATGATCCGACTATTCGCGTCTGCGGGCGCTCACTCGAAGCTTCGGCACCTGGCCACGCAGCTCGCTGCGAACGGAGTGGAATTGCTGAGCGCGTCGGATACGACCGCCGACTGTCGGGTGCTGACCAGCGACGAAGCACCTGCCCACCGGGAAACGCTAACCGAGCTGCCAACCCTGATCATCGCCCCGGAACCGGGCATCCGCGAAGCCGTACGCTGGATCAAAGCAGGTGCTGACGATTATCTTCCGCTACCTCTCGAGATTGAGGAGTTGCTGGCCGCGATCGAGCGGGCCCTGGCGGAAAACCGACGCCCGGAGCCACGCAGCGATGTACCCATCAACGGCATAGAAATCCCTGGCTACTGCAGCGCCATAGAAGAGCTCCGGGCACGGGTCCACCAGATCGGCGGCACGGACAGTCCAGCGCTGGTCATCGGTGAGATTGGCAGCGGCAAAGAGCTGGTCGCACGCGCCCTGCACCGCCTCAGCCCGCGCCGTCATTCACCCCTGCTGACTCTGAACTGCAGCGCGCTCCCGCCGCCCCTGGTCGAGACCGAGCTGTTCGGCACAGCGAGCACGCAGCCCGGCAACGTGCAGCGCGGACTGATCCGGGCAGCACAGGGCGGCACGCTGCTGCTGGAAGACATCGGCGAGCTCGCGGATACCGCTCAAGCCCGCCTGCTGGAAGTACTGACCAGCGGCAGCCTGCGGCCCCCCGGGGCAACGGACCGGGTTCGGGTCGACGTGCGGATCCTCGCGACCGCGAACCAGTCCCTCGCACCGCTGGTCGCAGCAGGGCGGTTCAATGCGGCGCTGGAAAGCAGCATTGCTACCATCTCTCTCCTCGTGCCACCGCTCCGGGAGCGTGGTGACGATGCGCTGCTGCTGGCCAGGGACATGCTGGCGGCCATTCAGCAACGCCTGGGCCGGACGGGGCTCGAGTTGTCCAAGGAGGCCGAGCGCAGCCTGACGACCTATCACTGGCCCGGCAATGTCAGGGAACTCGAAAACGCAATCGAACGCGCCGCATTGCTCTGCAGCGGGGTTATGATTAGTACCGAAGACCTCGGCATTCGGCCTGAGGCCCCAGCACGAACTCCGGATCCGGCCACCCCACCGGCCAGCGAGCCCCCGCTGGATTCGAGTTCGCTGGAAGAGTACTTCGTCAACTTCGTGCTGGAGCACCAGGACAGCCTGACGGAAACAGAGCTGGCAGAGCGCCTCGGCATCTCCCGGAAAAGCCTCTGGGAGCGCCGTCAGCGCCTGAATATTCCAAGAACGCGGACTCGCAAGCGCGGCCGCAGGCGGGACAACGCTTGACCGAACCAACAAGAATTCCTGCCGCCGAGCATGGCCTGACGCGGCAGCGCATCGATTCCCGAGCTCTGGAGGTCACCGACGGGCTGATTGCCGCCGGCTTCGAGGCGTACCTGGTCGGAGGCTGCGTCCGGGATCTGCTGCTTGGCAATACGCCGAAGGACTTCGACGTAGCTACCAGCGCGACACCGGAAGAAGTTCACGAGCTGTTGCCGAGGACCCGGCTGATCGGTCGCCGTTTCCGCATCGTGCATGTGCGCATCGGGCGCGAGATCATCGAAGTCTCGACCTTCCGGAAGTCTCCCGACGATGACGACGACGAAAGCGCGTCGGATCACCGGCAGCAGGACGCAAACGGCCTCATCCTGCGCGACAACCTGTTCGGCAGCATGGAGGATGATGCCTTTCGTCGCGATCTGACCATCAATGCACTCTACTTCGATCCGGTAACCGAGGAGGTCGTGGACTACGTCGGCGGCCTTGCAGACCTCAAGCACAACCGCCTGAGGCTGATCGGCGCACCGAAGGTCCGATTCACCGAAGATCCGGTGCGGCTGCTGCGGGTCCTGCGATTCCAGGCCAAGCTCGGCTTTGCAATCGATCCTGCCGTGGCCGATGTCATCCCTGCCGTGCACGACCTGCTACAGGTCGCCGCCCCGGCCCGACTGTTCGATGAGGTCAGCAAGCTGTTTCTCACCGGACACGCCGATCGGATGTGGGATCTGCTGTGCGAATACGATGTCGCCAACACGCTGTTTCCCTGCGCGCCTCCTGATTCACCACTGATCCGTGCTGCAATGCAGAACACGGATCTCCGGGTCGCAGCCGATAAGCCGGTCACGCCGGGCTTCCTGTTCGCGGTTCTGCTCTGGCCAGACTTCGTCGCCCGCTGCCATGAGATGGCGGAACCCGACAAGCCGCTGACCTTCAGCCAGCAGGCCGCTGACGAAGCCCTGCGAATGCAGCAGCACATCATTGCCGTACCGCGCCGGTTCTCACAGTTCGTCAAGGAGACCTGGTTGCTGCAGCAGCGCCTCGTCCAGCCGGCCGCCAAATCCATCGGCACCCTGGTTGGCCATCCGCGCTTCCGCGCCGCCTATGACTTTCTGGTCCTGCGCGCCGCCACGGAGGAGGAGCATCTGACGGAACGCGCGGACTGGTGGACCGAGTACCAGGCGGCTGATGAAGAACAGCAGGCCGAGATGCGTGGCAAGCTGGCACCGAGCAAGAGCAAACGCCGCCGCCGGCGACGGAAAAAGCCCGCCCAATGAACGCCCGGTTTGGTGCGGATCTCTCGAGCACGACGCTCACCGAGCGCATCAACGGCCGCACGCTGCCAGCCTTCATCGCCGTCGAGGGCCCGATCGGGGTCGGAAAAACCACGCTTGCGCAGCGGCTGGCGCACACGCTCGGCTACGGAGAACTGCTGGAGCTGGCTGGGGAGAACCCGTTTCTCAACCAGTTCTACCTGAGCGGCCGCAGCAACGCGCTGGCGACCCAGCTCTACTTTCTGCTGCAGCGTGCACAGCAGCTTGAATCGCTGAATCCCGGCGCGCTGCTGCAGGTCGATGTCGTCAGCGATTTTCTGATCGAGAAAGACGCCCTGTTTGCGGAACTCAACCTGGAGCCACACGAGTACACGCTGTACCAGGAAATCCACCGGTCGCTGCGTATACAGCCCCCGACTCCCGATCTGGTGATCTACCTGCAGGCACCGACCCCGGTGCTCCTGCAACGCATCCGCCAGCGCGGCATCGCCGCCGAGCAGCGCATTGATCCGGGCTATCTCGAAGCGTTGGTTGCGGCCTACACAAAGTTCTTCCATCACTACGACGCAGCGCCGCTGCTCATTGTCAACGCGGCGGAGATCGACCTTGCGCACAATCAGCAGCACTACGAAGCGCTGCTCGAACGCGCGCTGCTGATGGACGGTACGCGGCAGTTTTTCAATCCCCACCCAACGCTCATCTGAGCTGTGAAGGCGGTGCAATCAACATGCAAGTCGTAAGCACAATCCAGGGACTGCGAGACGCCCTGTCCTGGCGGCGCAGCGGCGCTTCCGTCGGGCTCGTCGTCACGAAGGGTAACCTGCACCAGGGCCACACGGCGCTGATCGGCGCAAGCCTGGCGCACAACGCCTTCACGATCGTCACCAGCTACGCCGGACCGAACCTGTTTTTCGATCAGGAGAGCTATCAGCGCTATCCGCACAATGCTGAGCAGGATCAAGACCTTCTCGCCGACATCGGCGTCGACGTGCTCTTCAAGCCCGTGGAAGGTGAGCTCTACCCGCGCGGCTACAGGGACCTGGTGCGGGTTGGCCTGCCACGCATCGGCATCGGGGCGGCGCAGTCGGCCGAGCACGGCTACAGTACAGAGCTGCTCACGCTGCTGCTGAAGCTGTGTCACATCGTGCAGCCGCAAACGCTCGTCTACGGAGAGAAGCACTTCCAGCAGCTGTTCCTGACCGAGCTCATGCTGCGCGACTTCAACCTGCCCACCCGCGTGCACCGGGTGCCGGTGGTGCGCGACACCGACGGTCTCGCGATTGCCACCCGCAACCAACAGCTGAGCGCGGCGGAACGACAGCAGGCACCCATTCTGTACCGAACGCTGAGCGACGTTGGAAGCGCGCTGCAAAACGGCGCCCGCAGCTACGGCAAGCTGGAGCAGACGGCACGCGTCGCGCTACGTGGCGCCGGGCTGAAAACCGATTACCTGTGGATCTGCGACGCGGAGACGCTCGAGGCGCCGACCGCGGACACGCTGCAGTTCAGGATCATGGGCGCTGCTTGGATCGGCGGCGTGCGGCTGCTCGACAACATCGCCCTGCGCGTTCAGCCATGACTGCGTCGGAGCAGCTCAAGCGCCTTCTCGGCTCCGGTGCGCTGCCATCACTGAAGACACTGCTTGCGCAGTTGCCGGAGGGCAGCAACCTCACGGTCTCAGGTCTCACGGTCAACTTCGATCGGCAACGCTGGAACGATGCCGTGCTGACACTTCTGTACGACATGGTCGACAAGTGCGACCTGCTGACCGAACGCAATCGTATGTTCGACGGCCAGCCCATCAACAGCACGGAGCAGCGCGCGGTCCTGCATACGGCGCTGCGCGCCAGCCGGGCCACGCTGGAAGACTGGGTGAACGGGCAGACGGAACAGGACATCGATCGGGCGTCCGTGGCCGAGCTGATCACCGAAGGCCGGACCCGCATGGCTGACCTGGTCAACGCCATCCATCGCGGCGAGCACCGCGGCTATACCGGCAAACGCTTCACCGATGTGGTCAACATCGGCATTGGCGGCTCCCATCTGGGTCCGGAACTGGTGGTCGACGCCCTGGCGCGGCCGGCAGACCGTTCACATCAACCGTTCCTGCGCGCCCACTTCATCTCCAACATCGACGGTCACCGGCTGGATCAGACGCTGACCAGCCTGAATCCCGAAACCACCCTGTTCGTCGTCGTCTCCAAATCGTTCAGTACCCTGGAGACGGCCCTGAACGCAGACGCGATTCGGAGCTGGTTTCTGGAGCGCACCGGTTCGGTTGCGGCAATTGCGCAACACTTCATCGCGGTGAGCAACAACGTCGCCGCGGCCGCAGCCTTCGGCCTGCCCGCCGAACGCGTGCTGGCCATGGGCGACTGGGTTGGCGGTCGGTACTCGCTCTGGTCGACGGTCGGGATCAGCATCGCGCTGGCGCTCGGCTGGAACAACTTTCGTGCACTGCTGCGCGGCGCCGAGGCAATGGATCGGCACTTTCTCGAGGCAGAGCGGGAACACAATCTGCCGCTCGCCATGGCGCTCAGCGAATGGCTCAACGTCAGCGTCTACGGCTGCACCAGCCACGCCGTGCTCTGTTACGACGACCGCCTGCGGCTGTTGCCCGATTACTTGCAACAGCTCGAAATGGAAAGCAACGGCAAGCGCGTAAACCGCGCGGGACGGCCACTGGAGACACCGACGCAACCAGTGCTCTGGGGCGGCGTCGGTACCAACGGGCAACATGCATTCCATCAGCTGCTGCACCAGGGCACGGCAACTTACTTCGCCGACTTCATCCTGTGCCGGCACGCCCAGCACCGGCAGCCGGATATGCAGCGCTGGCTGCAGGCGAACGCTGTGGCGCAGGGCCAGGGCATGGCCGCCGGCCAGACGCACGACAATCCGCACCGGGTGGTGCCCGGGAACCACCCCTCCACGACGCTGATCCTGGATTCGCTGCAGCCGGAAACGCTCGGTGCACTGCTGGCGGCCTATGAGCACAAAGTGTTTTGTCTCGGCATTCTGTGGGACATAAACTCGTTCGATCAGTGGGGGGTGGAGCTCGGTAAGGTGCTCGCTCGGCCGCTCGCAGCGCTGCTCCAGGCGCGCACCACGGCACCGGCGCCTGATGACCTGGGGCTGGCCGCCCAGGATGCCGCCACCCGGGCGCTGCTCGACGCGCTTAAGGACCGCGGTGCAACCTGACCGCCGATCCGGCGTCCGAGCACCGCTACCGGCAGCACCTGCAGCCGGTGACAACCACAGCCAGCGATAGTCCCAGAAACAGACCAGCGATAGTGAAGGGCCCGACTGGGCCAACTTGGAGAAACGAGGATGCAGGATCCGGTTGCAGACATTTATCCGGTCGCAGAAGCCACGAAAGACCGGGCCTGGCTCGATGAGACTGCCTACCAGCAGCTGTACGAACGCTCTATCAGCGATCCCGAAGGGTTCTGGGCCGAGCAGGCGAGCACCTTCATCGACTGGATGTCGCCATGGACAACGGTCGTCGATGCGGATCTCCGAAGCGGCAGGGTGAACTGGTTTGCCGGCGCAACCCTCAACGTCAGCGCCAACTGCATCGACCGCCACCTGCCCGAGCAGGCGGACCAGGTCGCCATCATCTGGGAAGGCGACGATCCGCACGACGATCAGCGGATCACCTACCAGGAGCTGCACGACGCCGTCTGCCGCCTGGCGAACGGCCTCAAGTCCCGGGGGGTCAAACGTGGCGATCGGGTCTGCATCTACATGCCGATGATCCCCGAAGCGGCGTACGCCATGCTGGCCTGCACGCGGATCGGCGCAGTGCACAGCGTTGTGTTTGGCGGTTTCTCCCCACAGTCGCTTAAAGATCGGATCCTCGATTCGGACTGCCAGGCCGTCATCACCGCGGATGAGGGTATCCGCGGCGGCAAATCGATCCCGCTGAAAGCCAACACGGACGAGGCCATAGCCGATTGTCCGAACGTACACACCGTACTCACTGTGAAACGGACCGGCAGCGACATCGCCTGGCAGCCCGACCGCGATGTCTGGTACCACGAGCTCACCGACGGCCAGCCCGCCGAATGCGCGCCCGAGCCGATGGACGCGGAGGATCCGCTGTTCATTCTGTATACGTCCGGCTCGACCGGCCGACCGAAGGGCGTGCAGCATGGGTCCGGCGGCTATCTGCTGCACGCGGCCATGACCCACAAGTACGTGTTCGACTACCACGACGGTGACATCTACTGGTGCACGGCAGACGTCGGATGGATTACCGGGCACAGCTACATCATCTACGGTCCCCTTGCCAACGGTGCGACGACGCTCATGTTCGAAGGCGTGCCAACCTATCCGGACGCCTCACGCTGCTGGCAGATCGTCGACAAGCACCAGGTGAATACTTTCTACACGGCCCCGACCGCTATCCGCCAGCTCATGGCGCAAGGCGATGATTACGTCACCCGTACGTTCCGAAAATCGCTGCGCCTGCTCGGCAGCGTCGGCGAGCCGATCAATCCGGAAGCCTGGCACTGGTACCACCGCGTTGTCGGGGACAGCCGCTGCCCGATCGTGGATACCTGGTGGCAGACAGAAACCGGCGGCATCATGATTACCCCGCTGCCGGGGGCGACAGACCTCAAGCCCGGCTCGGCAAGCCGGCCATTCTTTGGCGTCCAGCCAGCGCTCATGGATGCCGAGGGCGCGCTGATCGAAAACCAGGAGGCGAGCGGGAATCTGGTGATTACCGCGAGCTGGCCAGGACAAATCCGGACCGTCTACGGTGATCACCAGCGGGTTATCGATACCTACTACAGCACTTATCCCGGCTACTACTTCACCGGCGACGGCGCGCGCCGCGACGCGGACGGGTACTACTGGATCACCGGTCGCGTCGACGACGTCATGAACGTTTCCGGACACCGTATCGGTACCGCGGAGGTCGAGAGTGCGCTGGTGCTGCATGAAGACATCGCCGAGGCGGCCGTAGTCGGCTTTCCGCACGACATCAAGGGTGAGGGCATCTATGCCTACGTGACGCTCATGGCGGAGTCGCAGGCAGATCCGAACAGCCTGGAAGCCGAGCTAGTCGCCCTGGTACGCAAGGAGATCGGGCCGATTGCGAAGCCGGACGTCATCCAGTGGGCCCCCGGCCTGCCGAAAACCCGATCCGGCAAGATCATGCGTCGTATCCTGCGCAAGATCGCGGCCGACGAGCTGGACAACCTGGGCGACACCAGCACGCTTGCGGATCCTGCCGTAGTGGACGACCTCATCAGCAACCGGAAGTCCCGGTAAGCGACGCCACGCAACGGACGACAACAGTCAAGCTGAAGGTGCGACACCCGGTTACCTCCGGTGCTGCCCGGCCCGGGACGCAGCCGCTGTGACCCACGGAGCGGCGCCCGCAGCAGCCGCGGGTGGCGATCCCGAGCTGCTGATTCTCGATACCCACACCCGCAACGACCTGCAGCTGTTCGACGCCGACCCCGACGCACCGAGCCTGTTCAAGTTCTGCAATCGCTGTCGAACCGACGGCGGCGCTCTCGCGTTGCGGCGCCGGATGGACGCACCCTGGGCGAATGCCGAGCGCATTCGCGCAACCCAAGCGGCCATCCGGTTCATCCTGGGACACCCACCGGTCAGCACACACTTTCCGGCCGCCACGCTGATCAACAACGTGCAGCGCTACGGGCGCGAAATCCTGCCGGTGATCCGACAGGAGAGCCCGCTTGAGTTCCCGTTCGCAGCCTTTGCGCTCTGGTCCCAGGAACGTCGGTTCTACCTTCGCATCGGCCGCGGCGTGGTCTTCACAGTGCGCCTGCTGCACGCGGTCCACCAGTTCCTCGAACCGCTGCGCGATGCTGATTCGGCCGGCGATCTCACCGCACTGCTCAAAGAGATGGCAAGGCTGCTTGACGAGGACCTGATGCCCGCAGCGCAACAGGCCGAACGCGGCTTCTGGTTCTGGTCGACACTGCGGGTCGACCAGGCGTTTCGCCTGCGCAAGCGGGAGGCACTCGAGCGATTGCTGGAACTGCTCTTCGAAGTGGATGCGCTGATCGCCATGGCCGCCGTATCCGGAGAGCCCGGCTACAGCCTGCCGGAGATCAGCTCGGGAAGCCTCAAGATCGCGGCAGCCGGGCTCCGGCATCCGCTGCTCTCCGCCGCCGTACCCAATCCGCTGACCCTGGATCAGGCTCAGCGGGTCCTGTTTCTGACCGGACCCAACATGGCCGGCAAGACCACCTACCTCCGAACGGCTGCAACAGCGCTCTACTTCGCGCACCTCGGCATGGGCGTACCGGCAGCGCAGTTCACCTTCGTACCGGCCCAGCAGCTGCTGACGGCGATTTCCCTGAACGACGATCTGCTCGACGGCATCAGCTACTTTCGGGCCGAGGCGCTACGGGTCAAAGCTGTTGCAGAAGCCATTGCCAATCGCAAACGCACCGTTGCGATCATGGATGAGCCGTTCAAGGGCACCAATGTCAAAGATGCCTTCGACGCCTCCCTGGCGATCCTTGAGCGGTTTGCGGACACCGAACAGTGCCTGTTTCTGGTGTCGTCCCACCTGATTGAACTCGCCGCATCACTCGAACAGACCGGTAAGATCAGCTTTCGGTACTTCGAGGCCAACGAGACCGGAGATCGGCTGAGCTTCGACTACCGGGTACATGATGGGCTTTCTGACCAGCGCCTCGGCATGCGGGTGCTGATCGAAGAAGGGATCTTCGAGCTGCTGACGCCGAAGACCGAACCAACCGGCGACTGACAGCCTGTCGCACGGACTGCGTCGGCTCAACGGTCTTCAGGCTTCGCCCGGCTGCATGCCGGTCGCTCGGCAGACACAAAAAAAGCCGGCAGGGAGTGCCGGCTTCAGTAACGGTTTCCGCGCCGCTCCGGGGCGGCGCAGCAGCTTGAGCCTTACGCGCTCTCGGCGTAGTTCTTCACTTCCTTCATGGACAGCTTGATACGGCCACGCTGGTCCACATCCAGGACCACGACGTCGATCTCCTGACCTTCTTTCAGATAGTCGGTGACCTTCTCGACCCGCTCTTCGGCAATCTGCGAGATGTGCAGCAGGCCGTCCTTGCCGGGCAGGATGTTCACGAACGCACCGAAGTCGACGATCCGCTCGATCTTGCCATGGTAGATCCGGCCGATCTCCGCCTCTGCGGTGATAGCCATGATCTTGTCGATCGCCGCCTGCTTGCCGGTGGCGTTCTCTGCGTAGATGCGAATCAGGCCATCATCGTCGATGTCGATTTCGGCACCAGTTTCTTCGACGATGCTGCGGATGGTCGCTCCACCCTTACCAATCACGTCGCGGATCTTGTCCGGATGAACATTCATGGTCGTCATCGCCGGCGCGTTCTCCGACAGCTCAGCGCGGGGCTCGCTGATGACCTTGTTCATTTCGCCGAGAATGTGCAGCCGTGCTTCGTTGGCCTGCTGCAGCGCCTGCTCCATGATCTCGTCGGTGATCCCCTGAATCTTGATGTCCATCTGCAGCGCCGTCACACCCTGCTGGGTCCCGGCAACCTTGAAGTCCATATCGCCAAGGTGATCCTCGTCGCCGAGGATGTCGGTGAGCACCGCGTAACGGTTGCCTTCCTTGACCAGTCCCATCGCAACGCCAGCGACGGGCGCCTTGACCGGTACGCCCGCATCCATCAGAGCCAGGGAGGTCCCGCAAACGGATGCCATCGAGCTCGAACCGTTGGATTCGGTGATCTCGCTGACGACGCGAAGCGTATAGGGGAAGTCCTCGTCCTTCGGCAACACCGCCGCGACACCCCGACGCGCCAGGCGCCCGTGGCCGATCTCCCGGCGCTTGGGGCCGGACATGAAGCCGGCTTCGCCAACGCTGTAGGGCGGGAAGTTGTAGTGCAGCATGAAGGTGTCTTTGAAGCTGCCTTCGAGCGCATCGACGAGCGCCGCGTCACGCAGCGTACCGAGGGTCGCAACCACGATGGCCTGCGTTTCGCCACGCGTGAACAGCGCAGAGCCATGGGTCTTCGGCAGGGTGCCGACTTCCACCTCGATCGGGCGCACGGTCCTGAGATCGCGGCCATCGATACGCGCCTCGCCGTTCAGCACGCGATTGCGGACGATGTCCTTTTCAACTTTGCCGAACAGGCCGCTGACCTCGCCCGGATCGTTAGCCGATGCCTCGCCGCCAGCGAGGGCCTCGACGACCTGCGCGCGGACCTCGCCGACGCGGGCCTGGCGCTCCATCTTGTCGGTGATCCGGTAGGCATCGCCGAGCGGGGCTTCCGCCTGCGCACGTACCTGGTCCAGCAGCGCCGTATTGGTCTCCGCAGGCTGCCAGTCCCAGCGCGGCTTGCCGGCCTCAGCCGCCAGCTCTTTGATCGCGGTGACCGCTACCTGCATCTCTTCGTGTGCAAACAGCACGGCACCGAGCATTTCGTCTTCGCTGAGCTCCTTGGCTTCCGATTCCACCATGAGCACAGCGTCGGAGGTACCGGCGACCATCATGCTCAATGCGGATTCCTCGAGCGCTGCGTAACCCGGGTTCAGCAGGTACTGGCCATCCTTGTAACCCACGCGGGCTGCTGCAATCGGCCCATCGAAAGGAATGCCAGAGATCGCCAGGGCTGCAGAAGCGCCGAGCATGGACGCAACATCCGGATCTTCGTCGCGATCGGCGGACATGACCGTGCAGACGACCTGAACCTCGTTCAGAAAGCCTTTCGGAAACAGCGGTCGCAGGGGTCGGTCGATGAGCCGAGAGGTCAGCGTTTCCTTTTCGGACGGCCGGCCTTCACGTCGGAAAAAGCCGCCGGGGATCTTGCCCGTGGAGTAGGTCTTTTCCTGATAGTTCACGGTGAGCGGGAAAAAGCCCTGTCCGGGACGAGCGCTCTTGGCGCCTACCACCGTGCACAGCACCATGGTACTGCCCATGGTGACCATGACGGCACCAGTGGCCTGACGGGCAATCTTGCCCGTCTCCAGGGTCACCGTGTGGTCACCGAACTGAAATCCTTTGGTTGTAACAGTCAAAATATCTTCCTCAGTGTTCACATCGCTGCAGGCCCCATTGCCGGCAGCGCTTAATCCATTTAGCGGCGCAGGCCCAGTCGCTTAATCAGTTCTGCGTAGCGACTCGTGTCTTTGCCCTTCAGGTAATCCAGCAGCTTACGTCGCTGGTTCACCATACGAATCAGTCCGCGGCGCGAGTGGTGATCCTTCTTGTGATCACGAAAGTGCTCCTGCAGCGAATTGATGTTGTGCGTCAGCAGCGCCACTTGGACCTCGGGCGATCCGGTATCGCCTTCTTCTCGGGCGAAGTCTTTGATGATGTCTGCTTTCGATTCGGCAGTCAGTGCCATGGCTCTTTCTCCAGTTATGCTTGGTTGGTCAATCCAGGGTGGCCGCGCATACTTACAGTCACCCCGGGGTGCCGGCGCCATTCGCAATGACGAGGCGGCGTGGTGCCACCCGTCCGTCATCGAGAACTTCACCAACACCAAGAAAATTAATGCTCTGCCCGGGCACGTCAGCAGCCGCAGCTGCAGCGACCCGGTTCAGCCGCACCCAACCGCTGGTTGGGGCATGCGGCACGATAACGGGCTGGCCCTGACACAGGTAGTGCGCCAGATCCTCGTTCAACGCCAGTGCCGGCCATTGCGCTACGGCGCTTTCGATCGGCCGCAGCAGTTCGAGGCGGGCCGGCTGATCGGCAAGGGCTTCGACCGCATCCATGGTCATCGCGTCCTGCTCCTGAAACGGCCCCGCGGAGCGTCGGCGCAGCGCCACCACGTGTGCGCCGCAGCCCAGGGCGCGACCGAGATCTTCGGCCAGCGTTCGAATATAGGTGCCCTTGCTGCAGTGCACCTCGAGCTCGAGTTCCGTCCCATCGAGCCGCACCAGCTCGTTGCGAAAGACCGTCACCCGACGGGGTTCCCGAGGAACCTCGATTCCCTGCCGGGCCAGCTTGTAGAGCGGCTGGCCCTTGTGCTTGAGGGCCGAGTACATGGACGGCACCTGTTCGATTTCACCGCGGAACGCGCTAAGCGCCGTCTCGACCCTGGCGTCCGTCAGCGCCGGAACGGGATGCTCGGCGACGACGTCGCCGTCCGCGTCGCCGCTGGTAGTCTCGATACCGAGCCTGAGCCGGGTCCAGTAGCGCTTGTCCGACTCGAGCAGAAACTGCGAGAACTTTGTCGCCTCACCGAAGCACAGCGGCAGCACGCCCGTCGCCAGCGGATCCAGGGCACCGGTGTGTCCGACTTTCTGGGCGTCATAGCTGCGTTTGGCCCACTGCACGGCGTCATTTGACGTCATACCAGCCGGCTTATCGAGCACCAGTATGCCGTTGACGGGGCGGCCCCGGCGGCGACGCCTAGCCATTTTCGGACTGCTCCCGGGCACCGTCAGCCGAACCACCGTTCGCGGCATCTTCGTGCACCGCGCGTTCGATCAGTGCTTCCAGCTGCGGGCCGCGTACCGCGGCATCGTCATGATGAAAGCGCAGGCGTGGCGTGGTGCGCATGCTGTGCCGTCGGGCAAGGGTCGAGCGCAGGAAACCAGCAGCCCGCGACAGCACATCGATCAGCTCGCGCTGCGCCGTCTCGTCATCGCAGCCAAGCGCCGTCACGTAGACGTCCGCGTAGCTGAGATCCTTGCTGACCCGAACATCATTGATGCTCACCATTCCCACCCTCGGATCCCGCATCTCGCTGCGGATAATCTGCGCCAGCTCCTGCTGCACGAAGTCCGCAACGCGTAGATCGCGACCGAACTCCTTCACCGACGCTGGTCCCGCTTAGAGCTCACGCGCGACCTCTTTGGTTTCGAAGACCTCAATCTGGTCGCCGACCCGCACATCGTTGTAGTTGCGCACGCCGATGCCGCACTCGGTGCCGGCACGCACCTCGTTGACGTCGTCTTTGAAGCGGCGCAGCGACTCGAGCTCACCTTCGTAGATGACCACGTTGTCACGCAGCACCCGGATCGGGCGATTGCGGTACACGGTGCCTTCCGTAACCATGCAGCCAGCGACGGCACCGAAGCGCGGCGAGCGGAAGACATCGCGTACCTGGGCGATGCCGACGATCTCTTCGCGCAGCTCGGGCGCCAGCATGCCGGACAGCACCTGCTTCACGTCATCGAGGAGCTCGTAGATTACGCTGTAGTAGCGGATGTCGACGCCCTCACGCTCAATCAGCGACTTCGCGGAGCTGTCCGCACGGACGTTGAATCCGAACATGGCCGCTCCGTAGGTCAGCGCCATGTTGATGTCCGACTCGGTAATGCCGCCGACGCCGGAGCCGAGGACGTTGACCGCCACCTCGTCGTTGCCCATGTCGGCAAGCGCCTGCTGGATGGCTTCTAGGCTACCGCGCACGTCTGCCTTGAGGACAACCTTCATCACCCGCTTCTCGCCTTCCTTGAGGTTGGCGAACATGTTGTCGAGCTTGGCTGCCTGCTGCAGCGCCACACGCTGCTCCTGCGAACGGTCGCGACGGAACTCGGCAATTTCCCGCGCACGCTTCTCGTCCGGCGCAACGGAAAACTCATCCCCAGCACCAGGCGTTCCATTCAGGCCGAGCAGCTCGACCGGTGTTGACGGTCCAGCTTCAGTGACCGGCTTACCCGCATCATCGAGCATCGCGCGGACGCGGCCGAAATACTCACCAGCAATCACCACGTCGCTCTGCTTGAGGGTACCGTTCTGCACCAACAGCGTAGCCACCGAACCGCGGCCTTTATCCAAGCGTGATTCGACGACAACACCACGGCCCGGGGCCTCCTTAACGGCCTTGAGCTCGAGGATCTCAGACTGGAGCACCAGGGCTTCGAGCAGCTTGTCAATTCCCTCACCGGTGTGGGCAGAGACCTTCACAAACTGCGTGTCGCCGCCCCACTCCTCGGGCACGACGTCCTTGGCCGCAAGCTCGTTGGTAACCCGCTCCGGATCCGCGTTCTCGAGGTCGCACTTGTTGATCGCAACGACGATCGGCACCTCCGCCGCCTTGGCATGCTGAATGGCTTCTTCCGTCTGCGGCATGACGCCATCATCGGCAGCTACCACCAGAATGACGATGTCCGTCGATTTTGCACCGCGCGCGCGCATGGCCGTAAAGGCAGCGTGGCCGGGCGTATCGATAAAGGTGATCCGGCCATCCGGCGTATCGACGCCATAGGCCCCGATATGCTGCGTAATGCCGCCCGCTTCGCCGCTGACTACCCGCGCCTTGCGAATGTAATCGAGCAGTGAGGTCTTGCCGTGGTCAACGTGACCCATGACCGTGACGACCGGCGCCCGGGACAGTTCTTCGCCGCCGGTGTCGGGCGACTCGGCGAGCTCCTGCTCAACCGCGTCGTCGGCCACCAGTTTGACCTTGTGACCCATCTCTTCGACGATCAGCGTCGCCGTATCCTGATCCAACGCCTGGTTGATGGTCGCCATGACGCCCATGCCCATCAGCGTCTTGATGACGTCGCCGGCCTTGACGGCCATCTTGTTCGCAAGATCGCCAACGGTCATGACCTCGCGTACCTCGACCTCGCGCGCGATGAACTCGGTCGGCTTGAACTCGCCGCCCTGCTGGTCCACCTGCAGAACACGGGCCTGCTGCCGACGCCGCGGCCGACCGGACTTGAGGGTCAGCTCGCGCCGGCGGCGACCGCCGAGGTCATCGCTCTTGCGCCCGCGATCCTTGTCTTTGCCGCGGCCCCGACCCTTGCCGCCGGACTTCTCGGCGCTCACCGCCTGAGCCTGGTTACGCGCAGCAATCTGCTCCGGCGTTTCGGCGGCCTCGCGCTTTTTACGCGCCTCTTCGTCGCGCGCCCGCGCCTCGGCAGCCGCCTTCGCTTCGGCTTCCTTGCGTTTCTGCTCTTCGGCGTGGCGCTCGAGCTCTTCGCGTAGCGCCGCCTCTTCGCGGCGGGCGGCTTCGAGCGCCGCTTTGCGCGCCTGCTCCTGCTCACGGATGCGCTGAGCTTCGAGCTGTGCCTGGCTGACACGCTTCGGCCGCACCGGCTTGGCGGGCGCCGCCGGCGCTGATGCTGCGGCAGCACCCTGCGTCTCCTCCGCCTGGCGCTCTGCCTCGGCTTTGGCCTCGGCGGCGGCTTCGGCTTCGGCCCGGGCAACAGCAGCCTCAGCTTCCGCTGCCGCTTCAGCTGCCGCTTTCTCGGCCTCGGCGGCACGTTCCGCCGCCGCCTGCTGATCGGCAAGAAGCTGCTTGGAACGCTCGTCCGCCGCGCGCTGCGCTGCAATCTCCTCGGCCGCACCAGCACCGGCCGTCGGCACGGCTGGTGCCGCGGCGGGGGCCTCCGCCGGCTCTTGCGCCTGCTCTTGCGCCTGAACGCTCGCTGCTTCTTCCGCTTCCGGCTGCGTTTCTCCGCGCTTGACGTAGGTTCGCTTGCGTCGAACCTCAACGGTCACATTGCGTCCACCCCGGGTTCCACCGGTCTTCAGCGTGCCTACCGTCTTCCGCTTCAGCGTAATCTTCTTTGGTCCCGCATCAGCCGTACCGTGCGACTTTTTGAGATGCAGCAGCAGCGCCTGCTTCTGCTCCTCAGACACGGCATCTTCCGCGGTGCCGTGCGGCAGCCCGGCTTCTTGCATCTGCGCCAACAACCGATCGACCGGTGCGCCGACCGTTTCTGCCAGTTGTTGAACCGTTACATCAGACATGCAGTCTCCTTCCTACCCGTGCGCTCAGGCCTGTTCTGCTTCTTCAGCAAACCAGGGCGCGCGGGCCGTCATAATCAATGCCGCAGCGGCTTCTTCAGACAGATCCGGTGCGAACTCGAGCAAATCGGCTACGGCCAGCTCGGCGAGGTCTTCCATCGTGACCACGTCGTGGCTTGCCAATCGCAGCGCCAGCGTTTCTTCCATGCCTTCCATCGCCAGCAGGTCTTCTGCCGGCTTCTTGTCGCTCAGGGTTTCCTCGCTGGCGATCGCACGCGTCAGCAGCGCATCCTTCGCGCGATTGCGCAGCTCGAGAACGATCTCTTCATCAAATCCCTCGATCGCTGTCATTTCATCGATCGGGACATAGGCGACCTCATCGAGGGTCGTGAAGCCTTCCTCGACCAGCACCATCGCCACGTCTTCGTCGACGCTGAGTGCTTCCATGAACTCGGTGACGTACTGCGCGCTCTCTTCTTCCTGCTTGGCCTGGGCTTCCTCGATGGTCATGATGTTGAGCTTCCAGCCCACCAGATCGCTTGCGAGCCGAACATTCTGACCACCCTTACCGATGGCCTGGGCAAGGTTGTCCTCGCTGACCGCCAGCTCCATGGTGTTCGTCTCTTCATCAAGCACGATAGAAGCGACCTCGGCAGGCGCCATCGCGTTGATGGTGAGCTGTGCCGGGTTGTCGTCCCACAGCACGATATCGATGCGCTCACCGGCCAGTTCCCCGGACACGGCCTGCACCCGTGAACCGCGCATACCAACGCAGGCGCCGACCGGATCAATCCGCCCATCGTTGGTCTTGACCGCAATCTTTGCCCGCGAGCCAGGGTCCCTCGCGGCACCCAGTATCTCGATGATGTTTTCTGCGACTTCCGGGACCTCGATGCGGAACAGCTCCAGCAGCATCTGGTTGGAGGTGCGCGTCAGCATGAGCTGCGGTCCGCGATTCTCCGGCCGGATGTCAAACAGCATGGCCCGCAACCGATCACCCACCCGAAAGGTTTCCCGCGGAATCAGCGCGTCGCGGGTAAGCAGGGCCTCGGCGTTGTTGCCGAGGTCGACGATCACGCTCTCGCGACCCAGCTTTTTCACCGTACCACTCAGCATCGTGCCGACGCGGGGCTCGTACTCCTCGACGATCTGCGCACGCTCGGCTTCGCGGACCTTCTGCACGATGACCTGCTTCGCCGTCTGCGCGGCAATACGCCCGAACTCGACGGACTCAACCGGCTCCCGAACATGGTCTCCGAGTTGCAGGGTCGAGTCGCGCTCCGCCGCACGCTCGATGGTCGTATGGCGATCGGGATGGTAGATCTCGTCGAACTCTGCAGGATTGACGATCAGCCAGACCCGGAACGACTCGTAATCGCCGGTCTCCCGGTCGATGTCGACCTGGTACTCCGCCTCTTCATTGTCGTAGCGTCGCTTGGTTGCGGTGGCCAGCGCTGTTTCGATGGCATCAAAGATGATGTCTTTCGGCACTCCCTTCTCGAGGGAGACGGTTTCCGCGACCTGCAGGATTTCTTTACTCATCGTCTTACTCTAGGGTCCTCTAAGAGCGCTTGCGCTTGCCGCCCGGGCGCTCGGCGTTCCCAAAACTATGCTGTGGCACCACCCGTGCCCGCGCTATCGTCTCGAAGGGCAGCAGAAACTCAGCCTCACCCTCGCGAACAACCGCTTGCGCATCCTCTACACCGACCAGCACGCCGGTCAGGCGTTTACGCTTCTCGATCGGAACCGAAAGCCGCACCTCGATCGTCTCGCCAACCGCCGCGGCGTAGTGCTCGGGTTGGAACAGGATGCGATCCATACCGGGCGACGACACTTCGAGCGTATAGCGGTCCGGCATGATGTCTTCGACATCGAACAGATCAGACAGCGCCCGGCTGACCCGCTCACAGTCATCGACGGTCACGCCCTCTGCCTGGTCGATGTAGATACAGAGCTTCGTGTGCTTGCCGCCCGTATGGAGTTCCACGCCCCACAGCTCACAGCCGAGATCTTCGATCGTCGGCCTGATCAGCTCGGAAATCGTTCGCTCTCGAACACCCACCGCTCTTTTCTACAACCTCTTCAATCCTGCGCTCGCTCGCGCTTACTTAGACTCGTCAAACGCCAGACACAAAAAATGGGCCTGACGCCCATCTCCGGTTCGGCTCACGGCCAAACATGCACCGGCATCCGGTCCGGCCTGCGCACAGCGGCGCGAGGCGGGTACCGGCACACCGCTAACTCACGATGCGGCGCCTCTAACGGAAACGGGCTCAATGTCGACACAGAACTGCCCGGCGCGTACCGCCTGCAGGGGCACCTGCGGGCAAATCGACGCTGAACTCCTGTGGATCATCAAACTGATCACCGCACTGGCCTCAATTCCGAACCGTTTCCACCAGTAAACGCGGTTCAAACCGCGCTTACACCGTTTACCTGTCGATACCCAGGACGCTGAATTCGCCGCGGGCTCTTAGCCACCTCCGAACTTGCTTCAGAAGCCGCCAGCATTACCCTGCGCTGCGCACCACCGACCGGTATCTCGTTCTCACGGCGCGACACTGCGATAGAAGCCTGCTGGTCAGGTGCTCGTCCGGAGCAACGCGCGTTTCCGCTCGTTCCCGTCGATCAACAGACTCAGAGAGTTCTTTCCAGCTGCCTGAACGCCTGCCGCTGAAATGAAGAAGCCCCTTTTCAGGGGCCCTTCTGAATTGGTAGCGGGGGCAGGATTTGAACCCACGACCTTCGGGTTATGAGCCCGACGAGCTACCAGACTGCTCCACCCCGCATCAGCGAGCCGCGGAGTATAAAGAAGACTGGTTGCCAGAATCAAGGGCCTCGGTCCGAGGTCCGACGGAGTAGCCCCCGGCCGGCAGGAAGCGCCGCAGAGCGCAAAGGTCAGATGGTGCATGATGGTGCCGAAGGCGAGACTCGAACTCGCACGCGATTACTCGCACTACCCCCTCAAGATAGCGTGTCTACCAGTTCCACCACTTCGGCTTGACTTGCGGTGCTGCGGACGCGCACCAGCCCTATAAATCCGGGATGTCGGAATCTACACCCTCGGGATCAGGAGTCAACTCCGGCAGCGCGGGTTCCACCGCCTGTTGGATGACTGGCAGCCCGAGCGTGCCGAGATCCTCTGCCTTCTGCTTGGCGATGTACGCCAGCCCGAAGGAGATCGCAAAAAAGCCGACGGCCAGCCAGACCGTCAGGCGGGTGATGAAAGAGGCGCCGCCTGCACTCCCGAAGACCGTGTTGGACGATCCGCTGCCAAAAGCCGCTCCGACATCGGCGCCCTTACCCTGCTGCAGCATCACCAGCGCTACCAGCGCCAGCGCATCAATCACCAGCAGCATTACCATTACTGTTTCAACGGTGCTCATAGTGTCCCCGTGGTCTCTCTTCGGCCGAACCCGCTCGTAGTGCGGCAACTTCGGCGCTTCATCAATGTAGTACGTCTGCCGCGGTCGCGAGGATCTCGGCGAACGAATCTGCCTTCAGCGAGGCGCCGCCAATAAGGCCGCCGTCGATGTCGGCCTGAGCCAGCAGATCAGCGGCGTTGTTCGGCTTCATGCTGCCGCCGTAGAGCAGCATGATGCGCTCCGCGAGGTCCGCATTCCGTTGCCGGATCCAGTCTCGCACGAACCGGTGCATGGCCTGCGCGTCCTCCGGGCTTGCCGTCTTGCCCGTTCCGATCGCCCAGACCGGCTCATAGGCGACGACAATCGAAACCCCGTCCCGGAAGATCTGCGCACAAGCCTCGAGCTGCTCCGCTACACGTGCCTCCGCGCTCCCTGCCTCACGCTCCGCCAGCGTCTCGCCAACGCAAAGCACCGGCCGCAGCCCGGCTGCGGCCGCCGCGGCAACCTTGTTCGCAATCACCGGATCGGTCTCGCCGAACAGCTGGCGGCGTTCCGAGTGACCGACCAGGACCGAACGGGCACCGGCATCAAGCAAATGAGTGGCAGACAGCTCACCGGTGAAGGCACCCTCAGGCTCCGCATGCAGGTTCTGGCCGCCGACCATCAGCGCCGGCAGCGCGGCTGCGGCCGCCGGGCCAACGAGCGTTGCGGGCAGATACAGCGCGGCACACAGCGCGGGGGCGGCGGCTGCACCAGCCGAGTCTTCGAACAGCGAGGCCACCTGCAGCCACTGCGGCGAGTCAGCCAGCGTGGCCAGATAGGAAGACAATTCCTCCCGGGTACCGTGCATCTTCCAGTTGCCGGCGATCAGCAGACCGCGCTCGCCGGCGCCGGACACTACAGGCATAACACGCACCTATTCTCGCGAGCGCTGGATCTTAACGATCCGCCTGCAGGAGCACAAACGGAAGAACGGGTAGTCGGAGCAGTATTTCGGGATGCCCTTGCGCCCCGGCAGTCCCGAGCTGGGGGGGGGCAGCTGCGACCGGCGCCGTCAGCTGATGGCCGCCGCCTTCTCGCTCAGGGCCTCGGCGATCTCGCGCACCTCGCCCTCGTCGCTGCCTTCAACCATGACCCGCACGACCGGCTCGGTCCCTGACGGACGGACCAGCACCCGGCCCCGGTCACCAAGCAGGGATTCGCGCTCGGCAACGGCGGCCTTCAGCTCCGGGTGCACAGCAACTTCTGCAGGCGGTGCCTGGGTACGGACGTTGAGCATTACCTGCGGCAACTTACACATGCCGGAGGTCAGCTCGGTCAGCGAACGCCCCTGTTCTACTACCGCGCGCAGCACCTGCAGTGCAGCGACGATGGCGTCTCCGGTGCTCGTGAGATCCAGGCACAGCACGTGTCCGGAGCTTTCGCCTCCGACCTCCCAGCCGCGCGCGCGGAGTTCCTCGAGCACGTACCGGTCACCCACTTTGGCGCGCGCAAACTCGATACCCTGTCGCGCCAGCGCCTGCTCGAGCCCCAGGTTGGTCATCACGGTACCCACCACGCCGCCGTTCAGACGGCCCTGGGCCTTGCGGTGCGAGGCAACGATGTAGATGAGCTCATCGCCGTCAATGATGCGCCCGGTGCTGTCGACCATGATCACGCGATCACCGTCGCCGTCAAAAGCGATGCCGATGTCTGCTCGATATTCTTTGACATAGCCAGCGAGCGCAGCTGGATGCGTTGCCCCACAGTCGTCGTTGATGTTGGTGCCGTTGGGCGTGTTACCAAAGGCAAACACGTCCGCGCCAAGCTCTTCGAAGACACCCGGGGCAACGTGGTAGGTCGCCCCGTTAGCGCAGTCGAGCGCGATACGCAGCCCTTTCAGCGAGAAGCCGCGCGGGACGCTCGCCTTGCAGAACTCGATGTAGCGACCGGCTGCATCCTGCACCCGCAGCGCCTTGCCGAGCTGATCGGACTCGACGCAGGTCATGGCGTTGTCGAGCTGAGCCTCGATCTCGAGCTCGACATCGTCGCCGAGCTTGTTGCCCTCGCCGTCGAAGAACTTGATCCCGTTGTCGAAGTACGGGTTGTGGGAAGCGCTGATCACGATACCGGCGTCGGCCCGCAGGGTGCGGGTGAGATACGCCACCGCTGGCGTCGGCATGGGTCCAAGCAGGCTGACGCTGGCGCCGGCAGAAGCAAGCCCGGATTCGAGCACGGACTCGAGCATGTAGCCGGAGATACGGGTGTCCTTGCCGATCAGGACATGGCCATTGCCGCGTTTCGCGAGCACCTTGCCCACGGCCCAGCCGAGCCGCAGACAGAAATCCGGAGTGATCGGGCTTGCGCCCACCCGCCCGCGAATACCGTCGGTACCAAAGTACTTTCTACCCATTGCTTGCTTCCTGCTTCGCAATCACGCGGACTGAATGGCCGTCCACACTGCCAGCGCATCAACCGTTGCCCTCACATCGTGGGTCCGCACGATCCGCGCCCCCCGCTCGACTGCCAACAGGGCTCCGGCGATCGATGCCGGCAGTCGCTGATCAACCGGTTGACCAGTGATGGCGCCAAACATGCTTTTGCGCGACAGGCCGACCAACACCGGCGGCCCGATCGCTGCAATCTCGGCCAGCCCCCGCAGCAGGGCGAGGTTATGGTCCAGCGTCTTGCCGAACCCGAAGCCGGGATCGATGAGCAGCCGTGACCGTTCGATGCCCAGTTTCGCACAGGCCTCGAGCTGCTCGTTGAGAAACAGGGCAACTTCTGAGACGACATCCTGATAGTGCGGGCGCTGCTGCATGGTTTCCGGCGTGCCCTGCATGTGCATGATGCACAGGGCCACGTCGCTGCCGGCAACCACCTCGCGCATGGCCGGAGAGCGCCCCCCTTCGATGTCGTTGATGATGTGAGCGCCCGCTGCGACAGCGGCGGCAGCCACTTCGGGCTTGCGGGTATCGACCGACAACAGCACGGGCAGATCGGCAACGGTCTCCAGCCCGGCGAGAACCCGGGCCTGCTCCACGGCGGCCGGTACCGACGGCGCACCCGGACGTGAGCTCTCGGCGCCGAGATCGAGGATTGCAGCACCGGCCTCGACCATAGCTTCCGCGCGCGCGCGAACCGCTTGACAATCGATGTCGTCTGCACCGGAGGATGGGCCCCCGGCAGCGACGGGCAGCAACTCGCCGCCATCGGAGAACGAGTCCACGGTCAGGTTGAGGACGCCCATCAGCCGCGGTGCAGCCACGGCGAGCCGCTCGCCCGCCGCGTGGAGAACGCCGTCAGCGGCGGTGGCACACACAGCGCGTCAGACAGGAGTTGGTAGTTGGCCGCAGACCATAGGGTATGGCCAGCAAACGGCCGCGTGGCGCGGGCGCCACGCGCTGACTGTGCCCGTTCTCGTACACCGGGCACAGCACAACATGCGGAGTCCGTTCAGACGTCTTCGGCAGGACCACCGATCGGCGGTGACTGACGACCATCGGCTTCTTTGCCGCCACCCGCACTCGGTGCTGGTGGCGGTGGCGTGTCGCCCGGCTCCCGCGGCTTGGCGCCGGCCATGATGTCATCGATCTGGTCGCTGTTGATGGTCTCGTACTCAACCAGCGCCTCGGCCATCTTATGCAGCTTGTCGACATTCTCGTCGAGCAGCCGCTTCGCGGTGTCATAACACTCGTCGATAATCCGCCGGATCTCGCCATCGATCTCCTGCGCCGTATGCGGCGAGAACGCTTTCGGCTTGGCGCCGGCTGACATGCCCAGGAAGACTTCGCCGTCGTCCTCGTCGTACATCAGCGGCCCCATCTTGTCCGAGAGCCCCCACTTGGTGACCATGCTGCGCGCCAGCTGGGTAGCCCGCTCGATGTCATTGGACGCACCGGTGGTAACCCCATCGGGCCCCAGAATCATTTCCTCAGCTATCCGGCCGCCGAACAGGCTCTTGATCTGGCTCATGATGCCCTGCCGGCTCAGCGAGTAGCGATCCTCTTCCGGCAGGAACATGGTGACCCCGAGAGCACGGCCGCGCGGAATAATCGTTACCTTGTAGACCGGATCGTGATCCGGCACCAGGCGGCCGACGATCGCATGGCCAGCCTCGTGGTACGCCGTGTTCAGCTTTTCTTTTTCGGACATCACCATGGACCGCCGTTCGGCACCCATCATGATCTTGTCCTTGGCCTTCTCGAACTCGTCCATTTCAACGAGCCGCTTGCTGGCGCGGGCTGCAAACAGCGCCGCCTCGTTCACCAGGTTGGCGAGGTCGGCACCGGAGAAGCCGGGCGTGCCACGCGCAATGATCGCGGCGTCGACGTCATCGGAGATCGGCACCTTGCGCATGTGCACCTTGAGGATCTGCTCACGGCCGCGGATGTCCGGCAGCGGTACCACAACCTGGCGGTCGAATCGGCCGGGGCGCAACAGCGCCGGATCAAGCACGTCCGGACGGTTAGTGGCAGCAATGACGATGATGCCGTCGTTGCCCTCAAAGCCGTCCATCTCAACCAGCAGCTGGTTCAGCGTCTGCTCGCGCTCGTCATGCCCGCCACCAAGGCCTGCACCACGGTGCCGGCCGACAGCATCAATCTCGTCAATGAAGATGATGCAGGGCGCCTGCTTCTTGGCCTGCTCGAACATGTCCCGTACCCGGGATGCGCCGACGCCGACAAACATCTCAACGAAGTCGGATCCGGAGATGGAAAAGAACGGCACCTTTGCTTCGCCAGCAATAGCCTTGGCCAGCAGCGTCTTACCGGTACCCGGCGAGCCGACCATGAGAATGCCGCGCGGAATGCGGCCGCCAAGACGCTGAAATTTGCCGGGATCGCGCAGAAACTCGACGAGTTCCTGAACGTCTTCCTTCGCTTCGTCGACGCCCGCGACGTCGACAAACGTCGTCTTGATCTGATCCTCGGACAGGAGCTTGGCCTTGCTCTTACCGAACGCCATGGGGCCACCGCGGCCACCGCCGCCGCCCTGCATCTGGCGCATGAAGAGCATAAACACACCAATGATGATCAGGATCGGGAAGCTCGCGATGAGGAGCTGCGTCCAGATGCTGGTTTTCTCCGGCTCCTTGCCGATGATGTTCACCCCATGGTTGTACAGGTCATCGAGCAGCTTCGGATCATAGGCATTGGGGCGGATCACCGTGAACGGCTGACCGGCGGTGTCCTGCCCGCGAATGACGTTGTCGTAGATCTCGACCTGGCGCACCCGGTCGGATCGTACCTCCTGCAGGAACTCGGAGTAGCTGAGCCCCGATGGCTTCTCCGGCGCCGAAAAGTTGTTGAACACAGTCAGCAGCACGGCGGCGATCACCAGCCAGAGCAGTAGATTTTTTCCCATATCTGACAAGGGCTTATCCTCTTGTACGAAGACCCGTGGGGGATCTCCATGAATTCCGGCGCTGGAACGGACGCGGTCAGACGCTCTCCGAGTCTGCGTCAGCCAGAGCTTACACCATTGAATGCTAGCGCAATGGCATAGACTTCTCGGGACTGGGACCGCGAAGCACGGGGCTTCACCAGCCGAGCCTTACCGAAGTCTCGGCGCAGACCCGCCAACCGTGCGTCAACTCCTTCACCCTGAAACAGTTTGACCAGCAGGCTGCCGCCTGGGTTCAGCCAGCGGCGTGCCGCATCCTCCGCCAGCTCGGCAAGCCCCATAGCACGGGCCTGATCCGCCGCCTTGATACCGCTTAAGTTGGGGGCCATATCGGATAAGACAAGGTCCAGACCGCGCTCTGCGACAATATCGTCAATAATACTGTCTACCTCAGGTTCGCCGTAGTCACCCTCGACATAGCGAGTTGCCGGACCGTGGGTCAGCGGACGGCTGTCGCAGGCAACCAGCAGCCCGGTATCACCCAGGCGCTCCTCGAGATAACGGGTCCAGCCACCGGGTGCTGCACCCAGCTCGAGCACAGCCTGGCCCTTTCTGATCAGCCCAAACCGCTCGTCCAGCTCCTTCAGCTTGAAGTGGGCACGCGATACCTGCCCTTCTGTCCGCGCTCGCTGCGCGAAGGGATCACGTTGCTGTCGGCGTAGCCAGCGGTCTGATGATTTGCTGCGCTTGGTCACTGTCGTCTCCGTTGCCACCCGACCCGGAACCCGGCCCCGCTGCGGCTGCAACCGGGTATACTCCCGCGCCGCACGGCCGCGGAGCAAGCAGCCGCCCTGCCCTTGGCTGGCACGACTCAACACCCGATCGATGCACCGACAACACCCTATTTTCTCCGCCGGACTCCAACCCATGGCTGACGCTGACATGCACCCGCTCGAGCAACCCGACGCGGCGCTGCGCCGGCGCTGTCGGCAGATTGCCCACCATCTGAAGCCGGTCGTACAGATCGGTGACGCCGGGCTGAACGACGGCGTGCTGGCGGAATTGGACCGGGCCCTGACCGACCATGAGCTGATCAAGGTCAAAGTGGTCGGCGATAAAGCCGCTCGCAGCGCCATAGCCAACGCGGTCACCGCCAACCTGCGGAGCGCGATCGTGCAGCAGATCGGCGGCATGCTGGTGCTGCTGCGGCGCAATCCGGATCCCAATCCCAGGCTTTCCAATCTGCTCCGCTTCTCTCGCTAGGCCATCGCCGGGCCCGGCGCTAATTGCGCTCGATGTGATAAATCAGGTCACCGCCGCTCGCCAGGGTCGAAGACTCGCTCTGCAGGGTCCAGGAACGCGATAGAAAGTACTCGAGCTTGAGCCGCGAGACCGCGTCGAGCAGCCCGACGCCGTAGCTCACGTACAGCGACGGGGACAGATACTTGCCGACCACGAAGGCAGCCTGGTCGGCACCGGCACCGGCTTCGGTCTGAATCCCGATCTCGTCGACGCCAAGCCGATCGCCAAACTGGTTCGTGAGAAAGTTGCCGCCGCGAATGCCGAGCGCCAGCGCCGCCTGTGACAACAGCGACTGCTCGGATGAAGAATTGTTCTCCAGCGGGCGTCCGAGGACCAGGTACGACAGCTGATCGGACTCGGTCAGCGTCGGCTCCGAAAACAGCTCGATGCGCGGCACGGACAGCGGGCCGCGAGCGTGCACGCCAACCTTTATATCCGGTCGCGGCAGACGATAAGCACGCAGGTCGATACCCGGCTCCGCAATAGGGCTGTCAGTCCAGATCGCGAGGCCGCGTTCGATCGCGAGACTCTGGCCGTAGGCCCGAAACTCACCGTCCTTGAGCTCGATTTCCCCACGCCCGGTCGGGTTACGGTTCGGCCGTTGTCGTACATCGAGCGCACCGGTCATTCGCGTCTCGAGTCCGAATCCGCTGAAGCTCACCCGCTCGCCCAGCTCGAGCTTCAGCTGAGCGTCGATCGCCAGGGCGTCGTCCGTCGCACGTTCCTCCGCAGACTCCCGAATGACCACCGCGTCCCGGCTGCTGACGACCGCCGACGGCGGAAACTGCTGCAGGGCAATGTTCGCTTCGGGGACCGCGACGGCGCCTCGCAGCGTCAGCAGCTGAGGCTGATAGCGCACCGTAAGCTCCGGTGAAGCCAGCACCCGTGCCTCTGCCGTATTCACCAGCAGGGCACGATCGCCGGTCACCCGCAGCGCGGCCGTCAGCCCGGCAGGGGATTCGGCGGCCGGACTACCGGCGCTGGTCGATGCCGCCCGCGGCCCGAGATCGATGGTGCCGTCGAGCGCCAGCTGCCCGGGACCGGAGCGCAGCGCGGCCGCAAGCTCAAAGCCGGTACCGCCAGCTGTCGGTTTCAGCGAAAGCTCGATGTCGCGCAGCGCAAGCCCCGGGGTGAGCAGCGACAGTGAGCCGTCGAGCCAGCGCAGACTGCCCCCGAAGAGCGGCTCCGCCGGCGTACCGGCGACGCTGAGGTCACCCCGAAGCTGGCCTCCCGCGGCAGTGACTTCGGGGCTTAAAGCGCTGAGAAAACCGAGCGAATCCACGCTCGCACGCGCGCTCCCACGCAGGGCAACCTGATCCCAGGAAGCCGCGTCGAGATCGACGTTCAGCTGCGCTTCGAACAGTGCCGGGAGTTCGGCCTGCGCTGCCGCGTCTTCCTCAGACACCTGTGCGTAGTCGTACAGCGTCAGGGGAAGATCCAGTTCCAGCTGCGCGGTCTTGCCCTTGCTGACGAGGTTCAGACCCCCACCGGCAGCCGTCAGTACCCGCGCTCGACGTTCCGGATTGTCGGTATCGTAACCCTGGAGCCTGAACTCCAGGTCGGCGAGGTTAAGGGTAGCCCGCCCGGTCATCGCCGGTTGCTGCGGATCGGGCAGACGCAGCTCACCACCGCCGCTCAGCCGGCCGCTGAGTGACTGCTCAGGCTGCAGCACGGGTTGCGCCAGCGCCAGTGGCAGCGCATCGAGGTCGTAGGCGAGATCCAGCGCCCCCGCCACATCTCGGCTCGCCGCGATACACAGCTGGCCGGGATCATCCCACCAGGCTGGCCGCTCCAGCGCCGCTGCAGTGCGCGCCGCCCGCGGCCGCGGCACAAAGCAGGATCTGGCGAGGCGCTGCTCGAGCGCTGAGGCAACGCCGGAACCCCCGGACCCGAGCATCCAGCCAGCACCGGTCTCCGGAAGGGCATCAATCTCCAGGACGGTCCAACGATAGCTGCCGCCGTCTGCCCACCAGCCATCGAGGTGCATGAGCCAGTCCGGCTCGGCTGGCAGCGCGGCAACGTCACCCTGCCAGCGCACAGCGAGCGAACCGTCGCCCTGTGCCACCCTGAGCGCAGCCTCGTGCTCATCGAGCGGACCATTGATATCGAGCTGAATCTGCGCCGGCGGCTGCGCGCCGGCAGCGAGCGCATCAATGCGCAGCCTAAGCTGCTGGGCTGCGGCCTGTTCGGCATCAAGTGCCCATTCGATTTCCGCGCCCGCAACGCTGAGCGCCTCAACGCTGAACTCCTCGAGCTTGAGCGCACCGCTGCTGCGAGGCTGGGCCAGCGTCCCCGAGAGTTCGAGCGCACCGCTCACGCGGCCGCGCGCGCCGAGCTCCGGGATCAGGGTCAGATCATTGAAGGCCGGCGCCAGGCGCAGGCCGCCGCGCCCTGCTTCATCCACGATGCCGTCGAGCTGCAGTTCGTTCTCTCCCCAGCGCAGCTGCGCGCCCTCGGCAATGCTGAGCCGGCTGTCCGCAACCGCAAGGTCGAGGGTTCCTCGCAGCGGCGCGCTGCGCAGCTCGCCGCCCAGTCGGAGCGGTGCCAGGCGCAGATTCAAGGTCGCCGGATCATCCGGCTGCGGCCAGCGGCCACTGAAGTCGACCTCCGCATCGATAGCGCCCGGCCACTGCGGCGCAAACTCGACGGGATTGAACCCGGTGAGGCGGAGCTTTAGGTCCGCCGCCAGCTGTTCCTGCCAGCCCACAGCACCGGAAGCCGTCAGCTGACCAAAGCTGGTGGTGGCTTCGAGGGCCTCGATTTCCGCGCGGGAGAGCGACCCGCGAAAGCGGCCCGCAAGGTCGGCCGACCAGCGCTCCAGCGTCGTGCCACGGCCGCTGACCTCAACTACCCAGGATCCCGGGCCACCTTCCGCGCGGAGTTCCCCGCCCACCTGACCTGCCGGCCAGCCAGAACGAACCTGCGCCGGATCCACGGCATCGATCCGGATATTGAGGTCGACGGCAGGCACCGTTGGCAGGCCACTAAGGACACCCGTGACCACGCTGGCGTGAGGCGCTTCGAGCGCATTGTCGATCTCAAGCTGCCGAACGGCCCCGTGGGTCCGGAGAGCACCCGCCACCGGTGTCCAGCTGCGATCGCTCGGCGTCAGCTGGTAGCGGAGCTGACTGCGGAGCCGCGCGTCGGCAAGGAGACCGCTGCCCGGTGCAAGCGTCACAGCACCCGTCGCCGCCAGCGCCAGATCCGGGGTGTCGAGCGACAGCTCGAGGAGCTCGAGCGCCAGCTCCTGCACGGACCAATGGCCCGTTAGCGCGGCACTGCTGAGCTCAAGCGTCGGGTTGCCAGCCTCATCCAGCATGCGAACATCCACCAGCCGCAGCTGATCAAGCTCGACAGCAACGGGCAGCTCCGGCAGGCGCAGGGGCTCCGCCTCGGGTGACGGCTCCGCAGGTTCCGCACTGGCCCCGAGCTTGAGGTTCAGCCCTTCGACTGCCAGCTCCGTTATCCGCAGCCGGCCGCGCAAGAGGGCGCCGGGGCGCCAGTGCAGGATCGCCTGCTCGAGCCCAAGCTCGAGCGTCGGCGCAGCGTAGCGCAGCCCGCTCACGCGCAGTGGCGAGCTCAAGCTGCCTTCCAGCCCAGTAATCGACAGTCCCGGCACCAGCGGAACCACGGCACCGAGCACCAGCCGGGTACCCGGTGCGGTACCAAGCAACAGCGCAAGCACCAGCCCCAGCGCCAGCGGCAGTCCGATCACGAGGCCGAGCAGCCAGCGCATCACAGATCCGATCCCAGCGTCAGGTGCAGCCGCACCGCCCGGTCGTCGTCGTCGAGCGGATGCGCAAAGTCGATTCGGATCATGCCCACCGGGGATCGATAGCGAACGCCGAGACCGATTCCGGTGCTGAGGTCAGAACCCAGGGACGACGACGCAGCGCCGTGGTCGACAAAGGCCGCCACGCCGAAGTTGCCAACCAGCAGCGTGTCGACTTCGGCGGTTACCATGCTGAGGCGCGTGCCGCCGATGACATCCCCGTCCGCATTTTCCGGCGCCAGGCTCTGAAAGCTGTAGCCGCGTACGGTCCGATCGCCGCCGGTAAAGAACCGCTCCCCCGGCGGCAGCGCGTCGAAGTCGTCCACTTCCAGATAGCCCAGCTCCGCCCCGAGCAGAAACCGCGAGCGTGGACCGAGAGGGCGTACCAGACGCAGGCTCAGGAGCGTACTCAGAAAGGTCGTGTCCGATGCCAGGCTTTCAATCGCACCATGAGTGTCGACCCTGACCGAGAATCCGCGGCGGACGAAGACCCGGTCATCCGCACGATCGTAGGACAGGCTGATGCCCGGCATGAGCAGCCGCGACTCGTCGCTGGGTGCGCTGCCGAAGGAGAAACGCTCGCCGTTGTATCTCAGGTACAGCTGCCGCCGCAGCCCGAGCCAGCTGTCCTCACGGCTGGCACCGAGCGAAAACTGGTCGCTGTCAGAATCGCCGATCTGCGCTTCATCGAGGCGCGCAAAGAGCCTGAATCGATCCCGGGCTACGTCCTTGATAGGAATACGGTACTCCGTCGCCAGCGTGTTGCGGATCGCAGACCCTCGCAGATCGGCGGAAAACTGATGGCCGCGACGGTTCAGGCGCCGCAGATCCACCCCAAGGGAGGCACGCGGACCGGTATCCGTCCCGTAACCGATGCCGGTTCGATAGGCCTGGGACGCCTGGGCCTGCGTGTGCACGGTTACCGGGACCTGATGGTCTGCAGCCCGTTCATGATCCGCATCGATGTGAACGTTGGCGAAGTAGTCCGTATCGTTCAACAGCAGCTGCAGATCGATCAGCTGCTGAACATCGAACACCGCGCCAGGCTCGACGTTGACAAGCCGATCTACGAATTGCGGACGCAGAATGTCCTGCTCGACCACGATGGGACCAAAGCGGTAGCGCTCGCCAGTATTCAGCTGCAGGCGAACGTCCGCTGCGCGCGCTTCCGGATACACCTTGAGCTCTGCGGTCGCAAACGCCGCATCCAGGTAACCAAGGGCCAACGCCGTCTCGAGCAGCCGCTGCTTGGCGCCGTCGTAAGCCGCATGACGCAGCGGCGCCTGCGGCTCGAGCCCGCTGGCGTTCTGCAGACGTTCCAGTTCCGGCTGGTCGGCACCACTGCCGCTGAGCTCGATAACCACCGAACGCAGGACCGTCTGGGGTCCAGGATTGACGTTGAGGCGAACACTGCGACGCTCGGCTTCGCCCTCGACCTGAACTTCGGAGCGCGGATCGTAGAAGCCGAACGGAGCAAGGGCCTGGCGGGCCTCCTCCGCAGCTCGCTGCACCTGGCGTCGGAACAGGGTTGGGCTGACCCCGGTTCGTTCCCCGCTTGCCAGCGCACGGGCACTCTGATTGACGCTCAGGAACAGGACCAGGTTGCTACGCAGTGCCGCACCGTTGCGGGGGGCGTCGACCTCGATGCGCACATCGATCCGGGTGATGTCGCCGGCACGCGGCGGCGGCAGCTCCGGTCCCGGCATCGGCTCGAGGCCCGAGCATCCGGCGAGCAGCACAAGCAGCGCGGCAAGGTAACGCTTCACGGTCGGCTCCGATTGCAACTTCGCACGCCCTCGGAGCCCGCTGCTGCGAGCCTGTACCTCAGAGATACTGAACCTGGTCGATCTCGTACTCGGTATCGCCGCCCGGGGTCTGGACCACGGCGACGTCACCGACCCGTTTACCGATCAGCGCCCGTGCAATCGGCGACATGACCGACAGCTTATTCTGCTTCACATCCGCTTCGTCCTCACCGACGATTCGGTAGGTCAGGCTCTCGTCGGTTTCGACATTCAGCACGGTCACTGTCACACCAAAGATCACCTTGTCCCCCGGGGGCAGCTTCGAAACGTCGATGACCTGCGCATCGGCAAGCTTGCCTTCGATCTCCTGTATCCGCCCTTCGTTGAACCCCTGCTGCTCGCGAGCGGCGTGGTACTCGGCGTTCTCCTTCAGATCACCGTGCTCTCGAGCCTCCGCGATCGCCTGAGTAATCTCGGTCCGGAGTGCGCCCTTACGGTGCTTCAGTTCTTCCCGGAGCGCTGCCTCGCCCTCGACGGTCATCGGAATCGGCATTGGAATACGGTCTCGCTTCAGCGTTGGTCTGGTGATGAAAAGGCATGCCGGCAGCGGCTGTTGGCTTCTGCAATTGTTGCTTCAGCAGTTTTTGCGCTGCAGTTCATTTGGTGCTGCAGTCTTCTTGATACTTCACTCTTCTTGGTGCCGCAAAACGAGGCGCAATCGGGAGAGCCACAAGTTCGTTCGGGCTGGCGTTTGCTGCGCTCTTTGTCTTTCGGCACCCTTTTGTCATTCGGCACCCTTTTGTCTTTCGGCGCCTTTTTGTCTTTTGGCGCTCTTTTTCTTTCAGCGCTCTTTATCCCGGCGCTGTTTATCTCGGCGCTGTTTATCTCGGCGCTCTTTATCCCAGTGCTCTGTTTGTCTCAGCGCTCTTCATTCCAGTGCTCTGCTTCTTGCAGCACTCCGCTTCTTGCAGCGCTCTGCTTCTTG
>JBCDGJ010000038.1:0-34070 GCA_038757945.1 Pseudomonadota bacterium
CCTTTTCCTGACAGTCAGCTAACTTGCCGGGCAGGCCTGCAATATCGAGCGCGCCTTTCCGGCGGGTCATTTCCCGCGCTTTACGGGCTGCGTCACGCGCGCGCGCGGCCTCGATCATTTTTGAGACGATGGATCGAGCGTCGTTCGGGTTTTCATCGAGATATTCGGCAAAATACCTGCCTAACTCTTGCTCAACGGCGGTCTTGACCTCGCTGGAAACCAGCTTGTCTTTGGTCTGTGAGCTGAACTTCGGGTCTGGCACTTTGACCGAAACAACTGCGGTCAGGCCTTCCCGTGCATCGTCGCCCGTCGTCGAGACCTGCTGCTTTTTCAGAATGGCTTCTTTATCGATGTAGTTGTTCAGGGTTCGCGTCAGGGCGGAACGGAAACCAGCAATGTGCGTACCCCCATCACCCTGGGGAATGTTGTTGGTATAGGCGAATACCTGTTCCTGGTAGCCATCATTCCACTGCATAGCGACCTCAACGCCAACGCCATCCTCGGAATCGCGCATGACACTGAAGTGGAAGACATCATTCAATGCGGACTTGTTGACGTTCAGATACTCGACGAACGCCTTTAAGCCGCCCTCGTAATAGAAGGCCTCTTCCTGCTCGGAACGGAGATCTTTCAGCGCAATTCGAACACCGGAATTCAGAAAAGCGAGCTCTCGCAGACGCTTGGCAAGCACTTCGTAGTGAAATTCGATGTTTCCGAAGGTTTCCGCAGAAGGCTTGAAATAGCACTCCGTTCCCCGCTCGTCAGTAGTCCCCGTCTTGGCAAGCGGTGCTTCCGGAACGCCGTGGTGATAAGTCTGCTCATACATCTGACCATCTCGATAGATCTTCAGATGCAACTCCTCGGAGAGCGCATTAACTACCGAAACCCCAACCCCGTGGAGCCCACCAGACACCTTGTAGCTGTTATCGTCGAACTTTCCTCCCGCATGCAGCTTGGTCATGATGACTTCGGCTGCTGACACGCCCTCTTCCTCGTGAATATCGACCGGGATCCCGCGACCGTTATCTCGGACGCTGATCGCTTCTTCGGGGTGTATGACTACGGTAACGGTATCGCAGTGACCCGCCAGCGCCTCATCGATGCTGTTATCGACCAGCTCCTGCACCATGTGGTGGAGCCCCGTTCCGTCTTCGGTATCACCGATGTACATTCCCGGCCGTTTCCGGACGGCATCTAGACCTTTGAGGACTTTGATGCTGCCTGAGTCGTAGGTGTTTTCTGGCGTATTGTTGTTTTCGTCCGTCACACAGTCTCCTGGGTCACTGAGCCCTGTTTCACGTGAAACAAGGCATAACTGTCTGGTAGCGATGCTGGGCTGGCGTCCTTTTTGTCCGGACCCGGGCGTACCCCGGTGATGAACACCTGAGCCCTACACTCCGACAGCGCTTGATAGAGTCGAGACCTCGCTTTCTCGTCGAGCTCGGCATCGAGATCATCCATAAGGAATACGCTGGAGACCCCCGTTCGATCAGCAATAACGTCAGCTTGTGCAATCATCATGGCCAGGGCGATTAACTTTCCCTGTCCACGCGACGCTGCAGACGCCAATGGGAGGTTTTCCAGAAGCAACTCGCAATCCGCTCGATGCGGACCGTACACCGTAATTCCTGATTTTAACTCCCTCGAGGCGCTTTCCACTAATAATTCTTGCAACGACAGCGACTTAGAGGAGCCTAAGGGCCTGAAATTCAGCTCAGGCATCTGCGCTAAAGCGCTTCCGGTAACCAGCTGCTGCAGCCTTGACTCAAAGAATGGTCGCCAACACGCCAGATAGGACAGCCTTGCGCCTGTTACCGCATCAGCCGCACCGATCATTGCGTCAGTAAAGGCACGAAACTCAGGCGATCGAACAAGCTGTTGCCTTTCCGAGGCTTGCTTTATGAGAGCGTTCCGCTGCTGCAGACACTTCGTATAACTTCGCCAATGCTCAAGGTAGCGGTGTTCCACGTGGAACGCTCCCCAATCGAGCCATTTTCGACGTTCCCCCGGTCCTCCGAAGACCAAATCCGAAAGGCTTGGAAGAAAGACCTGCAAAGGCACACCACTCGAAACCTTAGAGAAGCTTGACGCTGACTCTCCCCGCCAACGAACCTGCTGCCGTCTCTGTCGCGGCCTGAGCACCGCCGCTTCGACGGGCGCGTGGTCAGAGTGCTCGAGCTTGAGACTCGCCCGAACGAGCAGCTGTTCAGCATCCCGGCCAATCAGATCCTGCGGCTGCACAGACCGGAAGGACTTCCCTCGGACCAGGTAGTGAATGGCTTCAAGAACGGCTGTCTTACCAGCACCATTGGCGCCGGCGAAGAAGTTGAGCTTTGGATGCGGCTGGAATTGGACGTCTCGCAGATTCCGAAAACCACTAATTTCCAGACCCTGAAACAGCGCCATTGAGGATTCTACCTCCGGACCACTCGATTAGGTGGCCCGACCCGGATGCGGCCGACTTCCAATGCTCGATACACGAAGCGCATTCCCCAAGCCTTGGCGCGTTTGATTGAGCCAGTGCAACCCGAATGGAAAAGGAGCGCTGTTCGTACGGAAATCGCTACTCAACAGAATGCGTCAGTTGGAACAAACTTCAGCAGCCGGGGCGCAAAGATTGCTTTTGTAGAGGAGGCCGGACCCTGACCTATAGGCGCATGGGCATGACGACAAACAACGAGTTGTCGTTACCAAGCCCCTCTATAAGAGCCGAACTGTTCGAATCAGACACGCTGAGCTGAATCTGATCTGTATCCAGCACTCCCAATATGTCCTGCAGATAGCTGACGTTGAACCCTATCTCCATCGGCTCGCCATCGTAGTCAACCGAGACAATCTCTTCGGCCTCTTCCTGCTCCGGGTTGTTAGCCTGGATCGTCAGTTGCTCGTCATTGAACGTGAGACGAACACCTCGATACTTCTCATTGGAGAGGATCGAAGCGCGCTGAAATCCCTGGCGCAGCGTTTCCCTGTCCCCTTTAACCTGGCGCGCCGTTTCCCGAGGCACCACCTTTTCATAGTCAGGGAACTTGCCATCTACCAGTTTCGTCACCAGCGTGAAGGGCCCCTGCGACACCCGCAGATGATTCGAGGAGAGCTGCAGCCGAACGGGCTCATCCTCATCGACCAGCAGCTTGCGCAGCTCGAGCACACCTTTGCGCGGCACAATGGATCGAACGACCGATTCGGATGCGCCGCCCGCTAGCGTGCACATTGCCAGGCGGTGACCATCGGTTGCCACCGTCCGAACGTGCTCCGGCGATACCTCGAGAAGCATGCCATTTAAAAAATATCTGACATCCTGTTGCGCCATCGAGAAGCTGACCTGGTCAATCAACCGAATGACAGCGGCCTGCGGCAGCTCGACGGCCAGCTCGTCTTCCGGCGCCTCGACCTGCGGAAAGTCCTGTACGGGAAGCACCGCAAGCTTAAAGCGCGTCCTGCCTGACCGAACGATCGCTCGGTCCTCCTGGGTCTCAATCGTGACCTCGCTACCCTCTGGCATGGAGCGCCAGATATCGGCGAGCTTTTTTGCGGGCACTGTCGCCGTGCCGGGCTGGTCGACCCGAACACCATCAACGACTGCCTTGAGCTCAACTTCGAGGTCGGTTCCCGTCAGGGTCAACCTGTCGTCCTCAGCGACCAGCAGCAGATTGGATAGGACCGGCAGCGTCTGCCGGCGTTCGACGACGCCGGTGGTCAGCTGAAGAGGGCGGAGCAGATTCTCACGAGTGGTCGTTAGCTTCATACACGGTCTGTCACGAAGGGAGCGGTTAGGTATTCAACAACCGGCTTAGATTGCGGTAGTCCTCCATGATATCCGGATCGCTCTCTTTAAGCTCAGCAATCTTATTGCAGGCGTGCATGACCGTCGTATGGTCTTTGCCTCCGAACGCCTGGCCGATATCAGGCAGCGAATTCTGCGTAAACTCACGAGAGAGCGCCATCGCCATCTGGCGAGGGCGAACAATTGACCGGCTTCTGCGTTTGGACAGCAGATCGGCAACCTTGACGTTGTAGTACTCGGCGGTCGCCTTCTGGATTTTGTCGACCGTTATCATGCGGCTTTGCACCGCAAACAGATCCCTGAGCGCGTGCTGGACCTGATCAATCGTGATCTTTGCGCCCTTAAAGCGCGCGCTCGCAATCGTTCGTTTCAGCGCCCCCTCAAGCTCGCGTACGTTGGTTCGAATCCGCTCGGCGATGTAGAAAGCCACATCCGTATCGAGGTCTACACCGCAGGCTTCGGCCTTCTTGCGCAGAATGGCAACCCGGGTTTCCAACTCCGGTGCTTCTACCTCTACGGTCAGCCCCCAGACGAATCTGGATTTCAGCCGTTCTTCCAGCCCGTCGATCTCTCTCGGATAACGATCAGACGTCAGCACGATCTGCTGGCCCCGCTCCAGCAGGGAGCTGAAAATGCTGAAGAACTCATCCTGCGAGCGCAGCTTGTTTGCGAAAAACTGTACATCGTCGATCAGCAGCGCATTGGACGAGCGATAGTACTCGGTGAACTGCTGCATGGTGCCGCCATGCAGGGCATCCACCATGTCTTGTACAAATCGCTGCGAATGAACGTAGAGCACTCTGGCATCCGGCATGCTCTGGCGGATCGTCAGCCCCACCGCATGCATCAGATGGGTCTTACCCAAACCAACACCGCCGTAGATCAACAGCGGGTTATAGGTGCTGCCGGCGTTTTGTGACACCTGATGTGCCGCAGCCCGGGCCAGCTCGTTGGATCGGCCTTCGATGAAGTTATCGAAGGTGAACGCTTCATTGAGCTGATTGCTGACCTGTATCTCAGCCGGCTGAGCCCGGGTCGCCCGCAGCGGTGGTCTTGGACCGGACCCGCTAACGGCACCGGATTCAAAACCGGGGTCGGCTGCAGCTACAGCACTCAACGAACCAACGTCGACCCGGACCGACGTTTGCGCCGCACCACCCCCAAGCGCTCCAGCAGCTTCGCACAGCGCCTCGTTAAGGAGCCCGCTGTACCGTTCGTTTAATGCATCAATCACGTATCGGTTAGGTGCCAGCAACTCGAGCTGAGCACCATCACGCCGAACCTGTAGTGGTCTTATCAGAAGATCAAAGTCCTGCTCATCAATCCGTCCTCGCAGATTTTCAAAGCACGCACGCCAATATGAATCTGTCACGCAGTTGTGCCCCCAACGCACACCATCGCTCGGGCCTGAAGCCCGTATCTCTTGTTTGCCGGGTTCACCTGAATCTGGCGGGTACAGCACCAAAGTCATCCAGACGCAATGCCCGATAACATCCTGATGCTGCATAGCTGCTCACCGAAGAGCGCTTCATTCCCTACGTGCCCTGCGTGTCCTGCAGGGCCCTCCCGGATCCGTGAGCGGGTCTTGTCCGTCTGCCCCGGATCGGTATCTGCCAAATCGGATCCCCGATCAGGTTGCAGAAGGCTGACTGAATCGCTGAGCCGCGATGAGCATTACGTCGAATACCCCTATCGCTGAGCTGCCCTGACCCGCCAACCGTTCCAGCCATTACTGTCTTCTCAGTCCTGCTGGAACACCTGCCTGCTGACCCGGCTGTCCTGTTTAATTGCTTCCCTGTACACGGCGGATCGATCGGTGAGCTGCGCGCGTGCGGCTGACGCACCCGCTGGGTTTCCGGTTCCGCTTGTCTCTTTTTTGCTCTTTTTGTTGTCTTTGCTGGTTGTTTCAGCAAGTCGACCAAAGTTTTCTTTGTTGCTGCTGTCGTCGTTGTCCGGCGTCTATTCAGTAACGCTCTTCTAACCGAGTCTTGCCTGGTCTGGGTTCGTCTCTTCTATCGGCCTAGCGGCAGACGCATTCCCGGGCCAATCCCCTCTAGCCAAATCCTTATCTATTAGATCTCTGCCCATCTGATCTCTGCCCAGCTGATCTCTGGCCATCTGTTTTCTGGCCAAAGGTTCAACAGGCGCTGCGCCTTGGGCAATCCTCTGTGACCCACTCGCTGATCTTCCGGAACTTGTATGCAAGTAGCGCACCGTTCTGTCCGCTACCAACACACTCCGCCAGGTCGTGCATCATGGCCGTCACCAAACGGGCACTTCGAAGCGTCGATCGAGGTCTGTTTACGGGCTCTCCGGCCCCTGTTTCAGACCCTTGGTGGGGGAGCGAATTTGTCATACCGGAGCGCTTTTGGCTACGACAAAATGTCACAAAATTCGAGTTATTTTACTAACGAAAGCCAATTCAAATACTTAGCGTAGCTTTCGCAAAGCAACCTTTAACAAGACAATCGACGTAGATTTCGGACCATCGTAATATGGTCGTGGAAAAAGCTGTGGAAAAACTCTGATAAGGCCTGGAAGGACAAAGATACACGCGAATCGCGCACAGTTCTAAGCGCCAATTTCGGGGGCACATCCACAGGGATATCCTACCCGGATTGGTCTTCGCGGACAGTCGCTTAGGGCAGTTTCCCACATGAGAGCTGGCAGCCAACAACAACAACAGTCTTTCAGTTATAAATATTCATCTTCTATTGATCGACCGTTGACCGGGTCGACCAGCCAACGTTGACCAAAGACTCTTAAACCGGCCAATGACCTCTGCCGGTGCACCCGCCAACGGCCTGTCCGGACCGGCTTGGCGCGTTACGTCTGCGTACTCCGGCACGCACGGGCGGTGCAATTGACACGCTGGTACCGTATCCCTATGCTACGCGGCCCTTTTCTGGGGAGGACGCCTGCGGCCCGGTCGGTGTATTCCGAAGCTCGGCGTAGGCTCGTCCCGTGAACAACGTACCGTTTCGGGTGTGGCATCTGCTGATCAACGACTCAGCCGATGCGGCAACACCTGGGGCGACGCACGAGCAATACAGACTGGCGGTGTGAGCAATGAAACGTACCTTTCAGCCGAGCAACATCAAGCGCAAGCGGACGCACGGTTTTCGGGCGCGAATGGCTACCAAAAATGGCCGTAAGGTGATCAATGCGCGTCGGGCCCGCGGCCGTAAGCGGCTGGCCGTCTGAGACGGGCTCCCTCAACGCCCTCGGCTGCCCCCTTTTCAGAGATCATGGCCGGCCGGCAGCCGCTGGTCCCAGTCTCGTCAGCCCTCGATATCCTGAATACCGCACTTCGAGCTGGTTGCGGCACCTTTAGCGGATTCTTGAGGACCGGGACGTCGGTGTCCGGGCAGCCTTCTAAACTACTTCCGCCTCGCTGGCGTCCTTAAGGCTCTCGCAATGTGCGGTACTGATGCCGCGCCGAGACCCGCTGGCTAGCGGTTGCGGAAGCCAGACGTGCGATCTGCCAACGATTGGTCACACGACGCCCGGCAACGAGTAAGCAGGCATGAACACCAGGAAACCCTCTGGGTCGGAGCACTTTTCCAAAGCGCGCCGCATGGGTGTTGCCGCGGACTTCAACGCAGCTTTCAAACAGCGAACATTGACCGTCAAGGCAGGTGCCATCCGGGTGATTGTCCGGCGTAATGGCTGCGCCGAGGCTCGGTTGGGCCTCATCGTCGCAAAACGGGTGCTGCCACGCGCAGCGGACCGCAACCGGGTAAAGCGCCTGCTGCGAGAGCGGTTTCGGCGCCGAGCGGCCACGCTTCCGAAAGTTGACCTTGTGGTCCAGGCCCTGAGCCGCGACGTCCTGAAGCAACTGCCTGAGACCTTTGATAACGCGCTGGACCGTGTGGCTCGTGAAGCGATTTAGGTACACTGCCCGCCCCGTAGCGGAGCAGCCTGGAACGATGGCACTGATTGAACCTCTCAACCGGTTGCTGGCGTGGCCGTTCATCGCGCTGATCTACGGCTATCGATACACGCTGAGCCCGTTTATCGGTCAGCAGTGTCGGTTTCATCCGACCTGTTCGGCATACGCCCTGGAGGCGCTCAGGACCCGCGGCCTGTGGCCGGGGCTGTGGCTGACCGTGCATCGGCTGGCGCGCTGTCAACCGATGTGCGCCGGTGGCTTCGATCCCGTGCCCTCGCACAACGAAGAACAGAGGTAAGGCGTGCTGCCCACCGAAATGCAACGAATCCTGCTGCTAGTTGGCCTGGCAGCGTGTGGCTATTTCCTGATCCTCAAGTGGTCACAGGACTACGGTCAGGAAGTTGACCCGACGGCCTACGCAGCGCCCGCTGCAGAGGATCTGACGGTGGCTTCAGCTGCGCCTGCTCTGGCTGCCGCACCAGCGGACACCACGTCTGCCGGCGATGCGCCGGACGATTCCCTGCTGGCGCCAGCATCTCCCGCCGGTATCGCCCCGCCAAGCGCGGCTGCGCCCGCCGCCGGCGACCGCCTGGTCAGGGTTTCGACACCGGCGCTGGATGTCTGGATCGACCGTCTCGGCGGTGACCTCGTGCGAGTGCAGCTGCCTAAGTTTCCCGTATCGCGCGATAACCCCGATGTACCCTTTCTGCTGCTGAATCAGGGCCAGAACCGTACCTACGTGGCACAGAGCGGCCTGATCGGACGGGACGGGATCGACAAGGGCAGTAATCGCCCGCTTTTCAACGCAACGCAAAGTGAATATTCACTCACAGCACAGGCCTCTGAGAGTGAGGAGCTTACCGTCGAGCTGGTCGCTGAAGTCGATGGTCTGCTGGTGCGGAAACACTATCGCTTCAGTGCTGGCAGCTATCTTGTCGAAGTGAGCTACGATCTTGAGAATCGTCGAGCAACGCCGGTCCAGACGGCTCTGTTTGCGCAGATCAAACGCGACACAGCCGAGCCACCGGGGTCAGAGGGTATGGCGCTTGGACCACAGCCCTACGTTGGCGCAGCGCTGACTACGCCAGAAAGCCGCTACGAAAAGCTGGCTTTTGATGATCTCGACGACGATGGTGACTACCGGGAGACGGTAGACGGCGGCTGGATCGCGTTTCTGCAGCACTACTTTCTGACCGCCTGGGTTCCGCCGCAGGATCAGACCAATCGCTTCTACGGCCAGAAGCGCAACGATGGCACCTACGCCTTCGGTTTTGTCGGCCCGGCCATCGAGCTTGCGCCGGGCGCGAGCGCGAAGCTGCCGGTGCAGTTCTATGCCGGACCCAAGGACCAGGACCGGCTCGAGGAGATCGCGCCGAACCTGAATCTGACCGTCGACTACGGGTTCCTGTGGTGGCTCGCCGTTCCCCTCTTCAAGCTGCTGCAGTGGTTCAACGCCGTGACCGGCAACTGGGGCGTTGCCATTGTTCTACTGACGCTGCTGGTCAAGGCGATCCTTTATCCCCTGTCTGCCAAAGCGTACAAGTCCATGGCGAACATGCGCCGCGTCGCTCCGCAGATGAAGCGGATGCAGGAGCGCTACGCGTCTGACCGGCAGAAGCTGTCGCAGGAAATGATGAAGCTGTACCAGAAAGAGGGGGTAAATCCCCTTGGCGGGTGCCTGCCGATGCTGCTTCCAATGCCGATTTTCCTGGCCCTGTACTGGGTGCTCTACGAGAGCGTGGAGCTCCGTCAGGCTCCGTTCGTCGGCTGGATCAATGACCTCTCGGTCATGGATCCGTTCTTCATCCTGCCCCTGCTCATGGGCGGCAGCATGTACCTGCAGCAGCTGTTGTCACCGCAGATGGGAGACCCGATGCAGCAGCGGGTCATGAAGCTGATGCCGGTCATGTTCACGGTGCTGTTCCTGTTCTTCCCCGCCGGGCTGGTCCTGTACTGGCTGGTGAACAACGTGCTCAGCATTGCCCAGCAGTGGTACGTCATGAAGCAGTTTGACCAGGCAAACCCGGCGCAGGCCTGATCCTGACTGACTGGCGGTGGTTGCAGACGCGCTCGAACCGATCGTCGCCATCGCGACGCCAGCCGGAGTCGGCGGCGTCGGTATCGTGCGGCTCTCCGGTGCCGGGGCGCTTAAGCTCGCGGCGGATCTGTTCAGCCGACCGCTGCGGGCCCGCGAGCTTCGCTTCGGTACCTTTCTGGACGAGCATGGAGAGGCCATCGATGAAGGCATGGCAGTGGCCTTTCCCGGTCCAGCGTCTTTCACCGGCGAGGACGTGGTGGAGTTTCACGGCCACGGCGGTCCGGTCGTGCTCGGGCTCATGGTGCGCGCCTGTCAGGCTGCTGGAGCCCGGCTTGCACGACCCGGGGAGTTCAGCGAACGCGCCTTCGTTAACGGCAAGCTCGATCTGGCGCAGGCCGAGGCGATCGCCGATCTCATTGCCAGCGGATCCGAAGCTGCCGCTCGCGGTGCGCTCCGGTCCATGCAAGGCGCCTTCTCCCGCGCCGTGGATGCCGTTGCCGAAGACGTCCTCTGGCTCCGTACCTACGTCGAAGCCACCCTCGATTTCCCGGATGAGGAAGACGTGGATCATCTGGCGGGTGCTGCCATCGGCGAGCGCTTCGCCCGGGCCCGGCAACGCCTCGACCAGCTCCTGGCCGATACCGCCCAGGGTCAGCTGATCACGGAAGGGCTCGAGGTCGCGCTCCTCGGCAGACCAAACGCCGGCAAATCCAGCCTGTTGAATCGCCTCGCCGCGAGCGACCGCGCGATCGTCAGCGATATTCCGGGAACAACGCGAGACCTGCTGGAGGTCGATCTGACGCTCAAGGGTGTGCCGGTCACGGTGGTCGACACCGCCGGCCTGCGCGTCAGCGGCGACCAGATCGAGCAGGAGGGCGTTCGGCGGGCGCTGGCGCGGGCCGAGCGGGTTGATCTGTGCCTGCTGGTCGTCGACGCGCAGCGCCCCGAGCTCCCCGGCGTGCTCCCGGACTGGCTGCCGGCAGCGGGCCTGATTGTCGTGCTGAACAAGGTGGATCTGCTGGCCGAAGACCAGGTCGAAGCGGCGATCCAGCGGGTGCTGGCCGAGCTTGCCCAGCGGGGCTTCGACCCGGTACCGGAACCACGGCCGATTTCGGCATTGACCGGGTCCGGACTCGAGCAGCTGGTGGATCGAGTCCTGACGGCGGTAGGTTACCGGCAGGAAGCGGCGCCGTTCAGCGCTCGCCAGCGCCATCGCGAAGCACTTCAGGAAGCCGACCGGACCCTGGCTGCAGCCGAGCGCTGGCTGACCGTGGCGCAGCCCGATCAGTCCCTGGAGCTGTTCGCTGAAGACCTCCGGCAGGCGCACGAGGCGCTGGGTCGGATCGTTGGCCGCGTGTCGGCCGACGACCTGCTTGGCGAAATCTTCTCGAGCTTCTGCATCGGCAAGTAGTGGAACGTCCCGTATTGACAGCGGAACGCCTATAATCCCCGGCCTTTCCGGACGAGCGTGCAGGCGTGAACTTCGACAAGTCTTACGATGTGATAGTGGTCGGCGGCGGTCATGCGGGTACCGAGGCGGCGCTCGCCGCCGCGCGCACTGGTGCCGCAACGCTGCTGCTGACGCAGAGTATCGAGACCCTTGGTCAGATGTCCTGTAACCCGGCGATTGGCGGCATCGGCAAGAGCCATCTGGTACGCGAGATCGACGCGCTCGACGGGGCCATGGGCAAAGCTGCCGACCGGGCCGGCATTCAGTTCCGCACGCTGAACGGCAGCAAGGGGCCGGCGGTGCGGGCAACGCGAGCGCAAGCGGACCGTGTGCTCTACCGCCAGGCGATTCGAGAGCTGATCGAGGCTCAGAAGGGCCTCGACCTGTTCCAGCAGAGCGTCACCGACCTGCTGATCGAGGAGGGTCGCGTAAAAGGGGTTGAGACGCAGATGGGGCTCAGCTTTCTGGCGCCGACCGTGGTATTGACCACCGGTACCTTCCTTGGCGGCAAGATCCATATTGGTCTCACTCAACAGGATGGTGGCCGCGCGGGCGATGCGCCATCGAACGCGCTGGCGGCGCGATTGCGGGCGCTGCCGTTCCGTGTTGAACGCCTGAAGACCGGAACGCCGCCGCGCATCGACCGTCGCAGCGTCGACCTCGACCGGCTTGACGTGCAGCCGGGCGAAGATCCGGCGCCGTTCCTGTCCTTCATGAGTCCGGAAGACGCGCATCCGGAACAGACGGTCTGTTACATCGCCCACACTAACGAGCGTACGCACGACATCATCCGCGCGAGCCTCGACCGGTCGCCCCTCTACAGCGGCGTCATTGAGGGTGTTGGTCCACGCTACTGCCCGTCCATCGAGGACAAGGTGGTTCGGTTTGCCGATCGTCAGCAGCACCAGATCTTCGTTGAGCCGGAAGGGCTGAACGTCGTCGAGCTGTATCCAAACGGTATCTCGACCAGCCTGCCGTTCGACGTACAGGTGCAGCTGGTACGCAGCATCGCCGGCTTCGAGAAGGCCCACATCACCCGACCGGGCTACGCCATCGAGTACGACTTCTTCGATCCCCGGGATCTCAATCCGTCCCTGGAAACCCGGCAGGTGGAGGGACTGTTCTTCGCCGGGCAGATCAACGGGACCACGGGTTACGAGGAGGCCGGTGCGCAGGGATTGCTCGCGGGTCTGAACGCGGCGCGCAAGGTGGCTGACAGTGAGCCCTGGTGCCCGCGGCGCGATGAAGCGTACCTCGGGGTCATGGTCGATGATCTGATCACGCTCGGTACCAACGAACCGTACCGCATGTTTACCAGCCGTGCGGAGTACCGGCTGCGGCTGCGGGAAGACAATGCCGATCAACGGCTGACGCCGAAAGGCATCGAGCTGGGCGTGGTCGGCAGCGAACGGGCGAGCGGGTTCCGTAACAAGCTGGCGAACCTGGATGAGCTGCGTCAGTTTCTGCTCGCTCAGCGGATCGTCGCCGGTTCGTCGCTGGCGGCAACGCTCGAGCAGAGCAGCGGCGAATTCATCGGTCGCGACAGTGACCTGACGGGCTTTCTGCGGCGCCCGGGTGTGCGGTTGCAGCAGGTGATCGACTGCCTGCCGATTGCTGACGGATTGCGCTCCCGGCTGACACCGACCCTGCTGGAGCTCGCCGAAACGGAAATCAAGTACGCGGGCTACATCAAGCGCCAGGAGGACGAGATCTTGAGAATCCGGCGCCACGAAGCCCTTGCGATTCCCGTGGACTTTGACTTTCTCGCGTTGGATGGCTTGTCAAACGAACTGCGCCAGAAGCTGTCGGAACGGCGGCCGGCTACGTTGGCCGATGCCTCGCGGGTGCCTGGGGTTACACCGGCCGCGCTGTCGCTGTTGCTGATAGCCGTGCAGAAACAGCGGCGCGTCAAGGAAGCAGCGGTCAGCCCGGCGGCACTGGATCAGGTTGGATAGGTGACCACGCTGTCCTTGAGCGCTGGGTTGTTGGAACTTGGTATTGCTGCCAGCGAAGAACAGGTCGAACAGCTCACCGCCTTTCAGACCCTGCTCGAAAAATGGAATCAGGCGAGCAACCTGATCTCCCGACGAGACATCCGCCGCATCGTGCCGAGGCATTTGCTCGATAGTGTCAGCGTGCTGCCCTGGGTGCGCGGTGAGCGCCTTATCGATCTCGGCTCCGGTGGCGGTCTGCCGGGGATTCCGCTGGCGGTTCTGCGGCCGCGCAGTCAGGTTGTGGTGCTCGATCGCAGCGAGAAGAAGTGCCGGTTTCTGAGCACGGCCGTGCGCGAGCTTGGCCTCTCGAACGTGCAGGTGGTGGCGCTCGACGTCGAGAACTATGAGCCGGAAGCGCGATTTGAGACGCTGCTCAGCAGAGCAGTGGCGCCGCCGGCCCGAATCTGGAGTCTGGGCCGGCGCCTGCTCGATGAAAACGGCCGGATGGTGCTGCATGCTCATGTTGGGCTCGAGGCAGATGAACCCGGCGAGTTCCCGGGTGCGGGGCAGGTGCAGAAGGAACGCGTGCAGATACCGGAGCTGCCGGAGTCTCACGAAGTGCTCATCATCGAAACGGCGGTCCACTGATGTACGTAATTGCAGTAGCTAATCAGAAGGGCGGGGTCGGTAAGACGACGACGTCGATCAATCTCGCTGCGGGGCTGTCCCTGGCCGGGAGCCGGGTGTTGCTGATTGATCTGGATCCCCAGGGCAACGCCACCATGGGAAGCGGTGTCGACAAGCACGCGCTCGAAACTTCGATCTACGACTGGCTGCTGGAAGGCATAGCGTTGTCCCAGGTGGCCCGCGCGACGCAGGCGGGCTACCGTCTGCTGCCGGCGAACAGCGATCTGACCGCTGCAGAAGTGCGGCTGATGGATGAGGAAGGCCGTGAGCAGCGGCTGCGGCAACGGCTGGCAGAAGTGGCGGATGACTTTGACTACGTGCTCATCGATTGCCCGCCGTCGCTTAACATCCTGACCTTGAACGCCCTCATGGCTGCGCAGGGTGTGCTGGTACCGATGCAGTGCGAGTACTACGCGCTGGAAGGCATCTCGGCGCTGCAGGAAACCGTTGCCGCCGTGCAGGGCCACGGCAATCCGGAGCTCGAAATCGAGGGAATCCTGAGGACGATGTACGATCCGCGCAACGGGCTCACCAGAGAAGTATCCCGGCAGCTGATCAGCCACTTTGGTGACCGCGTCTTCAGAACCGTGATTCCCCGCAACATTCGGCTGGCGGAAGCACCCAGCCACGGCTTGCCGGCCATGCTTTATGACCGTCAATCCCGCGGTGCCATCGCCTATCTGGCGCTTGCGGGGGAGCTCAAGCGCCGGCACGCTAAACGATCGGAAGCTGCCGTAGCCCCGCCCGTGACCAACCCGGAGGATTCTTCATCGTGAGCAAGCCTCGACTCGGGCGCGGCCTGGATGCCCTGCTGCCGTCAACCTCGCGCCCCAGGGCACCAGCTGAAACGACATCCGCCGCCCCCGAGGCAGCCGTCGCGGTGGCGGATGGCACGCTCGTGGACCTGGACGTCAGCGCCATCGTGCGCAGCCAGTATCAGCCGCGGCGTGATTTTGACGAGGCGGCGCTCGACGAGCTTGCCGCTTCGATCCGGGCGCAGGGATTGATGCAGCCGCTGGTCGTGCGGCCGCGACCCGGAGGCCGGTTTGAGCTGATTGCTGGCGAACGGCGCTGGCGTGCTGCGCAGCTTGCTGGTCTCAACAAGGTGCCGGTCCTCGTTCGAGAGGTCGACGATCGTTCTGCGGGGGCGATGGCGCTGATCGAGAACATCCAGCGCGAAGACCTCAACCCCCTCGAAGAGGCAATGGCGTTCGATCGGCTGAAAACTGAGTTCGGACTGACCCAGCAACAGATTGCCGACACCGTTGGCAAGTCCCGCGCGGCGGTCGCCAACCTGCTGCGGCTGCTGAATCTGGCACCGCCGGTCCGGGAGCTGCTCGCGAATGGCGACCTGGAAATGGGGCATGCGCGGGCCCTGCTCGGCCTGGAACCGCTGGATCAGGAGCGGGCGGCGACCGAGGTCATCGAAAAGGGCCTGTCGGTGCGGCAGGCAGAAGCGCTGGTCCGGCGTCTGCAGGTCGGCAGCCCCCGATCCGCCGCGGGTGCCACGGGGCGCCCGGTCGACGCCGATACGGCGGTGCTGGAACGTGAGCTCTCCGACAAGCTCGGCGCTCCAGTTACGATCAACCAGAACGCGAAGGGCCGCGGTGAGCTGAAAATTCGCTTCTCGAGCCTCGATGAGCTGGAAGGCGTCCTCGCCCATCTGCGCTGAGATCTGCTCTACCCTGATCGCCCGGAGTTGGATCACAAACCCTTGCAAAACCGGTGTTCTGACACCGGCTTTTTCATTGCTGCGCCGCAGCATCATCCTTATAATATGCGCCGCCGCTTGAGAGGCCCCTGACCGATAGCGTTGTTCGGGGGTGGCAGAATTCGCGAACGCTGAACCCTTTTTGCCGGTATCCCCGCGGAAGCTCTAGGGGGTGCGCCATCGGCCAGGAGGTCGTCTGAAAGTCGCAGCCGGGCTCGTCCCGTTCATCTCAGCGACGCTGATCGGAACCGGAGCAGGCCTCTGGTACGGCAGCGTAGAACCGGGCCTTGCCGCAATGCTCGGGGCTCTGGTTCTGGTGACGGTAACCCGGTTCATTGAGCGGGTGTCGGCCCACCTCGCGGAGTCCGGGCCGCCTGAGGCTGAAATCGATGTCGAGGCGGGTGTTCGCAGGCCGACCGCGGCCTCCCTCGAGGAAACCGGCGGTCGGGCCGGGATCATCCTGCTGCTGGCTGCCAGCCGGTTCTGGCTTGCGGTTGGCGCGCTCGCCGGGGTGCTGCTGGTCGTCAAGGAGCACCGCGGGGTGCTGATCGTGGGCTTTGTTCTGGCTGTTCTGGTCGACAGCCTGAAGCGCCTGACCAGAGGGCTCGGTGGCGCCCAGCGCTGACGCGTTACGCACGGAAGGCGCTGTTGTACTGCCTCAGATAGAGCAGAGATAAGCAGAGCAGCGCGGTCAGAGTAGAACAGAAGAACGCAAGAACAGACGAACAGAAGAAAAGAGAACAGAAGAGCGGTCAGAGAAGCGATAACAAGAACGGCAACTTACAGCAGGTGACCGCTGCAGCAGCAATCCGGAGCGTCCACACACTACAGTGACGGCCCGAGGCCCATACTGGTGCAAAGGGACCGACGCAGAGATTGCCTACCAAGAGACAGGCCAACGACCCTGGAATCATGGCAACCGAATACGAAACATCTTCAGAATACATCGAGCACCATCTGACCAACCTGACTTTCGGTCAGTTGCCTGATGGTCACTGGGGCTTCGCTCACAGTGCAGCCGAAGCAGCGTCGATGGGCTTCTGGTCGATCAATGTCGACAGCATGCTGTGGAGCATCATCACCGGTGGACTGTTCACGTTCCTGTTCTACCGGGTCGCCAAGAGTGCGACGGCCGGGGTGCCCTCCGGAGGACAGAATTTCGTCGAGATGATCGTCGACTTCATCGACGACATCACCCGCAGCATTTTTCCGTACAAGAACGATCTCATCGCACCCATGGCGCTGACCATCTTTGTCTGGGTGTTTCTGATGAACCTGATGGACCTCGTGCCGGTGGACTGGATTCCTTATGTCGCCGGCTCCCTCGGTATCAGCCACATGAAGGTCGTACCGAGTACGGATCCGAATATCACGATGGGGCTGTCGCTGACGGTGTTCGCGTTCGTGATCTTTTACAGCATTAAATGTAAGGGCCCCGGCGGCTTCGCGGCGGAGCTGCTGTTCCACCCGTTCCCGAAGTGGCTGGCCCCCGTCAACTTCCTGCTCGAAGGCGTAACGCTGATCGCCAAGCCGCTGTCTCTGGGACTGCGGCTGTTCGGCAACATGTACGCTGGCGAGCTGATTTTCGTTCTCATTGCACTCATGTTCGGTGGCGGCCTGATGTTCGGCCTGTTCGGCGGCGTGCTGCAGTGGGGCTGGGCCGTGTTCCACGTCATCGTCATCACGCTGCAGGCGTTCGTTTTTGCGGTGCTGACGGTGGTGTACATGAGCCAGGCTCACGAAACGGACGAACACTGAGCGCAGCTGCGCGACAAGAAACCATACAACCCAACGCAAGCAAGGTAATCGGGAGTAATCATGGAACAAGGGCTAGTTTTCATCGCGGGTGCGCTGATGATGGGTCTCGCCGCAATTGGTGCGTCAATCGGCGTTGGCCTGCTCGGAGGGCGCTTCATGGATGGCGTCGCTCGACAGCCGGAACTGCTGCCGACCCTGCGAACCCAGCTCTTCATCATCCTCGGCCTCGTTGACGCCGTGCCGATGATTGCGGTCGGCATCGGCCTCTATCTGATTTTCGCACTCTAGACGTTCGGAGCTCCGAACCGGACCTGATCAGTTCTCTGAGGTAAAGCGATGAATCTCAACGCCACGCTGCTCGGCCAGACCATCACCTTCGTGGTCTTTCTGTATTTCTGCTGGAAGTTCATCTGGCCCCCAATCGTTCAGGCGATGCGCGAACGCCAGGCGGCAATTGCCGAAGGGCTGGCTGCCTCCGAGCGGGCCGAGAAGAACCTCGAAGAAGCCAAGGCCGCGGTTGACGAGCAGCTCAACGAAGCAAAGCAACAGGCTACGGAGATCATTGAGCAGGCCCGTGCCCGGGCCAGCCAGATGGTCGAAGAAGCGAAGAGCGACGCCCGCGAAGAGGGCGCGCGCATGCTCGAAACCGCCCGCGCCGAAATTGAGCAGGAAACCAACCGGGTCAAGGAATCGCTGCGCGCACAGGTGGCGACGCTTGCGCTCAGCGGTGCTGAGAAGGTGCTCGGCGAAACCGTTGATGCCGAGAAGCATGCGGCGCTGCTCAACCAGCTCGCAGCGGAGCTCTAGCAATGGCTGAATCCGCGACGCTTGCTCGCCCCTACGCCAATGCGGCGTTTGACATCGCGAAGTCCGACGGTGAGCTCCCGCGCTGGTCATCGATGCTCTCGCTGCTGGCGGGCGCGGTTGCTGAGCCTGCCGTTCAGGAGCTGCTGGAAACGCCCAGCCTGGACGACGAAGCCAAGGCGCGACGGCTGGCTGACCTGTTTAAGGACCAGCTCAATGATCGCGCGAAGCGCTTTCTGAATGTTCTTGCGACGAACAAGCGTTTGCCGCTGCTGGCGGAAATCGCCGGGCAGTTCGAAGAGCGGCGGGCCGAAGAGGAACAGACCCTCGACGTCGAGGTGGTGTCCGCCTACCCGCTCACCGATGAGCAGGTCGATCAGCTCACGCAGGGCCTCAAGCGACGCTTCGGCAAAGCCGTAGAGATGACCAGCCGAATCGACACCTCGCTGATGGGCGGAGCCATCATCCGGGCCGGAGACACGGTGATCGACGGCTCCATAGTCGGCAAGCTCAACAAATTGAAAGAAGCCCTGCAGCGTAGCTGAGCGGCGAACCAGGAACGGATCTCATGCAGCAACTGAACCCGTCAGAAATCAGTGACATCATCAAAGGCCGCATCCAGAACCTGAATATTCAGGCGGAAGCGCAGAATGAAGGCACGATCGTCAGCGTGTCGGACGGCATCGTTCGAATCCATGGGCTCGCGGATGCCCAGTACGGTGAGATGATCGAGTTCACCGGCGGTGTCTACGGGATGGCGCTGAACCTGGAACGCGATTCCGTCGGCGTGGTCGTTCTGGGGGACTACCTCGACCTGTCTGAAGGCGATACCGCACGCTGCACCGGGCGGATTCTCGAAGTACCGGTGGGTCGCGAGCTGCTCGGTCGCGTGGTCGACGCCCTCGGCAATCCGATCGATGGCAAGGGGCCGCTCAACAGTAGTGAAAGCTCTCCGATTGAAAAGGTAGCGCCTGGCGTCATCTCCCGCCAGTCGGTTGATCAGCCGGTACAGACCGGCCTCAAGGCCATTGATGCCATGGTGCCGATCGGGCGCGGGCAGCGCGAGCTGATCATCGGCGACCGCCAGATCGGTAAGACTGCGGTTGCGATCGACACGATCATCAACCAGAAAGGCAAAGACATTAAGTGTGTCTATGTGGCCGTTGGTCAGAAGATGTCGACCGTTGCGAATCTCGTTCGGACCCTCGATTCCTACGGCGCGCTGGAGTACACGACGGTAGTCGTCGCCAGCGCCTCGGACCCGGCACCTATGCAGTTTATTGCGCCGTACTCAGGCTGCGCCATGGGCGAGTTCTTCCGCGACAACGGCGAAGATGCGCTGATTATCTATGACGATCTGTCGAAGCAGGCGGTAGCCTATCGGCAGATCTCGCTGCTGCTGCGTCGCCCGCCGGGTCGTGAGGCCTTCCCTGGTGACGTGTTCTATCTCCACTCACGCCTGCTCGAGCGGGCGGCCCGGGTTAATGCCGAATACGTCGAGCGTATGACCGACGGCAAGGTCAAGGGTCAGACCGGATCGCTGACGGCCCTGCCGATCATCGAAACCCAGGCCGGCGACGTCTCCGCGTTCGTACCGACGAACGTCATCTCGATTACCGATGGCCAGATCTTCCTGGAATCAAGCCTGTTCAACTCCGGCCTGCGACCGGCCATGAGCCCGGGAACCTCGGTCTCGCGGGTCGGCGGTTCTGCGCAGACCAAGTTCATGAAGAAGATCTCCGGCGGCATCAAGCTTGCGCTCGCGCAGTACCGTGAGCTGGCCGCGTTCTCGCAGTTTGCGTCCGATCTTGACGATTCCACGCGGCGCCAGCTCGAGCACGGTCAGCGCGTGACCGAGCTGATGAAGCAGAAGCAGTACAGCCCGATGTCCGTTGCGGAGATGGGTGTGGTGCTGTTTGCAGCGAACGAGCGGTTCCTCGAAGACGTGCCGGTCGAGAAGGTGCTCGATTTCGAAGCAGCGCTGCTGTCGTACATGAACTCCGAACACGCGGACTTCATGACGGACATCAATACCGGCGGTGGCTACAGCGACGAGATCGAGGCAACGATGCGGTCCGCGATCACCAAGTTCAAGGAGTCGCAGACCTACTAGATCCGCTCACGTTCAAGAGGGGACAGCTCGGTAAGCGCCTGAGGAAAGCAGATGGCCGTCGGTAAAGAGATCAAGACGAAGATCAAAAGCGTCAACAACACGCAGAAGATCACCAGCGCCATGCAGATGGTGGCGGCCAGCAAGATGCGCCGCACGCAGGAGCGCATGGCGCAGGGTAAGCCTTACGCGGAAAAGATCCGAGCGGTGATTGGCCACCTGGCCAACGCCAACCCCGAATACCAGCACATCTTCATGAAGCCCCGCGAGGTCAAGCGCGTCGGCTTTATTGTCGTCTCTACCGACAAGGGGCTGTGTGGCGGCCTGAACGTTAACTTGTTCCGCGAGCTGGTCAAGCAGATGGCGGAGTGGCACAACCAGGACGTTGATGTCGACCTCGGGCTGATCGGCAACAAGGCGTCCGCGTTCTTCCGCTCGGTGGGTGGCAACGTGATCTCCTCGATCAACGGGGTTGGTGAGATCCCCACCATGGCCGAGCTCATCGGCGGCGTTAAGGTCATGCTCGACGCCTACGAGGCGGGCACGATCGACCGGCTGCTCATCGCGAGCAATGAGTTCGTGAACACGATGACCCAGAAGCCCGTCGTGCGACAGCTGCTGCCGTTGAATCCCGAAGACAACGAAAGCTACCGGCACATGTGGGACTACATCTACGAGCCGGAAGCCAAGGAGCTGATCGAGGGCCTGGTTGCCCGCTTCATCGAGTCCCAGGTGTACCAGGCCGTGGTCGAGAACGGAGCCTGCGAGCAGGCTGCGAAGATGATCGCGATGAAGAACGCGACCGAGAATGCAGAAAAGCTGATCGACGAGCTGACGTTGATCTACAACAACGCGCGTCAGGCCGCGATCACCCAGGAAATTGCAGAGATTGTTGGCGGGGCGGCAGCCGTTTAAGCGACCGCAGTTCCGACACTGAAGACAAAGCAGAGGCAGCACATGAGCAACGGTCGAATCGTTCAAATCATCGGCGCGGTCATCGACGTCGAATTCGAGCGCGAAAGCGTCCCCAGGGTTTACGACGCGCTGTCGGTCACCAAGACCGGGCTGACGCTCGAGGTGCAGCAACAGCTCGGTGACGGCATCGTGCGGACCATTGCCATGGGCTCGTCCGACGGGCTGTCCCGCGGCCTCGAGGTCACCAACACCGGTGCGCCGATCTCGGTGCCGGTGGGCGAGGAAACGCTTGGCCGGATCATGGACGTGCTCGGTGATCCGATCGATGAGAAGGGCCCCGTAAACGCCCGGGCAACGATGCCGATCCACCGCAAGCCGCCCACCTACGAAGATCAGAAAGGCGGCAACGAGCTGCTGGAGACGGGCATCAAGGTCATCGACCTGATCTGTCCGTTCGCAAAGGGCGGTAAGGTCGGCCTGTTCGGCGGTGCCGGAGTCGGCAAGACCGTGACCATGCTGGAACTGATCCGCAACATCGCGATCGAGCACGCGGGCCTGTCCGTGTTTGCCGGCGTTGGTGAGCGCACCCGGGAAGGCAACGACTTCTACTACGAGATGGAAGAAGCCGGCGTTCTCGACAAGATCTCGCTGGTCTTCGGGCAGATGAACGAGCCGCCGGGCAACCGCCTGCGCGTAGCGCTCACCGGCCTGACGATCGCAGAAAGCTTCCGCGATGAAGGCAAGGATGTACTGCTGTTCGTCGACAACATCTACCGCTACACGCTGGCGGGTACGGAAGTATCCGCCCTGCTCGGCCGGATGCCGTCAGCGGTCGGTTACCAGCCGAACCTGGCTGAAGAGATGGGCGTGCTGCAGGAGCGGATTACGACGACAAACACCGGATCGATCACGTCGATCCAGGCAGTCTACGTGCCCGCCGACGACCTGACGGACCCGTCGCCGGCAACCACCTTCGCGCACCTTGACTCGACGGTAACCCTGTCGCGCGCGATCACTGACCTCGGAATCTACCCGGCCGTAGATCCGCTGGATTCCACCAGCCGTCAGCTCGATCCGCTGGTCGTCGGCGAAGAGCACTACCAGGTTGCGCAGGGCATCCAGCAGATGCTGCAGCGTTACCAGGAGCTCAAGGACATCATCGCGATCCTGGGCATGGATGAGCTGTCGGAAGAAGACAAGCAGCTCGTATATCGCGCACGTAAGGCGCAGAAGTTCTTCAGCCAGCCGTTCTTCGTCGCCGAGCAGTTCACCGGAAATACCGGCAAGTTCGTTTCCCGGGAAGACACGGTCCGCAGCTTCAAGGGCCTGCTCGAAGGTGAGTACGATCACCTGCCGGAAGACGCCTTCTACATGGTCGGCAGCATCGAAGACGTGATCGAAAAAGCCAAAACCATTCAGGGTGAAACCAAGGCGGCCTGATCGTGAGCATGCATTGCGACATCGTGAGCGCGGAGAAAGAGATTTTCTCTGGCCGGGTCACGTTCATAGGTGCTACCGGTACGAACGGCGAGCTCGGCATCATGCCGGGGCATACGGCGCTGCTGACCGGCATCGCGCCCGGGCCGGTGCGGTTGACGCTCGAGAACGGCGAAGAGGAGATCTTCTTTGCCTCTGGCGGATACCTCGAGGTTCAGCCCAACGTAGTCACGATTCTGGCCGACACGGCAGTGCGCGCTGAAGACATCGATGAAGCGGCGGCCCAGACGGCACGAGAACAGGCAGAAGAAGATCTGGCCGAGCGCGCCGCCGACGTTGACTACTCGGTTGCAGCGGCGCGGTTCGCGGAAGCCATGGCGCGCCAGCGCACGGTCGAAGAGCTGCGCAAACGCCGGCGCTGATTGGCGTACCGGCCGTCGTGCTGGGTAGGTCGGGCCTTTATTCTCAGCGGACCTTCGTTCTCAGCGGACCCTCATTTTCGGAGCGTGCCGCACTACCACTGATCTCTGACAGTGAGACCCAACGGGCGGCTGCCGGGCGGCTGCCGGGCGGCTGCCAGCCATCTCCACGTGCTCTCCCTGCGCTCAGTCGGTTTTCGTCAGGCTCGCACTCGCTGCCAGGTAACGCTCAACGACCACGCGGTTGCGCCCGGCGCTTTTGGCCGCGTACAGCGCATCGTCAGCAAGCTTCAGCAGCGTGTCTGGCGCAACCGTTCCGCCCCGATGCACAACCACACCGAAACTTGCGGTAACGCGCAGCTCAACCACGTCGTCAACGGGGATTCTCAGGGTCGCGATACGCTGCCGTAAACGCTCAGCAAGCAGAGCTGGACCATCGTCGCTGCTGTCGACCGCAACAACTGCAAACTCTTCTCCGCCCAGGCGGGCGGTGGCGTCTGTGTCCCGGCAGACCTCGCGTAACGCCTCGCCGATCCGGTAGAGCACCTGATCGCCAACGGGGTGACCGTGCTGGTCGTTGACGCTCTTGAAATGATCGAGGTCGATGAGCAGCACCCCGAGCGCCAGCCCGGATCGCGTGTGGCGGCTGGCCTCGAGCTCGAGCCGCTCCATGAGCGAACGCCGGTTGGCCAGCCCGGTCAGAGGGTCCGTGTGCGCCATCTGTTCCAACCGTGTGTTGGCGGCTTCCAGGGCCGACCGGCTGGCTTCGAGCGCCGCTTCCGCCCGACGGCGGCGGGTGATGTCGCGGAGCGTGACCAGGGTGCCGGTGTTGGTCTCTGCGACGAACAGCGGTGTCAGATGAACTTCGAACCAGAACTCCTGCTCACCTCTGGTCCAGGGCAGCACCTGACAGAGCGAGCCGCCGCTGGCGAGACCGTCCACGAGGCTGTCTGGCAGCAGGCCGCGGCAGGAACGTCCCAGCAGCTTAGGCTCCCGCAGATGCTCCGCGAGCGCCGTATTGAAGTCGACGATGTGCTGGTGCGCGTCGGCGACCAGCAGCAGGTCCTGCACCTGGTCAATCACCGCGCTGCGGGCGATAGGGCGGATGGTCAGCTGCCGGGAACGAAGCAGCGAAAGGCTGAGCGCAGAGCCGAGGACAGCCCAGGAAATCAGCGGTTGGCCGAGATAGCGCAATCCGAGCGTCCGCGTCAGGCCATCGGCAACGGCGAGCGCCAGGGGGATCAGCGCCAGGTGCAGAAGAATCCACCGCTGGCGCGGGGTGCTGACCAGCCGCCAGGCCGCAATACAGCTCGCCAGGACCGCCAGCAGGTAGCCAATCACCGCGTAGGCGGGCAGACCGACCAGCGACAGGCCGAGGTGGCTGCGGGCGTTCGGGAGCCCTGCGCCAATCTGGCTCATGCCGACCAGCAAGCTTGCTCCGATCACGAAGGCACGCACTGAGCGCCATTGAGGTATCTCGACCAGCGTGTACCGACGGATGGCAATCAGCAGCAGGGGAAACAGGGTTGCAAAAGCACCGATTTCAATGGCCTTACACCAGAACAGCGCACTCGGCGCGCTGGCGGGAATCGTCGGCACAATTACAAGCAGCGCACCGCTCGTCAGCACGCCCAGCGAAGCGAGCAGCGTGGTCGTTTCTGCCGGGGCGTCCGGCTGCGGTGAAACCTGCGCAGCCCGCCTGACAGCTTTGCGTGCATTGCGCTGTACCTGCCGCCGCACCCGCGACCAGCTCGCGGCCGCCACCAGGGCAACCAGGCCAAGCAACAACAGCGTAATTCCGGACTGTGTCATAGCGCTTGCTCAGCGGGCCCTTCCTGGCCCGAAACCGTCGATGAACCGTCATGGAAGTGTCGCGGAATGGCCCCTGCGATGACGGACGGCCGTCACGATGTGCAGGTGCAGGAACGTGCCACCGCCTGGTGCTGTGAAGCAGCTCGACCTTTCTCTGGGACTTAAGTCTCTCTAACAAAAGTGCAGAAACCGTCCGTGGTTCAGTGCCTTATACTTCAGCGCTTCGCGCATGAGTCAGGAACTATTTATGCAGCAGGAAGCCTCCGCCTCTGGCACCCCCCTCGAAGTTGTCGTTCTTGCTGCCGGTAAAGGCACGCGGATGCGCTCATCTCTGCCGAAGGTCATGCACCTGCTGGCGGGCAAGCCGATGCTGCATCACGTGCTCGACAAGGCGCAGGCGCTCAACGCCACCGCGATGCACGTGGTTGTCGGACACCAGGCCGAGCGGGTCGAAGCCGAGACGCCCTATCCGGCGAACTGGGTCCTGCAGAAGGAACAGCTCGGTACCGGGCACGCCATGATGCAGGTTGCGCCGCACCTCGAAGATGGCTCGCTGGTGCTGGTGCTCTATGGCGATGTGCCGCTGGTATCCGAGGCAACGCTGGCACGCTGTGTCGAAAGTGCAGCCGCAGGCAAGCTGGCGCTGATTACCGCTGTATTTTCGGATCCGGCCGCTCTCGGGCGGATCGTCCGCTCATCCGACGGTGCCATCAAAGCCATCGTCGAATACAAGGATGCGACCGCTGAACAGCGCTGCATCGAGGAGATCAACTCAGGCATCCTGGCTGTCGGTGCCGCCGAGCTGAAGCAGATGCTCAAGCGGATCACCAACGAAAATGCGCAGCAGGAGTATTACCTCACCGACATTGTCGAGCTCGCCGTCAGCGATGGCTTGAACGTTGAGGGTATTGTTGCCGAGCGACCGGAAGAGGTGACCGGCGTCAACGATCGGGTACAGCTGTCGGAACTGGAGCGCATTCACCAGCTCGACCTGGCTACCGAGCTGCAGCGTGCTGGGGTGACGGTTGCCGATCCTGCGCGGATCGACATTCGCGGCCGCGTCATTGCTGGCCAGGACGTCTTCATTGATGCCAACGTCGTGTTCGAGGGAGAGGTGGTCCTGGAGGACGGCGCGAGCGTTGGACCGCACACCTTCATCCGCAATGCGCGTATTCAGAGAGGCGCACGCGTCGAGCCGAACTCGACCGTTGACGGCGCCACGCTGGGCCCGCAATCGTCGGTCGGGCCGTTCGCCCGCATCCGGCCGGGAACGGAGCTGGCCGAAGGCGTCAAGATAGGCAACTTCGTTGAGACCAAGAAGGCGCGTATCGGTGCCGGCAGCAAAGCCAGTCACCTGACCTACCTCGGTGATGTGACCATCGGCATCGATTGCAACATCGGTGCGGGCACGGTCACCTGCAACTACGACGGGATCAACAAACACAAGACGGAAATTGGTGATGATGTCTTCGTGGGCACCAACAGCACGCTGGTGGCGCCGTTGACGCTCGGCAATGGCGCGTTCGTGGCCGCCGGTTCGACGATCACGAACAACCTCGGTGACGGGGACCTGGGCGTCGGGCGCGGTAAGCAGCGCAACATCCAGGGCTGGACACGCCCGGACAAGCGGAAGCAGCGCAGCTGATCGACGCGCGCGAAACAAACAAGGAAGGCTGATTCATGTGTGGCATCGTTGGCGCGGTCGCGGAGCGTGAAATTTCCCGGATTCTGCTTGAAGGACTGAAGCGCCTTGAGTATCGCGGCTACGATTCGGCGGGGCTGGCGGTGATCACGCCCGATGGCGGCTCGATCGAGACCCGCCGCCAGGTCGGCAAGGTCCAGTCGCTGGTCGACGACGTTGAGGTCAGTCCGGTGTACGGCAGCACGGGCATCGCCCACACACGCTGGGCAACGCACGGCGTGCCGAGCGTGGCCAACGCGCACCCGCACATCTCCAACAACCGGATTGCTCTGGTCCACAACGGCATCATCGAAAACTACGAGGAGCTGCGCGAAGAGCTTCGCGCTGCCGGCTACTGCTTTCGTTCGGAAACCGACACGGAAGTTGTCGCGCATCTGGTCGATCAGCTGACACAGCAACACGGTTGCCTGCTCTCCGGCGTACGCGCTGCGATCAAGCGCCTGACGGGCGCCTATGGCCTCGGCGTCGTGTCGCTTGCCGAGCCCGGCAAGATCATTGCTGCCCGATCCGGCAGCCCGCTGGTCGTTGGGCTTGGCATTGGCGAGAACTTCATTGCCTCAGACGTGCTGGCGCTGCGCGCGGTGACCGACCGCTTCATCTTCCTCGAGGAAGGTGATCTGGTGGAGGTCACCAAGGACCACATCAAAGTCTGGGATGCCAACGGCGATGCGATCCATCGTACCCAGCAGGCCCTGGAGCTTGGCCAGGACGACGTGTCCAAAGGCAACTTCCGCCACTTCATGCAGAAGGAAATCTTCGAGCAGCCGCAGGTCATTCATCGGACCCTCGAAGGCCGGCTCGGCGAGCACCAGGTGCTGGAACAGGCCTTTGGGCTGAAGGCGCCTGAGATCTTTGATCAGGCACAGGCGGTTACCATCGTCGCCTGTGGCACGAGCTACTACGCGGCATCCGTTGCGCGCTACTGGATCGAAGAGCTGTCCGGGCTGCCGTGTACGGTCGAGATCGCCAGCGAGTTCCGCTACCGCAAGGTGGCGGTGACGCCGAACAACCTGTTCGTCACGATCTCTCAGTCCGGCGAAACCGCCGATACGTTGGCCGCGCTGCGCATTGCCAAGGATGTCGGGTTCTTTGCGACCGCGACGATCTGCAACGTGCCGACCAGCTCGCTGGTCCGCGAGTCTGACGTGTCGCTGATGATCATGGCTGGCACCGAAGTTGGTGTGGCGTCCACCAAGGCCTTTACCGCACAGCTGACCGATCTGATGCTGCTGGCGATCCTGCTCGGACGCCGCAACGGCCTGGGCGCCGAGCGCGAAGCCGAGCTCGTGCAGTCGCTGCACGAGCTGGAAAAAGTCGTTGATGCCGCCATCAGCCTGGACCCGGTCATCGACAAGCTGGCCGAGCGGCTCATCGACAAACACCACGCACTGTTCCTGGGCCGTGGCAGCATGTTCCCGGTGGCCATGGAGGGTGCGCTCAAGCTCAAAGAGATCTCCTACATCCATGCCGAAGGCTACCCGGCGGGCGAGCTCAAGCATGGACCGCTGGCGCTGGTCGATGATCAGATGCCGGTTATTGCAGTTGCCCCGAACGATGAACTGTTGGAGAAGGTGCAGTCCAACCTGCAGGAGGTCCGGGCTCGGGGCGGTGAGCTGTTTGTCTTTACCGACAAGGACACCGGCTTCGAAGAGTCTGACGGCGTGACGGTCATCGAGGTGCCGAAGGTCAGCAGCCTGCTGGCGCCGATTGTCTACGTTGTGCCGCTGCAGCTGCTGTCGTACCACGTAGCGGTGCTGAAGGGGACAGACGTGGATCAGCCACGGAACCTTGCCAAGAGCGTAACGGTCGAATAACGTCCCGTTCCGCAGCTCCCTGCTGAGCCGTGGTAAGAACCGCGGCCAGCGATCTTCAAATGAAGAACAGCGGCCACTCAGGCTCTAACCCTAACCGTACTCGCCCAACATCAGCTTGCATGACGGGCTGAGCCACGATGTGGCGCATCATGGAGTGCAGGTCACGCGCCGGCTTTTCGATCGGCGAGTCTTCGTACAGCCCGGAAGTGCCGCTTAGCCCGTGTAAGGCATCCACGGCTGCCTTGGCCGTATGGATGACAAAAAAGGCGGCCGCATACAGACCTGTGCTCAACTCACGGCTCGGCGGACGCCCTGCATCTGCTTGATCCCAGACAGGCCGGGCCGCGGCCTGCAGTTGCTGCCGTGCAACGGCCAGGGCTTCCCCGTGTTGCGCGATGGCAATTTGATAATCCTGCCGATCACGCGGGTCCGGCATCGGACCAGGGGTCACGGTCGATTGGCCTCGATCCAGCGCATGGTCGTACACCGCTCGAGCGACGCCGAGGGACTGCGCAGCGAAGATCGCTGAGACACAGGCAAAGATCGGAAGACGATCGGTAGGTCCCGTTACCTGAGCTTCCTGGGCGATAGAAAAGGTGCGATGTGTGGGAACCCGCGTCTCTGCCACTTCGATGTCGTTGCTGCCAGTGCCGCGCAAGCCGCTGGAGTGCCAGGTGTCGATGATCTCGAAGGATTCGCGGGGAACGGCTGCGAGCACCAGTTCGGGCGTGCCGGATGCATCGACGACTGGCTTGCCATTGACGAGCTTGCGGCAGGTCAGCACTGCCCAGTCGGCGCCGGGGCTACCGGACATCAGCGGCCAGCGCCCGCGAATAACGGCCTCGGCGTCCTGTGTTTCCAGTTCGCCTGCGGGAATGGTCGATTGGCAGATCAGCTTGTTGCAGCCCGTGAACAGCTCATCCTTGAGTGCCTGGGTCATGTAGCGCGAGCAAAAACCGATGAGCCCGGCGTTCCAGATCACCCAGCTCACCGCAGCATCTTCATGGGCGATCGCTTCATAGACCTGCAGCATTTCCGGCAGTGAGGTGCCAAGGCCACCCTGTGCCGGCGCGACAGGCATACCCAGCAGCCCACTGGCGCGAACGGCGTCGACGACCTGGCTCGCCAGATGCCGGTTTCGGTCGGCCTCACGACGGTGCGTGGCGACGATGGGCAACAACTTCTCGAGGGAGGCGGCGGCAGGTTGCATGGTCATTTCCGGTCTCCTCGCTTCAACGGCTTTTAAGCTCTCAGTTGGCGGGGGTGAAATCTACTAGCAATTTCGAAGTTGATTTCAACAGTTGCCGGCCGGCAGACTGACGACATGAAGAGCAAATACGGACAGTACTGTCCCGTATCCCTGGCGACGGAGATTCTGGGAGAGCGCTGGACCATCCTCGTTGTTCTGGTGCTCGCCGACGGCTTTCATCGCTTCTCGGAGCTCGAACGCGCCTTACCCAGGATTTCGGCGTCAACATTGAGCGCACGGCTGAAGAAACTCGAGGAAGCCGGTGTGCTTGAGCGTCGCCCTGGTGACGGCGAGAAATGCCTCTACTTTCTTACGCCGGCAGGAATCGAGCTCGGTAACATCGTCTTTGACCTCGGAATATGGGGGCACCGATGGGGGCGTGACCTGGTCACCGATGATCTGGATCCCGAGCATCTCATCTGGAGCATGCACATGCGGATGAATACCGAGATCATGCCCGCGCGACGCATCACCATTGCGTTTGAGTTTGAGGACCAACCGGTTAAGAAACGCTACTTCTGGATTCTCGTAGACGATAAGAAAGTACAGGCCTGCCTGAAGAACCCGGGCTTCGACGAGGATCTGCGCGTCATTGCCCAGCTCAGATCCTTCACCTACGCCTGGAGAGGGTTCGTTTCGCTTCGTGATGAAATCGACAAGGGACACGTTCGGGTACTCGGCCCACCAAAGCTTGCAAAAGCGTTTCCTGACTGGCTTAAGGGAAGCATGCTGGCCGATCAGGAACGCATGTACCCGGGGCGCGAACGAGATCTTCAGCGCGCCCACTTTGAGAGCGTGCACTCAGCGGTCGACTGAAACAGACGTGATTCATCGTGCCGCGCCCAACGGCGCTGGTTGCGTTCGGCGTAGGCCGAACTTGCTTCAACGACACCCGGTGAACGATGAAATCACCTGATCAGCGCGTTCCTTCGAGCGAATCTCAACAACCTCCGCGGTCCGTTCCAGGTGCCAGACCTTGGCGACGATCTTCCACCCGGTTGCGCCCTTCACGAACGACAGGTGATCAACGAAGACGTTCTCGTGAGACTGTAAGCGCAGCTTCACCACGGCGCTGAGCTCTGATAGCCAATCGATGGCGATGATTTCGTCGCTGCGAGTCTGGGATCGTTCGGCCGGCGCGGGTCTTGCGTCAACGTCTGCGCGAAAGCTTGCGATCGGATCAACGAAGATCATTCCACTGTCCGCGTCGAACAGGCTCGATGCTTCGTGAAAGACACGGTCAATCTTCTCGGCGTCGCAGAAGTAGATCGCATCGAAGTAAACGTTCACTGCCTCGAGCAGCTCCTTGGTTTTGTCCACGGTCCTGTCCCCTGTCGTGTCCCCTGTCGTGTACATGTCGCGCTCCAGTTGTGTTGTGGCAGTATGTCTACAGACGTCGAAAAAGTGCCAGAGCAGATAATGACAACGGACCGTTGATTCATGACAAGCGTTCTCGGGAAAGTGCCGTCATCGGCGAAGCGGCGGGTGGTGGCGTTGCTGTACGACGGGCTGTGCACCTTTGAATTCGGAATCGTCGCGGAAGTCTTCGGGCTGCCGCGCCCGGAGTTGGGGGTCGACTGGTATTCCTTCAGCACCGTTTCGCTGGAGCGAGGGCCGCTGAAAGCCATGGGTGGAATCAGCGTTGAAAGTCCCAACGGTCTGGAGGACATCGTCGGCGCGGACACCCTGGTGATTCCCGGTTGGCGAGGTAAGGACGCGCCCGTTCCTAAGCGCCTGGCTGCAGCGGTCCGTGAGGCTCATGAGCGGGGTACACGACTGGTGTCGATCTGCTCTGGCGCCTACGTGCTTGCAGCGGCCGGGCTGTTGAATGGTCGGCGTGCGACTACCCACTGGCGCTACGCCCGGGACATCCAGGAAAAGTACCCCGCCATAGCGCTTGAGCTGGATCGGCTCTACGTAGAAGCGGACAACGTTTACACGTCCGCCGGGAGCTCTGCGGGAATCGATGTCTGTCTCCACATCGTCCGCAACGACTTCGGGACTGAAGTCGCCAACAGCGTGGCACGGCGACTGGTCATGCATGCGCACCGGCAGGGTGGGCAGACGCAGTTCATCGATCAACCGGTACCCGTCGATTACGAAGCCGATCGGCTCTCGGGTACCATCCAGTTCGTTCGTGAGAATCTCCATAAACCTCACACGGTAGCGTCGCTTGCCGGGCGGGCACGGATGAGTGATCGAACGTTTCAGCGACGTTTTGCTGCACTGGTCGGAATGCCGATAGGAAAGTGGTTGACCCAGGAGAGAATTTCGAGGGCTTGCGATCTGCTCGAGTCGTCAAGCTCGAAGCTGACGGCGATCAGCGCAGCCGTTGGGTTCGGCAGCACCGGCAGGCTTCAGTATCACTTTCGCAAACGGTATGGCGTCAGCCCAAGCCAGTATAGGGAACGCTTCTCTTCCGTTTAGCAAAGCCAACGGATTGAACGAACGACCTCCTGAAGGGCTACGGGCCGTAATCGCCTGCCGCGAAGTCCCTAGATTTGCAGGACATGGGCCGAACGGGAGTCCCTCGACAAATCGGCCTGATACGTTTCAAATCGGCTGCAAGATCGTGTGCTTCGCTGTAACAGTCGGTAGCTGTACAGACAGACAGAGCCAGATGCCCGGAAAGTGGAGCGCTTGTCCCGTTCGGGCAGAAGCGTCTCAGCCGACCCTCAACTGCCATTTCAAATTCGCGATCTGTATCCTGATTTCGAATGCCAGCGAGTTCGTATATGAAGAAGGAGACTTGCAGAGGAATCATTGGAGGCGTTGGAATCGTAACCGTTGTTGCTTCGCTGATGTTCGTTGGACTGCAAATCAAGTAATCTCAAGATATAGCGCTAGCGGGGCAATATCAGGCGAGAGCAGAGGCACTACAGCAACTCGTGTTAGCGAGCCTGGAACTGGGCTACTTGCCTCAACCGTTGAGGAGAGGTGTCAGCGACCAAGTACTGACAAAAGAAATCAACCTGTTTCATCGGCTATGGGTGAGCCAGGACGATCACATGTTGCAGTACCAGGCGGGGTTCTTAGATGAAGAGTTGGAAGCCGTAACTCCGAAACATAGAGTCTTTCTACGCTCGTTGTGAAATGAGGTTCGTTTGGGACTGGCGCGAAAAGGGGCTCAGAGCGGATTTCATATCATTCGTTGAGTCAATTGAGGGTCCGTGTGCGAATCCTGAAGCTGTCGAGTAGCGCTGCTTCGTTACAATCCGAAAAAAGAACCCTTATCTGCTTCAGACCGAAGAGCGACCGTCGCCGAACGTCAGTGGTGACGGGATGACTCCGACCCGCCACCGCCACTCGCAAAGGCTTTACACTCTAGATGGTGAGCCGAAAACCAAAGTCATACGTTCTTTGTACTACACCTCGAACTGGCAGCACCTTGCTCTGTTCGCTTCTGAAAGCAACTTGTGTTGTAGGTTATCCAGAGTCCTATTTCAGGTCTCAAGACGTCGAAGCAAGAGTTGATGAGTGGAAGATCCGCAGGGCAGATGGTTCGTTTAGTTTCAGCGATTTCCTAACCTGCGTCTTGCGACGCGGCTGTACAGAGAATGGGGTCTTTGCCGTCCGAGTCATGTGGGGAACGATGAAGGAGATAACAGAACATCTTCGATCAACTGGAATGACCGGCGTAGAACGCGAAGTCTTGTCGGGCGCGTTTGGACCAACGAGGTTCGTTTACCTTGAGAGAAAGGAAGCCGTCGCACAGGCTATCTCGCGGCTTCTAGCTGAACAGACGAAGATCTGGCATATCAGTGACACACGTGATGTTCCGACCACCGGCCTCGGCGTTCGCTATGATCGAGCTGCCATTCAACACTTCCTGAGAGAGACAAAAGATCACGTCCAGAGTGGAACAGGTGGTTCGAACAAAACGAAATCGATCCGTTGCGCCTAAGTTACGAGGATCTGGATTGCGATCGGATGTCAGAGGTCAACAAAGTCTTGAAGCTCATTGGTGTTGCGCGCTTTGCCACTCGACTAAAGGTTACAAAGGTTCGTATGGCGAACGACACAAACAGGGATTGGGCTGAGCACTTCAGGGCCGAAATCGGGTGTTCAGACTGACCGTTGCCGGCCGATACCAGTCTGATGCGGGCTGTTGGATGACCGACGGTTCTCCGCCCCGGCCCGACAGCCACCGCGTTTCTACCCATCCCCTTTTCTTTATAGCAAATAGACATGGGGGAACTGTGATCAAAGTTCGCATAGCGAAACGAACGCGATACGCCTTTCAAGAGCAGGGGCACCGCTGCATCAATGCGACGGTGCACAAGTACGTTATAGCTGCGTTCGTGCTCCTCGCAGCGGCGTCGTTGTCGGCCAGTGCCGAGCAAGTTTACAGTACGCCAACGCCTCCCAATGAACCGCAGGTTCGTGGGCTGGGATCAGTTTCTCTTGCAGACCGATATGAGTTTTGCGCGACCATGGCCCGCGATCGATAATCGATCATTATCGGGATTGAACACGGTAAGTGGCAATCACTGCTCAGCTACCAATGGCACGGAAGCGACTGGGTCGGTCCTGAGTACTCCGCGCATGATC
>JBCDGJ010000039.1:0-34017 GCA_038757945.1 Pseudomonadota bacterium
CGGCCACCGGTGAAGTGGTCGATGCGGAAACCCTCGGCGGTGGTGACGTGCACGCGCGCCAGTCGGGCGTAGCCGACTATCTTGCTGAAGACGATCACCACGCGCTGCAGCTCGCCCGCGAGGTGCTGGCCCACGGCGTGGTGGCCCGCACGGCGGCGGAGCCGGAGCGCGTTGCGGTGGGGCCGCGCTATCCGCTCGAAGACCTGTACGGGCTGCTGCCCACCGATACGCGCACGCCGCTCGACGTCCGTGAAATTATCGCCCGGCTGGTGGACGACTCGGCGTTTTCCGAGTTCAAAGCGCTTTACGGCGAAACGCTGGTGTGCGGCTTCGCGCACATCGGCGGGTATCCGGTCGCCATCGTCGCCAACAACGGCATCCTGTTTCCGGAGTCCGCGGTCAAAGGTGCGCACTTCGTGCAGCTTGCCGACCGCCGGCAGGTCCCGCTGCTGTTTCTGCAGAATATCACCGGCTTCATGGTTGGTCAGCGCTACGAGCAGCAGGGTATCGCGCGCGACGGTGCCAAGATGGTCACCGCGGTCGCCTGCGCCCGGGTTCCGAAGCTGACACTGGTGATCGGGGGCTCTTTCGGCGCCGGTAACTATGCCATGTGCGGGCGCGCCTACGAGCCGCGCCTGCTGTTCACCTGGCCGAACGCGCGTATCTCGGTGATGGGCGGAGAGCAGGCCGCGCAGGTGCTCGCGACCATTCGGCGCGATGGCCTCGAGGCGCGCGGTGAGCACTGGCCGGAGGCTGAGCAGGAACGCTTTATGGAAGGCATCCGCACGCAGTACGACACCCAGGGCCATCCGTACTACGCCAGCGCCCGGCTCTGGGACGATGGTGTGATCGATCCGCTCGACAGTCGGCGGGTGCTGACCCTGGCCCTGGCCGGGGTCGAGCGCAGCGCCGCGGTCGGTACCGCCCACCCGGACAGCCGCTTCGGCATCTTCAGGATGTGACCGTGTTCAGACGACTGCTGGTTGCCAACCGGGGAGAGATTGCGCTGCGCATTATGCGGTCGGCCCGTGCGCTCGGCATCGAGTGCGCGGTGGTGTACGCCGATTCCGATCGTGGCGCACGCCATGTGCGCGAAGCGGATGTGGCGTTGCCGCTCGGGGGTAACACGGCCCGGGATTCGTACCTGTCGATAGAACGCGTGGTGGCGGCGGCGGAGCAGTGGGGGGCTGACGCCGTCCATCCGGGCTACGGTTTCCTGTCCGAAAACGCCGGCTTTGCAGTCGCCGTTGCCCAGGCCGGCATGGTGTTTGTTGGCCCACCGGGCGCCGTGATTCAGTCCATGGGCTCGAAGGAAACCGCAAAGCAGCTGGCGGTCGAGGCCGGCGTGCCGGTCATCCCGGGTTCTGAAGGTGCGCTGACCGACCCAGAGGCGCTCCGCGCGCTCGCGGCGGACCTGCCGTTCCCGCTGCTGATCAAGGCGGCCATGGGCGGCGGTGGTCGTGGGCTGCGGCGGGTAGACCACCCTGACGCGTTCGCCGAAGCGCTGCGCTCTGCGCAGCGGGAAGCGCTTGCCGCGTTCGGCGATGACGCCATGTTGCTGGAACGGTTTCTTGACGGCTGTCGGCATGTGGAGGTTCAGATTCTGGCCGACGCGCAGGGCACCGTGCGGCACCTGTTCGATCGCGACTGTTCGCTGCAGCGGCGGCATCAGAAGATCATCGAAGAAGCGCCGGCATTCGGGCTCACGCCGGAACTCCGCGAGCGCATGCTCGATGACGCCGTCCGTCTCGCTCAGCATATCGGCTACCAGAACGCGGGCACGGTCGAGTTTGCAGTCCTTGGGCATGAACACTTCTTTCTCGAGATGAATACCCGCCTGCAGGTCGAGCATCCGGTGACCGAAGCGGTTACCGGGATTGACCTGGTGGCCTGGCAGCTGCGGATCGCCGCGGGCGAGACCATCGATTTCGAACAGGCCAGCGTGCGCTGCGAAGGTCACGCCATGGAAGCCCGGGTCTATGCGGAAGATCCGGCGGCCCGCTTCATGCCCAGCGTCGGGCAGATTGAGCTGCTCGAATGGCCACGGGCGGCCCGTGTCGACAGCGGTGTCGAGGCCGGGGACGGCGTGACGCAGTTCTTCGATCCGATGATCGCCAAGGTGATTGCGCCCGGTGCTGATCGGGCGGCTGCCCGCGCCCGGCTGCAGCAGGCGCTGGCCGCGACGCGAATTGCCGGCATCACGACCAACAGCGGATACCTGACCGCGTTGCTCTCGCGGGACGACTTCGTTGCCGGTTCGCACCACACGACGGCCATTGATGGCTGGCTGCCGGAGAGCGCGGTTGGCGAGCAGGCGGCCGCGCTGGCCGCCAGCGTGCTGACCGGTACCGCAGGCCCTGGCGCGGCCTGGTCGCTGGCGGACGGCTTTCGTCTGAACCAGAGCGCGCGGGTCCGCCGTCGGTGGGTGCTGGCGGGCGATACGGTGCAGGTGGAGTGGGACGGGGACGGCGTGCAGATTGCCGTCGCGACTGATCCGGAGAATGTTGTTGCCCATAGTATCGGCGACGTGACTGTCCGCGCCGGGCCCCGGGGCATCGACGTGCTCGACTTCGAGCTCGACGGGAAACGCTATCGGGCCTATCGCTGGTTCAGCCAGGGGGAGTGCACCGTTTGGCTGCACGGCCAGTGCTGGCGTCTCCGGGCGGTGCCGATTCCGCTACCCCAGTCCCTTGCCGCCGGCGGCAGCCTCGAGGTGCGTGCGCCCATGGCCGGCCAGCTGGTGGACCTGCGCGTGAGTGCCGGCGATACGGTGGCCGCAGATGCGGTAGTGGCGGTGCTTGAAGCGATGAAGATGGAACACGAGCTGCGCGCACCCGCGGGCGGCCGGGTGGCCGAGGTGCTGGCGGCACCGGGAGATGCGGTCGCGGCGGATGCGCTGCTGGTCACTTTTGCCGAGGAGTAGCGGTCGGCGCCCGGGCCTTTCTGCTGCTGACGCCGGTCGCTGAGCTGGTATCATTGCATTTCTGCGTTTGGCCGCAAAAGAGCAGCTTCGGTCACCGTCTGTTCATGTCTGGGCCACTACACTTTCAGCTGATCATTGTTTTCTGGAGCAATTTCATGAGGCTTATCCTCAGCCAAGGTCTTTCTTTTGCCCGCACCGCCGCCAAGCCGATCGTCGCCGCCACCGCCATGCTCTGTGGTCTTGCCTACGCCTTGCCCCCGGGCACCGCAGATGAGATCCGTGCGCGGCTCGAGCCGTTTGGAAAAGTCTGCGTCACCGGAGAAGACTGCGGTCGCGCTGGCGCCGCCGTTGCTGCTGCAACGCCCGTCGCGGCCGGTGCGAGTGGTGGGGCCGGGGGTGGTGAGGGGGTTTACAACCAGTACTGCTTCGCCTGTCACATGGCCGGCGTTGCCGGTGCGCCCAAGTTCGGTGATCCGGCAGCCTGGGCGTCGCGGGTCGAGAAAGGCATTGAGGCCCTGTATGCCAGCACCATTAACGGCATCAACGCGATGCCCGCGAAGGGCACCTGCATGTCCTGTTCCGATGACGACCTGAAGGCAACCGTCGACTATATGGTTGAGGCCGCTCAGTAGGCTCACCGGGCTGCAGCCGGTCTGGCAGCAGCGCCCGTCTGGACAGATCATCCGGCCTGGGTCCCCAGGCCACCCTCCCAGTCCAGCTGTCGCAAGGCGAAGGCCTCCGCAAGATGCTCCGTGCTGATCTCCTGCACTGCACTCATATCTGCGATCGTGCGGGCGACGTTCAGCAGCCGGTGTTGGCTGCGCGCCGAAAGGCCCCCGCTGTTAGCCAGGGACTCAAGCAGCTGATGGGCGTCCGGCCCGAGCTTGGCGAGGGCCAGCGCCGGATCGGCTGCCGCGTTCAGCCCGCCCTGCCGCTGGACCTGTCGCGCCCGTGCCCGGGCAACGATCGCGCCGGGCAACGCCGCGCTGGGCTTTGGTTTCCCGGTTGGTTTCCTCGCTGGTTCCTGCTGCGCCAGGGGGGCTAGCAGTTCCTGTGCTGTCACCGGGGGCACGGCGATCTGCAGATCGATCCGATCCAACAGCGGCCCGGATATCCGGCCCTGGTAGCTGCGGACGCGCGCCGGGCTGCAGCGGCAGCGCTCCGGCGTGCAGGTGAAGCCGCTCGGGCACGGGTTCATGGCGGCAATGAGCTGAAAGCTGGCGGGGTAGGTGACCCGATAGCTGGCCCGCGCCAGCCCAATCCGGCCAAGCGACAGCGGTTCCCGGAGCAGGTCCAGCACGCTCGGGGCGAAATGCGGCAGCTCATCAAGAAACAGCACGCCGCGATGGGCAAGGGAGATCTCACCGGCGTTTGCAGTGCGCCCACCGCCGACCAGCGCGACCGCAGAGGCGGAGTGGTGCGGTTCACGAAACGGCCGACTGCGGCTGATGGTGTATCCGGCGGCCGAATAGATGGCTGCCACCTCGCGCAGCTCCGCAACGCCCAGCGGCGGAAGCAGCTTGATCAGGCTTCGCGCCAGCAGTGACTTACCGGTGCCGGGAGGCCCGACGAAAAGCAGGTGATGGCCGCCGCTGGCCGCGATTAAAAGGGCCCGCTTGGCGGCTTCCTGACCAAGAATCGCGCGCCATGGGTCGCGGTCAGGCTGCTCCTGCTGCAGTTCAGGCAGCTCACCTTGGTGTTCCTGCGCTTCGCCTTCCGGTGCCGGGCGCTCCGACGCGGGGTGCCGGCTATTGCAGTCCGTGAGTGTGGCTTGCAGCGGCACGTCTGCCGCCTGCGCCTCGAGGTCGGCTGTGTGGCGTTGCCACCAGGCTTCCGGACTGTCGGCGTGGGCCAGCAGCTGCTTCAGTTCCGAGAGGTGCGCCAGCGGCCATGCATCGGCGCTGCCGATCTGGCGGGCCGCTGCAGCGTCCGCTGGCGCCAGCACCACGGGCGTCGTGCCGGCCAGTGCGGCGCAGAGTGCACCGCGCGCCGGACGCAGCTCTCCGAAGAGGCTCAGTTCCGCCAGATACTCGAAGTTGCGGGCACTACGATAGGGCAGCTGCCGCGTTGCACAGAGGATGCTGGCCGCGATCGCCAGATCGTAGCGGGAGCCTTCCTTGGCGAGCTCCGCCGGCGCCAGATTGACGATCACCCGGCCGCGCGGGAACTCGAAGCCGCAAGTCTGAATGGCGCTCTTGACCCGGTCCCGTGCTTCCCGCACGGCGGTCTCCGGCATGCCGACGACCGTGAAGCCCGGCAGGCCGCCGGGCAGGTGCGTCTCTACTGTAACCGGTGGCGCGTCGAGGCCGATCTGAGCCCGGGTAGTGATGGCGGAACCTGACACGGGGCGTCCTGGCGAAGGTGAATCAGGACACTGTGCCTGTGCTACGGCCGGTGCGTGACCGTGGATGACCCGTTGCGGTGTGCGTTGGTGGCGTGTCGAGTACCGGTCAGCCGGTTGTGGGGGCGACGCCGGGATGGCGCCGGTCTGCCGCTGCGGGATGCAGCGGCAGGGGGTGCCGGAGTTGGCTCAGAGCGAGAAGTCGATGCTGTAGCCAACCACGAACTTGACCTCATCATTATCGAGGTTGTCCGGGCCAACGTCGTCGACGTCGGTTGTGCTCAGCATGAAGCTGAAGCCGTCCTTGGCGATAGAGATGTTGTAGTCGATGTAGTTCTCGAAGCCGTTGAAGGCGTTGACGAAATCGCCCTCGTGGTAGCCGATGTGAAAGCCGACCTCGAGGCCTTCCTTCACTTCGAAGGCGTAGTCCGCGTAGGCGTAGTAAGCCTTACCGAAGCCGAAGTCGTCATTAATCGAGTCGTCTTCTTCGGCTTCCGTGTGGGCCAGCACGTTCACGCCGAAGGTGAAGCCTTCGATGCTGATCGAGCCGTAGATCTCTGCGAAGTCGAATTCCGCCTCGCGGTCGTAGTTGTAGTACAGGTAGCCGACGTCGTAGCCAATGGCACCAACTTCGCCACCGTAGCCGAAGTAGACATCGTGCTCGTAGGAGTACACGTCATCCGCGGCGTACTGGACGTTTGATGCCCAGGTGCCGACGTAAAAGCCGTTTTCGTTGGCGTAATCGATACCGCCGGAGACGGCGGCCTCGTTGGTGGTCTGGGTCAGGCCGCGCCAGATGTAGTTGTTGGAGACGCCCACGTTGGCCGTCCATTCGCCATCTGCAGATGCAGCGCTGGCCGCCCCGAGGAGTGCTGCCGCTGCTGCGGTGCGCTTGAGCATTGAAGTCATTCTTGTGTAATCCCCTAATAATCGTTGTTTGATCGATGGCAACGGTTAGCGCGTCGTGCGCCGTGCCTCGACCGCGGGGAGTTCTGCAAGATGTGCGCCAGCCAGAGTCGGTGCGCCGGTCAGAGCGGTGCCGCCTCTAGGTTTGGAACCGTGGGGTCGGAATCGTGGGGTCGGAACCTTGGAGTTGGAGCCGAGGCGCCAGCATCGTCGCGCCTCGGTCAGTCGGCGGGGGGTGGCGAGTGCTGCGTCGACTCGAGTTGCTTCAGCTGTGCTTCGAGCTCACCCACGGCGTCGCGTAGGGCTGCAATTTCCGCCAGCGCCCGCTCAAAGTCTGCTTTGGGTACCAGGTCACTGCGCTCCAGCAGCGGCTTCAGCGTGCCAAGTATCGGTTCTGCAACGGCGCCGAACTGCATGCGGAGGCGTTCGGCGAGCTGCTCGTAAGGATTGTCTGCCATCTGTGCATGGTACCGGATGCCCCCCAAAGGATCAGGTGAGAGAAGGATCAGGTGAGAGAAGGCCCGGGGAAGCGGTGGGCCACGCGGGTCAACACATCCCGGTTCTGGTGCCTCTCTGGTGCGTCCGGTGTGCAGCGCCAGCTCGGAGCTGCCGTTCAATTCGGACGGATGCAGCTGCGGGCGGCTCTTTTTCAGCAAGCGCACCGTATAGGTGCAATATTTGCTCGCTAAAGGTGCAGAATTCTGGGTGCGCTCGATCCGCTGCGAGGCCTCGAACCAAAACAGCGCGCTTTTCCTGTGAATTGGATCTGTGCGATGGGTTGGCACGAATGGTGCGAGGTGATTTCGGTCATCAGAGGAGCGACTGGGCAGTCGGCATCTTTCTGAGCCGGCGAATGAGATTTCAACAAGAACGACAGACAAGGTCGACGACAGGGGCGTCCAGCGGAACAACTGTCGACGCATGGATAGGGGGAGGGCCACGAATTCGCACCGACTGGTCGGCGCCGGGCAGGGACCGGCCGAACGACCGCATCAGTACCTGCACAAAGTACCTGTAAAGGTTCTAGCTCAAAGGCCGTTTCCCCGTGCTGTTGCTCGTCGCACGGAGGGCTGCGGTCGCAGCTCGCATCGTCAGATGCCTAAGGAGAACACTCAATGAAATTGATCACTGCCATCATCAAGCCGTTCAAGCTGGACGATGTGCGCGAAGCGCTTTCGGAAATCGGCGTCCAGGGGATGACCGTCACCGAAGTCAAAGGGTTCGGACGCCAGAAAGGTCATACCGAACTGTATCGAGGAGCCGAATACGTCGTCGATTTTCTGCCGAAGGTGAAGATCGAAGTCGCCGTTGACGCGGCCCTGCTCGAATCCTCGCTTGAAGCCATTACCAAGGCTGCGAACACCGGCAAGGTGGGAGACGGAAAGATCTTCGTCACGCCGCTGGAGGACGTGGTTCGGATCCGTACCGGTGAGACCGGTCCGGAAGCTGTGTAACTGGCGCGATGAACGACTGACTACGGAGACATTTTTGTGGATGCATTGACTCAAACCAACTACGCCATCGACACCTTTTACTTCCTCGTGATGGGTGCGATGGTGATGTTCATGGCGCCGGGGTTCGCCATGCTCGAGGCGGGCCTCGTGCGCGCCAAAAACACTTCTGAAATTCTCACCAAGAACGTTGCGCTGTTTTCGATTGCCTGCGTGATGTACCTGCTCATGGGCTACGCGATCATGTATCCGGGGGCCGGTGAAGGCAGCTGGATGCCGATCTTCGGCTGGCTGATCGGCGATGAGAACACGGTCGACGCCGTGCTTGCGTCCGGTGGCGATACCTACTACTCAGCGCGCAGCGACTACTTCTTCCAGGTGGTCTTCGTGGCGACCGCGATGTCGATCGTTTCCGGCGCAGTTGCAGAGCGCATGAAGCTCTGGGCGTTCCTGGCGTTCGCCGTGGTGATGACCGGCTTCATCTATCCTGTGCAGGGCTTCTGGAACTGGGGCGGCGGCGCTCTGTCGGCGAATGGCTACCTGGATTTCGCAGGCAGCGGAACCGTTCACCTCTGTGGCGCGGTCGCCGCGCTCGCAGGCGTGCTCGTGCTCGGTCCGCGTAAGGGCAAGTACGGTCCCGGCGGCGAAGTCAATGCGATCCCCGGCGCCAACATGCCGCTGGCGACCCTCGGCATGTTCATCCTCTGGTTTGGCTGGTTCGGTTTCAACGGTGGCTCGGAGCTCAAGCTCAGCAACATCGATGAGGCCAACGCGGTTGCTCAGGTGTTCGTCAACACGAACATCGCCGCCTGTGGCGGGCTGATTGCCGCGCTGCTGCTGGCCCACCTCTGGTTCGGCAAGGCCGATCTGACCATGGCGCTGAACGGCGCGCTGGCCGGGCTTGTTTCCATTACGGCTGAGCCGCTCGACGGTTCGGCGGTAACTTCGATGCTCGTTGGTGGCGTCGGTGGTCTGCTGGTGGTCTGCTCGATCGTCCTGCTGGACAAACTCAAGATCGACGATCCGGTCGGTGCGATCTCCGTCCACGGGACCTGCGGGATCTGGGGCGTGCTGGCGGTATCGTTCCTGGACCCGGAAGGCAGCATCGGTGCACAGCTGCTCGGTGTTGGTGCCATCATCGTCTGGACCTTTGGTGTCAGCATCATCGTCTGGCTGATCCTGAAGACGGTCATGGGTATCCGCATCTCCGAAGAGGACGAGTTCGCCGGAGCCGATATGTCCGAGTGTGGGGTTGAGGCTTATCCGGAGTTCGTGAACTCCTGATCGGTCGGCGGCCGCTGGGCCGTGCTTCCAGGACGGGCGCCCCGCATTGCGGGGCGCTTTCATTTCCGCTGGCAAAATCCTGAATCTGTACTATTTATACCTCCGTACGTTGATTGACGACTACGGAGCACCGCATGGATCACAACGCCATCGAGACCACCGGAACGGATTTCAGCCATTCGCCCCAGGCCCGCCGCGAAGAGCGCACGCAGCTGGCGGCGGATCTCGAAGCGTTCCTGTCCCAAGGTGGCCAGATCGATGAGGTGCCACGGGACTTCCGCGCCGATCCGCCGAAGAAGCCCGAGAGCAACTACGGCCGGCACTCCATCTGAGGTACTCCATCTCTGGCCCTCCATCAGAGGGAGGCCAGGCTGGTAGACTCTGCGGTGGAGCACCAGCGCAGAGTCTCAGATGCAGTACATCAGTACCCGTGGCCAAACGGCGCCACAGCCCTTCAAGGACGCGGTACTGACGGGGTTGGCCCCTGATGGCGGCCTGCTCATCCCCGAATCCTTTCCTCAGGTTCAGACCGATCTCGACCGCCTCCGGACCCTGGATTTTGTTGGTCTGGCACAGGAGGTGGTGGCGCTCTACGCACCGGATTTCGACCGCGAAGACTTAAACGAGCTGATCCGTGCCGCCTATGCCAGCTTTGACCACGAAGAGGTGGTGGCGCTCAAGCAGATCGGCGATCTGCATGTGCTGGAGCTCTTTCACGGGCCGACGCTGGCCTTCAAAGACGTCGCCCTGCAGCTCCTCGGACAGCTGTTCCGCTACATCCTTGCTGAGCGGGACCAGCGCCTGAACATCATTGGTGCGACCAGCGGCGACACCGGCAGCGCAGCCATTGCCGGGGTGCGCGGCCAGCCGAACATCGACATCTTCATCATGTTTCCGAAAGGTCGGGTGTCGCCGCTGCAGCAGCTGCAGATGACCTCGATCCCGGATGCCAACGTGCACTGCCTGGAGGTGACCGGCAGCTTCGATGACTGCCAGTCCATGCTCAAGGCCACCTTCGGTGACCTCGATTTCAAAGCGCGCTACGCCCTCGGCGCCGTCAACTCCGTCAACTGGGCACGTGTGCTGGCTCAGGTCATCTACTACGGGTATGCCGCGCTGAAGCTGGCCGATCAGGGGCCGGTCTCCTTCTGCGTACCAACGGGAAACTTCGGCAACGTGTTTGCCGGGTTCGTCGCTCGGGAGATGGGTTTCCCCATCGAGCGGCTGGTGGTGGCGACCAACGAGAACGACATTCTGGCGCGCTTTTTCGAGACGGGGGCCTATGAACGCAGAGACGTCAACTTTACGGTGACGCCGGCGATGGACATTCAGGTGGCGAGCAACTTCGAGCGCTACCTCTACTTCCACCTGAAGCAGGATGCGGAAGCACTGCGGGCGTTCATGGCGCAGTTTGCGGAGCACGGCACCGCGACCCTGCCCGGCGGCGCACCGCCGGCCTGTGACTTCGAGGCCACCGCGGTGGGCGCCCCGGATACGCTCACGGCGATTACCGAGACCTATCAGCGCTATCAGTACGTGGCAGACCCGCACACAGCTGTGGGCATTGCGGCGGCTGCGCGGGTTCCGCGCACCGGACCCATGGTCTGCGTTGCGACCGCGCATCCGGCCAAGTTTCCGGAATCGGTCGACGCCGCCCTTGGCGCGGAGCTGGCGCGGCACCCGCGGCTCGAGGCGCTGCGCGGGCTGCCACAGCGCTTCGATCCGCTGGAGCCGACCGTGGCCGCCCTGAAAGACTACATTGCACACCATTACGGAGGGGAAGCATGACTGCACTGGCTGCAGCAGAAGGCTACGAACAGATCATTGTCGAGCAGCACGACGCGGTTGCGCTGCTGACGCTCAATCGCCCCAAACGCATGAATGCCTGGACCTATCAGATGAACCAGGAGCTGACCCGGGCGATCAGTGCCTGCAACGAGGATCCGGCGATTGGGGCCATCGTGATTACCGGGGCGGGCAAGGCCTTCTGTGCCGGGGCCGACATGGAAGACACCTTCAAGGGTGGGGATCAGAGCGAGCTCGAAGGATCGCGGGAGACCGTCGATTGGATCAGCCTCGTTCGTGGCTCGAAGCCGATCATCGCTGCCGTCAACGGTGCCAGCGTGGGTGTCGGCGCCACGATGATCCTCCCCTGCGACATCATCATGGCTGGCGAGTCGGCGCGCTTCGCCATGGGCTTCATCAAGATGGGGTTGGTCCCGGAGCTGGCCAGCTCACACTTTCTGGTGCAGCGGATGGGCTTCGGCCGCGCCAGCGAAATGTGCCTGACGGGCCAGCTGTATGCTGCGGAGGCGGCCGCGCAGATGGGGCTTGTGGACCACCGGGTCCCGGATGAAGAGCTGATCGAGCGGGCGCTCAAGCTGGCAACCACCATTGCTGCCAACCCGTCCCGGCAGTTGCGCTGGGTCAAGGAGCTGCTTACCGAGAACGGTGCGGAAACCGACCTCAAGCTGGTGCAGAAGCGCGAGCTGGCGCTGCTCGATCAGGCCTTCAAGACACCGGAACATAAAGAAGCCGTAACGGCCTTTATGGAGAAGCGGAAGCCGAACTTTCGCGGTTTGGGATGAGACGTGCTGATGCGCGCGCCGTAGCGGCGCGGTGAGCCTGCCTGCTGATGACGGTCGCTCCGCTCGCAGTTGATGGCATCGGGGTTTCCTGCGCCAGCTCCAACGCTTTTCTGCAACAGGAAGCAACGGGTGACGGCAGGGTGCGCCTCGTTGCGGCTGGGGACACCGACTGGTTCATCGATCCGGATGGGCGGTATGCCAGGGCATCGGCACCGGTAGCCTGGTTCTCTGCACCGACGGGAGACTTTGCTTTCGGAGCCACCGTCGAAGCCAATCTGGCCACGACCTTCGATGCGGCGGGATTGATGGTCCGGGATCGCGAGGACTGGTGGGCAAAGCTCGCGTACGAACGCTCGCCAGCCGGGTCACCGACGATTGTCTCGGTCATTTCGGCACCGGTGTCCGATGACGCCAACGGGCCGGAGGTCTTCGGGGGTCGTGTGCAGCTGCGCGTTGTTAGAACCGGAGCAGCCATCGCCATGCACTGGCGTAGCGAAGGCACGCGCTGGCACCTGGTTCGATACGCATCGATGCCAGAGCGGTCGCCGATCGAAGTCGGGCTGCTCGTGCAGTCACCGCAGGGTCAGGGGTGTGATGCCTGTTTCTCGTCGGGCTTTCTGAGCCAGGCGGTTCCGCAGGACATCCGGTCAGGAGAATAGTGGCGGGACCAGCTGAGTTCGCTCCTGATTCGGAACAGGGCGCCCGACCCGCCGGCGGCCATCGATTCGACAGCGAGGGGCAATGGATAACGTACTGATTACCGGAGCCAACCGCGGCATTGGCCTCGAGCTCACCCGGCAGTTTCTCGCTGCTGGCCAACGGGTGTTCGCGTGCTGCAGAACACCGGAAGCCGCGGTCGAGCTGAAGCTGCTGAACGATGAACCGCTGCTTTCGATCCATGCGCTCGACGTCACCGCCGATGCATCGGTTGCTGCCCTGGCAGGATTGCTCGGAGCCACACACCTCGATGTGCTCGTCAACAACGCCGGCATCATGGGTGGGGATCGCCAGTCCGTGGATGACATGGACTACGGCGCCTGGCGGGATGCATTCGAGGTCAACACGCTGGCCCCTTTCCGGCTGGTAGCTGCGTTGCTGCCGATGCTCCGCCAAGCGGAACGACCGCGTGTTGTTACCCTGTCGTCGCAGATGGGATCGCTCAATCGCAAGAGCACGGGTGCTCACGCCTACCGGAGTTCCAAGGCCGCCGTAAACAAAGTCATGCAGGTGCTTGCGCTGGAGCTCGAGGCCGACGGCATTGTGGTCTGCCCGGTCCATCCCGGCTGGGTCAGAACTGCCATGGGGGGCGCGACCGCCGAGCTGTCGGCTGAGGAGAGTGCAGCGGGTCTGGTGCGGCTGATCGACTCGCTGACGCCGGCACACAGCGGCCGCTTCTGGACCTGGGAAGGTAAGGAACACCCTTGGTAGCGTCGGCCCCGGTGCGGATCAGCAGGATCACGCCGGAACAGTGGGCCGCCTACAAGGCGCTGCGGTTGCGCGCTTTGCTGGATTCGCCGGAGGCCTTTGGCTCAACTTATGAGCGGGAAGCTGCGTCGTCGGACGCCGGCTGGCGATCGAGGGTTGCCGCCGCATCCCCCGATCACGATCTACCACTCTTCGGTCACAGAGAAGACCAGCCCGTAGGGCTCTGCTGGGCCAAGCGCTTGCTGCAGGATCTTCAGACCGCGCACGTGTTTCAGATGTGGGTCGACCCCCAGGCCCGTGGCCTCGGGCTGGGCCGCATGCTGCTCGAACACTCGGTGGCCTGGGCCGGCGCGCGAGGAGTGCTGCGAGTACGACTGGCGGTAACCATCAACAACTCTGCTGCCCGGTTGCTGTACCGATCCTTTGGTTTCAGTGACGCGGGTGAGCCGGAACCGCTGCGACCGGGATCGGAGCTGTTGTCACAACCGATGGAGCTGCGCCTCGACGTCAGCTCCGGATTCGATCCGCACGAGGTGGGGTGAGGGCGAGCTGCCAGTCCACCCTGGCAGCTCGCTGATCTCTCGTCGACCTTCCGGAGGCCTCGCGTCAGCTGCCCGGAGCGACGGCTGCCGGTGCCGGAGGCTGGGCCACCGGCGCATCCACGCCAGGAGCCAGGAACAGCAGCGCTTCCGTTTCCGGAGTGGCTCCGCCGCGCGCCCCCGGTCCCCGATCACCATTGGTGAAGAGCAGGGTCCCGAGCTCCGGGGAGTTACCCGGGAAGCTGCCAAAGTCCTGCACCTCCAGCGTGCCCGTTTCTCCGGCCGGGATGTCCGCTACGCTGGCGAAGAACCGTTCCCCCAGCGGCGTGATCGTGATCGGGCCCGGGATCAGATCGCCGGGGCCACCAAAGTAGAAGTCGGTAGCCAGGACCGCGTTGACGTTCACGTTGCGGGCGAGGATGTCGCTGGAACCGAGGCCAAGCTGCTCGCCACAGACGGTCAGCACCGTATTGCCGGTATTGGTCGCATGCTCCGCAAAGAAGAGGGCGTCGGCGATGCCGGTGTTCAGGTCTACCACCCAGGTCAGCTGCTGGCCGACATCGATGCTGTTCAGGCTGATGTCGCGGTTGAGGATCAGATAATCGTCGAGCCCATCCTGGTTGGTGTCGAGGAACAGCTGATAGCTCACCGGAACCAGGTGCGACTGCCGCTCCCAGCTGCTGATGCCGAAGGTCCACAGGAATTGTGAGGTGCATAGCTCCGGGGACACGATGAAGGTGTTGACGCCAACGGCTCTGAGGTCGGGCGTCGGCGATTGTTGGCCGAAGCCGCCCCGGGGAATGTTGTCGCTCACCGCGAGCAGGGAGAACGTGGCGTTCTGCGCGACGCCGGCACCGCTGTTCTGCAGACCGATGTTGTCCGGCTGCGGGAAGGTGCCGGTGACCAGCGTCGTGCGCTCCGGCTCAACGCGCGCAGCCTGCCGCGGCAGGATGTGCCAGGGCATCGCAACGGTCGCGCCGCGTTTGCTTTCGATCACCAGGTAACCGTCGTACTCGGCGGCGGTCAGCGCCTGTGAGACGTTGCCGACGGTCCCGGAGTTCATCGGATTACCGGTGAGCAGGAACGGATCGACGGTGAAGGTGACCTTCACCCAGCGGCTCCAGCCTGGTGGGATGCTGAGCCGCTCCCTCGAGACCTCAACCTGTACCGCATCGCTTGCCGCATCCGCACCAAAGCGGAACTCCGGCGTGATGGTGACGCGCTGCCGGCGACGGCTGCGATTCTTGATCTGCACGAACCGCTTGAAGGTCGTCTTTTCCGCCAGGTCGGCGAAGCCAAGGCTCAGCGCCGGTTGCCTGGTCTTCGCATCAAAGGCCAGCAGCGGCGTATGGAGGGCGTCATCCACGCGCACTTCGCCGCCCCCTATTCGCGTAATCTCTGCAAAATCGAAGGTGGTGTCGCTGATCAGATCGCGGAACCCGGTGTTCACCAGCTGCGCCTTCAACCGCTGCGGCGTGCACTTGAACCGGCCGATGTTGAAACGGCGCCAGAACCGGCTCAGCCGGCCGCCGAGGAAGGAGCCGTCCAGACACTGTTCGAGCACCAGCGCTGCGGCGCCGGCAACCATGGGGCTGGCGCCGGAGGTGCCGCCGAAGGGCGTACGCACCGTGCCGGTGCCGACCTCGGCAGAGATGGAAGCGCCGGGTGCGGCGATCTCTGGCTTGATGGCGTTGAAGGACAGGTCCGGGCCACGGGCGGAGCTGCTGACGGTGACGCCCTGCAGGGGAATGCTGAACTCGGCTCCAAACTGCACCACGGCACCGCCGGCGCGCAGGACGTCGCCGACGTCGTTTGCAATATTGAAGCCGGGGATGGTGATCGCTGGCCCGCCGCCGAAGGCACCGGCAAAGGGCGCGGAGTCATCGACCAGCATGATGATGCCGAGCACACCGCCGGCCTGCTCGATGTTGCGGATCTTGTCGCTGAAGTTGCAGACGCCGCGGTCGACCGCGACGATTTTGCCGCGGAGGTCGTCCTGGAATGGCTCGCAACCGAGGAGATTGACTGGATTGCCGTCGGCATCGCGGTCACCGTATTGCACCTCACCCTCGATGAGGCCCGCCGGATCCGGCGTCCAGGTGTACTTCACCGTCGCGACCGGCCCGATGGGCGGGCTCACGATGTTCATCAGAAACTGGGTTGCCGAAGGCACGTTGCTCTGCGCGACGGACAGCGCGGACGGCGCCGCGGACGGGGTGCCCGTGCAGTAGGGTTGATCGCCGCAGTTGCCGGCGGCGGCTACGGTCAGAGCGCCGATGGCGCTGGCATTCTCGACCGCCGCCACCAGATCGTCGTCGAAGGGCTGGCCGTAGTCGGCGCCCAGCGACAGGTTGATGATGTCGACCCGGTCGGAGGTGTCACCGTCGCCATTCGGATCCACGGCATAGTCCATGCCGAGGATCAGGGAGATGCCGTTGCAGGAGGGCGTCAGCGAGGCGCAGACCTTGACGGCAATCAGGTCGGCGTCCGGCGCGACGCCGGCGGTGCCGGCAATGATGTCTGCCACGTGGGTTCCGTGACCGGCGAAAGCGTCCTCTTCGAAGGCCAGGTCGTCGAGCGGGTCCGGGTCCGGGCGTGGCGGATCAGCGACCCCACCTGGTCCCGTCGGCCATTCGTTGCCGAGAAAATCGAAGCCGGCAACAACCTTCCTGGTCGGGAAAGTGCCGGGCTCGACGATTTCGCCATCGTTGGCGAGGTAGTCTTCCGGATCGCCGGAGCCGCCGAGGTCGGCGTGGGTATAGTCGACGCCGCTGTCCAGCACTGCGACCTTGATGCCCTCACCGCGGAATCCGGACGCCTGTGCCGCGGCCGCCCCGATATAGGGCACGGTTTCCTCCAAAGACAGCTTGTAGTGGCCGACCGGCGCAACCCGCACGACGTCCCGGTCGGCGGCAATGACCGGGATTTCAGTCGCCGGCACATCCAGAAAAACCGCGTTCAGCACATGTTGCACGCGTCCGAGCACGCGAACTTCCGAGTTCATGGCCATACAGCGGTCGATGAAGTCGCCCTGTTCCAGGTCCAGCGCCAGCTTGTGGCTCACGCGATCGTTTGCGTAGTTGGTGACGTCCAGGGCCGCTGTGGCATCGCTGCGCAGCCGAACGATGATCTGCTGGCGCCCGGTGGCGCCGATGAGCGACGGATCAACCGCGCCCTGGAAGGCCTTGAGGGTCCGCGCATCGGCGGTGACCGGGGTCGCGAGGCGAAGATCGCCGAGCGCTTCCGCGCCGCGGTTCAGCTCCCGCCCGTAGGTGCGGTCCGGCGCCGCAAGCGCGGATCCTGCGGTAATGCTCAGACCGAAAGCGAGGGCGAGCCCGCCAGTCCACAAACGAAATCCTCGAGGGTAAGGCACTGTCTAATCCCCTGGCTGATGAGAACGAGATCAATCGCTGCGACGGCATTGGGCCAGAGGCGCGGCGATTGATCCGGGATAGCCGGTTGGGGTGAGCAGTGTTGCTGCTGCCAGCCGCCGACGGCTGATGCGTGATCAGCTGTCGCCGGTATGCCGCCACGCCCCCCCTGCGCGGTGTTCGACTAAAAGTAACCTTCGCGGCGGTGTCCCGCAATCATCGGTTGAGCTTCGAAGCGGCTGCAGCGCTCGGGCTCGTTGCGCCTGGCGATCGTCGTGCCCAGCGGCTGCTGCTGAACCACTTGCCTCCAATCGCGGCGCAGTCGCAGGGTGCGGTAGTTCGCCAGAGGACTCACGCAGGGCGGCAGCAGAGGACGTCGTGGGGGACGTGGCCGTCCAGACGGCTGATGGCAAACCTTCGGTTGATGTCCCAGAGGGTTCTGTACATGTCTCCGATATTGACGGCCCAGCCGGCGTTGGCGTCTTCGATCAGGCGCAGGTCGTCGATGAGAATGACGTCTTCGAACTGCGCTGCTCGTGCCCTGGCGATCTGTCGCAGTTCGGCCACTACCGGGCACTTTTCGGTGCCAACCCCGCCGCCGTTCTGCGTCTGAATGTGAGCGTCGAGCCAGAAGGTGATCGGGTTGTCACCAATGCTGTGCAGCACTGCTTCGAGGGCTTCGCCGGAATCGCCGTGCACGATGGCCACGGTGCCGTTCCTGATATGTTCGGAAAAGCGTTCCTCGTTCGCCTGCACCATGGGTGCGAAGACCTCGAGCGAAATGATCTTTTTGAAACCGGCCCGGAGCGCCGCTCTGACGCCGTTGCCATGGAAGGTTCCGGTCTCGACGAAGACCGGATTCAGGTAGTCCGCAAGCTCGAACTGCATCGTCATTCTGTCCTCCTGGCGCTGTCAGCGTCGGATCTTGCTCGTTGCCCGGGCGCAACCGGGCACTGACCTTCTCCAGCGCGTTATGCGGCCACCGCACGCGCGCCAGCCGGTGCAGCTGATGGCACCCCGTTCAGAGGAGACTGCGGGAATCGGCCAGGCGCTCGGCAACCATGATTGTAGGCGCATTGATGTTGCCGTTGGTGATGTGCGGAAAAATCGAGGCGTCGATGACCCGGAGCTGCTCGATCCCGTGCACGCGCCCTTCGTGATCGACGACGGATGCCGGATCGTCTCCCATGCGGCAGGTGCCGCAGGGGTGGTACGCACTTTCCGCGTGGGCGCGAATGAACGCGTCGAGCGCTGCATCGGTCTGAGCGTCCGCACCGGGCCGCAGCTCTGCACCGCGCAAATCATCAAAGGCAGGCTGCGCGAAAATCGACCGGGCTGCGCGAATGGCGGCTCGAAACACGATCCAGTCCGACTCGTGGCTCATGTAGTTGAACCGGATCTGCGGAGGGCAGGTGGGATCAGCGCTCGCAAGCCTGACGGTTCCGCGGCTGGGGGACTGCATTGGCCCGACATGGGCCTGAAAGCCGTGCTGGTTGGCCCGCGCGCTGCCGTCGTACTGCATGGCTGCCGGCAGGAAGTGAAACTGTATGTCAGGTACCGGCAGGTCTGGCGTGCTGCGGATGAAACCGCCGGCTTCGAAGTGGTTGGTCGTGCCGAGGCCGGTGCGCAGCAGCAGCCACTCGAGCCCGATCTTCGCGCGGCCGAACAGCCCCAGCTCACGATGCAGCGAGATCGGCTGGGTGCAGGCCTGCTGCACGTAGATCTCCAGGTGATCCATGAGATTGGCGCCAACGCCGGGCAGCGGTTGGCGGATCTGGATGCCATGGTGGCGGAGCGCATCGGCAGGGCCGACTCCGGACAGCATGAGCAGCTGTGGAGAGTTGATCGCGCCGCCAGAGAGAATGACCTGGTCGGCCAGAAATCGTTGGCGGCGGCCGCCGGTCAACGCGCTGACGCCGATGGCGCGGTTACCGTCGAAGAGAACCTCGGTGACGATCGTCCGGGTCTGCACGGTGAGGTTAACCCGGTGCAGTGCCGGCCGCAGGTACGCATGGGCGGTCGATGCCCGCACGCCCGCATCCACCGTCATCGGCAGCGGGCCGAACCCTTCCTGCACTGCGTCATTGAGATCCTCGCGCCGGGTATAGCCCGCCTGTTCGGCGGCTTGGAAAAATCGTTCGTAGAGCGGATTCTCGAGCGCGCCGTTGGTGACGGCCAGTGGGCCCTCAGTGCCGCGGAAGCGATCGGCTGCGCCGGCATCGGCGAACCGCTGCGCCTTCCGGAAGTACGGCAGGACCGACTGGTAGTTCCAGCCGCGGGCGCCCAGCGCTTCCCAGCGGTCGAAGTCACCGGGATGGCCGCGGACGTACACCATTCCGTTGATGGACGAGGAGCCGCCCAGGAGCCGGCCGCGGGGGCAGAGCAACCTGCGGTTGCCGAGGTTTGGCTCCGGCTCGCTTGCGTAGCCCCAGTTGTAGCGCCGGTGCCGAACAGGCAGATAAAAAGCCGAGGGCATTCGGATGATGGGACTACGATCGGTGCCGCCGGCTTCCAGCAGCGTAACGTGTCGGCCGGGGTCCGCGCTCAACCGGTTGGCCAGCACGCAGCCGGCTGATCCGGCACCGATGATCAGCACGTCGCTGCCGGTACTCATGGTGGAGTGGAGCTGGTGCCGGTCACGAGCCTGATGGTGGAGGCGGCGAGCAGCAGCATCAGCGCGGCCATCGGCAGCCCGATGATGATCGACGCGGCCTGCAGCGCTTCGATGCCGCCAATGAGCATGAGGGTGCAGGTCACGCCGCCGAGGATGAAGCCCCAGAGAATCTTCATGCTGCCAAGGTGATCGAGATGCAGGATGTGGCAGATCACCAGGGTGGCCGAGTCGAGAGAAGTGATAAGCCAGGTGAAGAGCAGCACAGCAACGACGGCCATGAGGGCGTTTTCGAGCTGCGGGGTGCCAAGGTTCCGGATCGTTGCTACCAGCCCGAGGCTGTAGTCCTCTGCCACGGCGGTGCTGACCGAGCCGGGGGCGGCGAGCTCCTGGTGAATGGCGGTTCCGCCAAACACGGTCATCCAGAGCACAACCACGAGCGCGGGAACGAGCAGCACGCCGAAGATGAATTCGCGCACCGTTCGTCCTTTCGAGATACGGGCGATAAACATGGCGACAAACGGGGTCCAGGCCAGCCACCAGCCCCAGTAGAACACGGTCCAGCCGGTCTGCCAGGCCTGGCCTTCGGCCTCACCAGCGACCCAGAACCCCATGGGGATGGCGTTGATTGCGTAGTCGACGAGGTTGGTGGGAAACGCCGCGAACAGCCACGCCGTTGGCCCGGCGAGCACGATGACGATCAGCAGCCCGAGGCTCAGCCACAGGTTGAGCTCGCTCAGCCGCCGCACGCCCTTCGCGATACCGGACAGCACGGACAGGACGCCAAGCGTGCTGGCCAGCAGCACCATCGCGAGCTGCGTATAGAGGGTAAAGGGAATACCCGTCAGCGGTTCGATGGTCGCGTTCATGCTGCCGACCGCAAGACCGATGGAGGTCGCCACGCCGAACACGGTGCCGTAGAGCGCAACCAGATCGACCAGATGGCCGGGCCAGCCGAGGGTTCGCTGCTCCCCGATGATCGGGGCAAGTGCTGCGCTGAAGGTCAACGGCAGGCCGCGGCGATAAGCAGCCAATCCGATCGCCAGACCGCCGATCGCGTACAGGCCCCAACCGTGCAGGCCCCAGTGAAACACCGTCAGCGACACGGCGCGGGTCGCGGCTTGCGCTGCGGAGGCATCGGCGGCGACGAACGGATTGCCGCCTAGATGGGTGATCGGCTCAGCAGCACCCCAGTAGATCAGTCCGGAAGCGAGCCCGGCGCTGAACAGCATGGCGAACCACGACCAGCGCGAGAACTCCGGGCGGTCTTCCGGACGACCGATGCGCCGTGCGGCGCCCGGGTGAAAGGCGAGCCCGATGCTGAGCAGCAGCACGCCGCTGACGACGGCGACCAGCAGCCAGTCGAAGTAGCCGGTCACCAGATCGCGCGTGCCGATGGTCCACGCTTTCGCGGTGGTCAGATCGAGCGCGGCGAAGGCTGAAAAGGCAACCAGGGACAGGATCGTGAACGCCGACAGCCGGTGCTTGGCACCGAAAACGACGACGCCGGAATCAGAACTCATAGCGGTAACGCTAACACAGCGGTCAGCGGGGTGAGTGGGCTGCCAGAGGGCGGAAAGGGGGGGCGTTTAAGTGGCGGCCGGCACCAGAAAGCTGAACTCTCCATCCAGCACGCCGGCGCGTGTGCCCATCTCCTGTGATTCCGGGCGTGCCATGAACGCTTCTGCCTCGTCGATGCTGCGCACCGCAAACAGGAAGAACACGTTGTTCGGATCAGCAGCGTCCTGCCACAGCGCGTCGAGCTTGAGCCCGTAGTCCGCCGCTGGCCCGAGATCCTCGTCGAAGCAGGCGCGCCACCGGGCATAGTCGGCAACGCGATTTCGGACCAGCAATTGCCGCGTGCCGATCCCGCCGCGCGATTCTGATTGCGATTCCGGTGCGTGATCTGCAGTCATGTGGTGAAGGCTCCCCAGAGTCTGTAGCCACCAAGTAGGGTGACCGCAAGCACAACGGAAGCGCCGATTGTGTTGGCCAGCCAGCCGTTGCGGGCGCGATCGAGCAGCGATTGCTGGTTGGCCATCCACAGCAGCAGCACGGCGACAACGGGTAGCAGCAACCCGTTTGCCGCCTGGGCCAGCAGTATGGCGGCGATGGGATTGATGTCGAGCAGTGCAACGAGCGTACCGAAGCCGAGCACACCGGCCCAGATCGCGCGGAAGCCCGGCGCCTTCAGCTCCGTCGACCAGCCCAGGGCACCGCACAGTGCCCAGGCCGCCGCCAGCGGCGCGGTAATGGCGCTGGTGAGACCGGCCGCCAGCAGGCCGCCAGCGAAGGCCGGTCCAGCCAGCGTGCCGAGCGTGGGTTCGAGCTGGCTGGCGAGGGTGGCCGCGTTCAGCGCCGTGTCGTTGCCGAAGAAGGCAACGGCCGCGGTGCTCATGATCGAAAGCGTCACCAGGCCGCCCAGACCGATGGCGATGAATGTATCGGCGCGTGCTTCGCGCAGCGCCCCGGCGACGGCGAGGGTTGCCGGCCAGCGCTGCTGAACGGCGCTCGCCTGCAGAAACAGGTTGTAGGGCACGACGGTGGTGCCGATCAGAGCGATGGCCGTGAGCGTGTAGTCGGCGCCGGTGGCGGTCGATGAGGTGCGGTCGCCGTACTCGGGCAGCACGGCGACGGCGGTGATGCCGAACACGGCCGCCATCAGCGCCACCAGCCCGGAAAGCACGGTTTCAAGGGTTCGGTAGTGGCCGCTCGCAAGCAGCAGCGCGGCACTGCCGGCGATGCCGAGCAAGAGCAGCGGTTTGGTAACCGGTAGCAGTTCGCCGGCACCGAGCACCGCGCCGATCAGATTGCCCGCCTCGTAGGCGGCATTCCCGACGCCGATGGCAATCACTACCAGCGTCACGATCAGCCCTCGGGCGAGCTGGCTTTGGAATGCAGTACGCAGCGCCTCCGCCAGGCCGAGCCGGGTGACCAGCCCGATGCGCATGGCCATTTCCTGCAGCGTCAGGGTGGCGAGGACGGAGATGGCGAGCGCCCACAGCAGCCCGAAGCCAAAGTTGGCGCCAGCGAGGCTTGCGGTGGTAACCGTGCCAGGACCGATGAAGGCGGCCGCTACAAGCAGGCCCGGGCCAAAGCGCCGTCTGGAAGGGTTCATCGAGGGTGTTCGAAACTGATCGACCAGTGGCGCACGCGAGCCCGTGGCCGCCGCTGTGTCCTCATCGGAACCGTCTAGCGTGCCGCGGGGGGAACGTCTGCCGGTGCTCCGGCGCCTTGATCCGCCGGGCGCAGAATGAGCTGCGCGGTGGCCTGTGTGATCGTCTCGGGATCGGCGACATCGACGTTGGTCAACACTGCAACGGTCAGCCCTGCATCCACGTAGCGCGCGTAGTAGGTCTGAAAGCCCTGCCAGGCACCGCCGTGCTGGATGACCCGTGCGCCGTCGATCTCGCTGACTGCCCAGCCGAAGCCGTAGGGCCGACTCTTGCCGTCGTTGAGGGTCACCGGTGTCCACCAGGCCCGATAGCTGTCGGCATTCAGGATCTTTCGCGTCCGCAGTGCCGTTTCCCAGTGCATGAGGTCGCGGAGAGTGAAATAGAGCGCGCCGTCACCGGTACTGAGCAGGGTGGCAGAAACCCAGTCCTGGTTCCTTAACGGGCCATCGTCGGGCAGGACGTAGCCTGCGGCCCGGTTGGGCACGATATCGGTATCGCTGATGAGGCGCGCGGTGGTCATGCCGGCGGGGGCAAACACCGATTTTTCGACGAACTCACTCCAGTGGGCGCCGGTCACTCTGGACACGAGTATGCCCAGCACGACGTAGCCGGAGTTGCTGTAGCGCCAATCGCTGCCGGGTTCAAACTCGATGGGCAGCGCTTTCATGATTTCGAGCAGCTCGTCTTCCGAGAGCTCCTGCCGTAGCGGAACTTCGGCGCCGTAGTCCTTGAGCCCTGCAGTATGGGTCAGCAGCTGGCGGATGGTAATGGTGCGCCAGGCTTCGGGAACCTGTTTGAAGTGGCGATCGAGGGTGTCGTCGAGGCCCAGCTTGCGCTGCTCTGCGAGCAGCAGTACGGCCGTAGCGGTGAATTGCTTGCCGAGCGACCCGGACTGAAACACCGTGTCTGCAGTGACCGGGACCTGGTGTTCCAGATTGGCGAAGCCATATCCCTTGAGCTGCGGGGGGCTATCGCCGTTCATAATCAGGAGTGCCAGCCCGGGAATCTGTTGGCGTGCCATCTCGGCTTCGATGTGGTCATCGATGGCGTCAGCGCGAGCTCCGGTAGTCGTCATCAGCAGCAGCCAGGTAAGCGCCAGGATCTGACGGTTCATTCGGGGGACTCCTGTAGTGATTCGGTGCGGTAGCCTGGAGTGTGCATCGGTTCCGCCTTGCAGTGCGAGCGCGATTGCAGGCCGAGCCCCGACAGTTGAAGGTGGCGGCCGTCGGTGCTTTCATCGTCCGGCCTTCCGAGAAGAGTGCGTTCCGTGTCTGATTCCCTGTCCGCCGGTGGTTCCGGCAATCACCGAACGGCGTTCACCGTCGCAGCCATCCTCTGTGGGGGCATTGCGCTGCTTCTGGCGGTCACGCAGTTTTTCGCGGGCCCGTTCGAAACGCAGCCGCCGCTGGAGAAAGTGGTAGCCGATAAAGTGGTTGCCATCCGCGATGCCACGGTCGCCGCGTTGAAGGGTGAGGAGTACGAGGCGGCCACCGAGCCGCGCGGGGTTTCGATTGACCGCATGGTCCGTATCGGCACTGCAGTCGCCGGCGCTCTGGCGATGATTCTGGCCGCGGTTGCTCTGGTACGGCGGGAGCGGGCCGCGGCGGCGGCCGGTGGCGCGATCCTTGGCGCCAGCGCGATCGCGCTCCAGTTTGCCGGCATCGCGCTTGGCGTCATCGTCCTGTGTCTGCTGATCGGGCCCCTGCTGTCGGCGCTCGACTTCGATTTCAGTTTTTTCGATTGACGTGCTCGAGATCAGCTGCGCGTGGGAACGCCGCTGTCGGGCAACCGGGCCCTCGCTGGTGTAGATACGCGTTCACGGTGATCACTTCGCGATGCCAGGTAGGCGATCAAATACGCGCACCGCGCTGTGTTCTGAGCGTCTGTTGCTGCTGGCATCACCCCTGGGGCGCTGTTAGGTGATGCCAATACCCAACCTCAGCGTCTTTGCAGAAGTGTCCGTTGCATTGCTTGGCTTTTCAGGATTGGCTTCCGCGCTGAGCAGCGTTTCTGCGAAGAACCGGGCGTTCATCACTATCCGTCTGAAGGCGCTGCTCGTGGTGAGCGGTAGTGCTTGCTTCGGGTCTTTAGCGCCACTGACGGAGCTGGGCCTCTACTACTGCTGCATCCTGTTGACCATGCTGACCGCTGGGACCGTATTCACGCTTGGCCGCGACTTCCTCAAGGCTTCGGACGTTTCGCCGTCCCCGTTCCTTGTGGTGCTTACCGTCGGGTGGGCCCTTGCCGCCATCACCTTTCAGGGCTTTGCACTCGTTTTCGACCCCAGCCTGGTGCCCGTGGCCTATATGTTCGCCCTCAGCGGGACGATCACGGTTGCGATCCTGTTTTTCATCCGCTTCGTCCTTGCGATGGTGCAGGACTTGGGCTAATGGGGCGCTGTTCAGGGGGCCGGTATCGCGTGCGCAATCATCCGGCTGCCTTCGAACACAGCCCGATCCATCACGTTGCGATCGTCGACAAAGACGAAGTCCAGAATGCCGTTCTCGTTCAGATCCCGATGCAGCATGACGATGAACATCTCGCCGGTTTCCAGACCCTTGTGCACGGTAATCTCGACGTTTTCGTTCCGACCCTGCTTCAGGAAGCTCGAGCCAACGTACTTATCGCCATTCGGTTTGCCATCTTCAAACGGGTGGATCACCAGCCAGCCGTTGCCCTCGATGGTGACCTCCTTGAAGGTCAGCGTGCCGCCTTCGCGGGTAACGCCGTCGGTGATGATCCAATTGCGCTCACCGTTGCCCAGGGAGATTTCGCTCCGCTTGGGCTCCGCAGCGCTGGCAGCGGTCTTGTAGTCGCCTTCCTCGGCATGCGCCAACGGCAGCCAGATCGTTGATGCGAGCGCAATCGCCGCGTAGGCCCCGCAGGTGTTGAACAGTTTCATAGCTCGATACCCCTTCCGTTGAGCGTTCTCTGGAGACAGAACCATACCTCACCCGAGGCTGATCGTTCTGAGTGAGCATCTGGCGGCATAGGGGGCACGCTCCCTGTCCATGAAAGCGATGAGTTGCACCTGCGCCGCCATCAACCCGCGTAGGATCAACAGCCGTCGATGCCTTCTCGCCGCGCCGCCAACCGAACCACGCGCCTCTGCCGAGCGTTTGACCGTCGCGGCAAGGCTCCTACGGCCACTTTCCGCCGCAGAGGTGGTTGGACGTTGGGGTTTTTGGCAGCGGATTCGAGTGCCGCCATTGTTCTAGGAACCCGTGCTGGCGTAGCGAAGGCCCCGTGTTGAGGTTGTGCATCGGCCTCCTTTGTGCAAGGTAAGACTCAGCCCCGCGCCGTATGGTTTATACTCCCCATACTCTTGCCTATCTTTCATCGAAATCTTCAAATCAAAGGAGACGGTCTTCGATGCGCATGGTGTCTGTTGTACTACTGGTCTTGGCATCGCTCAGTTCCGGTGAAGGCATAGCGCAGACCAAATACATCGTCAATAAGGCCGGGGACCTTTTACATGAGGGGGACGGGTTCTCCGTATACAAGCTCGCCCATGAGAACCCTCTTCATAAACACAAGCGTAATTGGTGCTCCGCCGCAAAATTCGCTGTGTCCGCTGCATTTGACCGCGACGCGAGCTTTGTCTTCACCCCCGACGATCTCTATACGACGCTGTTTGACGGCTTGCTCTTGGAGCTGCGCCAGCAACACTGCCCCGAAGCGTCGCAAACAGTGTCGGCAACGGTGTATTTGCGAGACGTCTTTTTCAACGCTCAAGGGGTAATCAACACCCGCGAAGATGCAGTCCGCGATGGACGTTACAAGAACGCCGCTATCGTTGACATCTCGTTCCACAATGACTTTGCCGCTAGTCCAAAAGGGCGACCCGCGTCAGCGGAGAATCTGAAGTTTCTCTACGTCGAAAGTGGACGGTTGCGCGCTCAGCGTAGTGCAGCTGACGTTGCGAAAGTTGTCGGCAGTGTTGAGCTGTTGCAAGCCTATTGGGCTCGGGGGCGCATGACCATGGAGGAATACTCCGCTCTTCATCAGCAACACACCGCTGCCCAGACCCTTTACGCTCAAGTCCATGAACGTTACGGCCTTGACTTCAAGAACACGGGTATTTTTCTTCTGCTTGCAGGTAAGGCTGAGGATCTAAGCTGGTCCAGTGTGGATGAATGGAATTTTCTGCGAGATTATGTGTTGGCCCTCAGCCCCTTATGCGGGGAGAGAACTGCTGGCGCTCCGTTCAAAAACAGCACGACTTATGTCGACGATCAGGGTGAGGAAGCGCGCGAGTCCGAATTTGTGCTTTGGTATTCAGCAGAACTCGCCCCGAGAGTGAGGGGCATGCGGATTGGCACTCTTTATGGCGGCGTGCATGAACCTGATGGAGCGATCGCCGAGGACCTCGCCAGTCTGGTTGAGGCCCATGGGTGCGGCTCCGAACCCTTCGCGGTGATTGAGGCTTATTTCCACTAAGGCTGGCGGGGGCGCGGCGCGCAGGTGCTGAGCGGTCTGCACATCAAACATTGCGACCAACATCCCCAATCCTCTGCCACGGGTCACACAACTCTCAGCTCCGCGCATGGCGAGGCTTTCCTCGCCACGGCGCATCGACAGCGCGTTCTCCACGGCAGCTCAGCGCTGCACTGCCAGCAGGCGTGGAGTTGATTTGCCGGTGCGCTCAGCATGCAAGCTGAGGAGGTCGATGTCCTGCGTGGCGCGCACCGCTCGGTCGACGAGATCAGCGCGGCAGGTCCTCTCCGCCTGCCACTTCGCGCTGAAGCCCCCGGCTTGGGAATGGGTAATTGCGCATGCCCGGCGGGCGGTTACCTCGAATTGCGCATAGGTCGACTCAGTGTTGTGGCCCGGACTGTAGGCAAAGGTCGCAACAACAGTATCTGAGGATTGCGCGCTCGCCGTGGCGACGGCCGTAAGTGAAGTAGCGAGGACGATCGATTGGATGAAACGGTTCATGTGAGCTCCTTCTGTTCGGTTGTTGTTGCAGCTACGCTTGCTGCACAGGAACGGTCCCATTGCCGTGCCGCCGCGGCCTGAGGAGCGGGCTGAGAATTCATGATTCTTACCTGATGGAAATCTGATGTGATTGATTTTTATAGGATTTTTGAAATTCTCCGATCCGTGGAGGGGCCCCACAGCGCCGTCGGGTTGGTGCCCTGCGAGGACCGGCAGCGGCTGCTGTAACGGTGGGAGATCGAGGGCGCGTGGAGGCGCCATTCACCATCGGCGCGTTTCGGGTCGATCCCGCGCGCAATGCCGCGCTGGCAGGCGATCAGGAAACGTCGCTCGAACCGCGCGTGATGGACGTTCTGTGCCAGCTTGCAGCAACGCCCGGTGAGGTCGTTGCCCGGGATGAGCTGATCGATCGGGTCTGGGGTGTCGAGCACGGCGCTGATGAAAGCCTGACCCGCGCCATATCCCTGATCCGTAAGATGTTTCGAACTGCGGGCGACGGGCTCGATTACATCGAGACCATCCCGAAGCGGGGCTACCGGCTCACGCAGCCCGTTGCTCCGGCGCCACCCCTCGGCGCCGCTGCGGCAGCGCCGCCAGCGCACTCTCCAGACACCCTTCAACCGGCTTCTACAGCGCCGGAGGCTGCCGTCCCCGCGGACAGCTCGCAGCCGCCAGATCCGCGGCGGGCTGACGCTGCGCCCGCTACTGCCGGGCGGTGGGTAAAACCGCTCGCTGCGGCCAGTGCCGTTGGGGTGCTGCTGTTCCTGGGCGTGTCGCTGTGGCTGCGTGGTGGCGAGGCGGAGCAACAGCCGGCGGTAGAACCGTCTCTTGCCGTATTGCCCTTCGAGGCTCTGACCAGTGCGCCGGAAGATCAGATCTTCGCCGATGGCCTGTCGGTACAGTTGCTGACGACCCTGGCCAAGATTGTCGATCTCGATGTTGCAACCCAGCGGGCAACCTTCGCGGCGGGCCGGGAGGACGCAGCGCCTGCTGCTATCGGCGCGGCGCTGGACGTCGCCTATCTGCTGAACGGATCAGTGCAACGATCTGCCGATCGGCTGCGGATCTCTGCCCGGCTGTTGCGGGTGGCCGATGGGGTGCACGTCTGGGCAGAGACCTACGATCGGTCCTGGGGCGACGTGTTCCAGATTCAGGACGACATCGTGCGAAAGGTCGCGCGCCAGCTCGAGATTGAGCTCGGAATCGGTCGGTACCGGGACCGGCCGGCAGGAGCGGGCGTTGATCCCCGCGCGCTGGAGCAGTACTACCTGGGCCTTGGCTACTACGGCGACCGGTTTCGGGAAGACGACGCCCGACAGAGAGCCTACGCCGCCTTTCGCAACGCGGCGGCCATAGATCCGGAGTTTGCAGCGGCCTGGTCCGGCATGGCGCTGGTCGGATCCACCAGCCTCGGCGGCCCGCTCGGGCGTGATCGTGCAACCCTCGTGGCTGAGGTCGACGAAGCCTTCGAGCGCGCGATGGCGCTCGAGGCGGATAACCCGGAGACCCTGGCGGCGCTGACCGCCTGGCATCTGTCCGCCCGCCTGGATCTCGATCGCGCTCGGCAGTTCTCCATTCGCGCATTAAGTCTGAACGAGGAGTTGCCGGCAGCCGCCTACGTTAGAGCGCGATACCTCGAAATAGTCGGACAGGTCGAGGAAGCACGCCGGATCCATGACCGGATGGTCGCCAGAGAGCTGGACAGCCCGGTTCGGGCCCTGGTGCGAGCCCGTTTTCTGGCTGAGATCGGGGAGACTGCCGATGCTTTTGCCTTCTTTGATGCCTGTCAGGCCAGGCGCTGCCTGAGGGAAGGCTTCGTTGCTTTTGGCGCTGGCTACGCGGCGCTGTCGGGCGACCCTGTGCTGCGTGCGGCGTGGCGCAGGCACTGGGAGGAATTCGAAGCTGAGCTTGCCGGGCTGCCGCCGGCGGCAAAGCCGCGGATAACAGAGATCCTGCCGGGCTTCTTTTCCATCGTCTTTGACCGCGCCGACCGGGCGGTGCGCGTTGCGGAACTGAGAACGCTGTACGCCACTGATCCGGTAACGCAAAGCGTGGGTCTCTGGGGCCCGGTGTTTGCCGAGATCCTGCCGCCGGACGACTTCTTCGATGCGTTGGAGCTTGCCGCTGACCGCGGTGATCTGCTGGGTAACGAGCATGCGCTGATGCCCTACTTCGGAACCAACCCCTATCCCGCCTGGGTGCTCGAGCACCCGCGCTACATCGCACTGTTCGAGCGGCCACAGCTGAAGCGATTCGCCGAGCTCCGCCGTGCGAACGGCTGGACCCAGGGGTTACCCGTGCTTGCTGACTGAGCGGTGCGACGGCTTCCGCAGACGCTCGCCCGCCATGGATGACGCGGCTCGAGCTCTCCAAGGTTAAGTTCTAACGACAGGGATGGTGAGTGCTGAGTCTTCTCCGGGTCTGGCCAGTCAGAAGGCGTCCATGCCAATGGCAAACCGGGCAAGCCGTTGCGCCGGACCATTTCGAAACTCCGATTGGTGGCCTCTGGATCCGCGATATCGGCCATGCCCTGTCGCAGGGCACCGCAGTGGGCGTGGGGTGATTTCGACCCCGGGCATGTGCCTCAGCGGTTCGGCCCAGTTCAGTGGAGCAATTGAAGGGCTGATACTGTATTCCCTTGCGCTTGCCTGGGTGTGGTTGGGATAGTGGAGGCGAAATCAACTACTGCAGGAGTAGATCGATGAGCGAGCCGGGAGAGCGCGATGAGGACGCCCAACAGGGAGTGGCGGACGGCCCTGGCCCAAGCGCCGATACGGTCTCCCGGCCGCCCGTTAGCGGGCCTGAACCCCACGAAGGACGAGAGGACCTGGGCACTGCTGGCACACCTGTCAGCGCTGGCTGGCTTCGTAATTCCCTTTGGGAATCTCCTTGGACCGCTGGTTGTCTGGCAGGTCAAGAAGAGCGAAATGCCGTTCGTTGATGACCAGGGTAAAGAGGCGCTCAACTTTCAGATTACCGTATCGATTGCGGTCATTATCTGCTTCGTGTTGATGCTCGTGCTCATCGGTGCGCTGCTACTGTTTGTGGTAGGCATTGCTGCGCTGGCATTGGCCGTGATTGCTGCGCTGAAGGCGAACGATGGCGAGTATTACCGCTATCCCGTCAGTTGGCGCATCGTGAAGTGAAGCGCCGGATCCGACTCGACGAATGCCGGAATGGTCGCTTCCAGAAAGGAAGACCATTACCAGACGAAAGGATCGCGCTCAGACGCACGGAGCGATGATGTCGAAAGATCCATTCAGTCGCGCTGAACACTCAGAGAAACCGGTGGAAGATCGTTGAGAAAATGTGTGCTTTCTCTGATCCGGCTGATGTAAGTCTTTGGCCAGAGAGTCGCTTGCGCCGTTGATGGTCGCGGTAATGCGACGAATCGCGCGGAGCGGTCAAGCGAACTGTCGCATAGCCGCTGGCTGGGCATCGGATTTGGATCTCCAGGATTGGTGAAGGCGAACTGGTCGGTTACTGCAAGCTTTTCAGCGTGCGGCGAAGAGGTCGGGAAAGTTCGGGTCGGGCTTGCGCGGCTGAAGGGTGCTCGATTAAGGGCGTGGTCTAGGATCCTGCCGATACGGAATCCCTCAGAAACCATACATAACCTGTACACCAAAGGTTCGCGGCGCCGAGTAGGTACCCTGGGAAACGCCCTCGATGACAAAAGATTCGACAATTTGTTCATAGTCGTCGAAGACATTGCTGACGAATCCGCGCACCGTGAACTCGCCGATGTGGTAGTCCGCAGACAGGTCTACGATGGTCAGTGGTTTCGCCTTGAACAGATTGTCCGGCCGGGTGAAAAACCCGTCGCGGTAGCTGGCCTCTGCGCCCAGAGTCAAGTTGGAAAAGGTATAAAATGCGCCTACCGCTGTCGTTAGCTCTGGCGCGTTCGGAAAACTGTTGCCGGTAAAATCGACGTTGTTGGTAACGAAGCGGTCGAAGTTCGCGTTGACGTAGCCCACGGTGGCGTAGGCGTCCCAACTGGCGTTGCGCCAGGCGATCTCAAGCTCTGTTCCGTAGACCGTGGACTCGCCGGCATTGACGACGATGGCGATGGGGTTGCCTGGTTCCTGGTCATTAACCTGCTGGTCGGTCCAATCGAGGTAAAACAGATTGGCGTTCACCGAAAGCCCATTAGCGAAGCTGCTCTTGTAGGACAGCTCGTAATTGCTGACATACTCGGGATCGAACTTAGACACAGCAAAGCTCAGCTGATCGAATGTCACGCCGCCCTGGCGGTAACCTTCGGAATAGGTGAACGCGATGCGCTGATTACTGTCCGGGGCGTAGGTCAACGCCAGCTTCGGCAGGAACTCGCTGAAATCGTTGCTGGCATCCACTTCGACACCCGGGATGAGGGGAAGCACCACGGTTGGCGGGGCGGGCGGTGGCAGGATCAGCGAGGCGGTTGTACTCGCGATCGAATCCAGATCCACGCGCTCGTAGCGGCCGCCCAGCGTGAGGGTTACGGTTTCGCTGAGCTGGATATCGAATTCGCCAAACACGGCGGCCGTTTCCGTATCCAGGGGCGCATCCGTGACGAGGTCTAGGTCAAGACCACTGTTTTGGAAATTTGCAAAAGCCACGCCATCGCGCAGAGCTCTGTTAGTCTCGTCGGAATAGAAAAGCCCGGTTGTACCGCGTAGCCGGTCTCCTTCGTACACCAAGCGCAGTGTGTGGTTGACTTCCTTCTGGTCCGCGGTCGCCAGCCATGCCCGATCGCGATCGGGTACGGTCACGGCGTACTGGGTGTTCAGATCCTCCGAGACGAATTCGTTGTAGGCAGTCTGCCACTCGAGGTTCCAGACCTCCGAGAATTCCCAGCCAACGCGTAGCGTTGTGACGTCCTGGTCTGAATCCATGCCGCCATCACCGAAGGGATTGTTGTTTCTGAAGCGGCGCTCGTTGGGGAACCAAACGTTAACGTCGTTGCGGGCATCCGCCACCACGTTCGTGTGACTGAGGAGTATCTCCAGAGGGAGTGCCTCTGGACGGTACAGCAACTTGCCTCGGAGAGTATCGGTTTCGCTGTAGGCGTAGGCATCGGTCTGCAGGGCCGGGTTGTTGACAGGCCCATCGGTGCTCAGGCGTTGCACGGTGATGCGATAGGCGAGTTCATCGGTTATAGCACCGGTATTGGCTATGCCGAGCTCGTAGGTGTTGTAGTTTCCGTAGCCGGCAACGGCCGTCGTGCGCTGTTCAAACTCCGGATCGTTGGTCGAAACTACGACGCCTCCCGCGAGGGAGTTTCTCGCTTGGGCAGTACTCTGGGGACCGCGCAACATCTCAACCTGCTGTACGTCGAAGAGCGAGTTGAAGCCCCTGGCTAATTGTTGCGTGGTAAAGGCGGCGCCATCGACCATCAGGGAAGCTACCTGGGCGTTACCGGCGCCGCCTACACCCGACGAATTGATGCCGCGGACGCTGAAGGAAAAGGCCTGCAGGCCGGTACCGTTTGAGTTGACGTTTGCCGCCCGACTGAACACTTCGGCGATACGCTTATCGTTGCTTCGCACGATGTCCGCCTCAGTCTGGACGTTAATCGATGTGGTGGTATCGAGGAGCTTTCTTCGAAGGTTCGAACCGCGCACGATCACCTCCTCGATGTCTGGTTCTGCGGAAATCCGACCCATCTCCGGCATCTCGAAGGTCTCTGGTTGCAGGGCATAGCTGCTGCCGTTAATTATCCTTACGCTCAGACCCGTTCCTTTCAGAAGCGTCGTCAATGCCTCATCGGGTGACAATCGACCCACCGTTGCGGTGCTGCGCTGATCCTGCACGAGCGAGGAGTCCGTTGATACCTGACGACCGGTCACTATGCTGAACTCGATCAGCGCGTCCGTCAGCGGTTGGGCCGGAATCTGAAAAGCAAAGCGCTCTTCGTCCTGCGCCCATACCGCCAGAGGCAGAAGGAGGAATGTAGCGATGACCAAGAGTGCGCGATATGGCGCCGAGGCCGCTGACAAGAATTGCACGGTGTTTCCCCTATTTCTGACCGAGAGAGTGCTTGAGGCCCGGTGTTGGGCGTTCAATTACGGTTACGATCTGGGACGGGGTATCCCGTAAAGAAAAATCTAAAACCGCCAGGTCGTGCCATCAGCACAGGTTTGCAGGTCTGTTCGGGGGCTAGTGCAGCGGTCTGGGTTCAATGATCAGGCGATTGGCTGACTGTGTGAAGGCCAGGTTCTGGCCCTCGATTACGGTAAACAGGGCGTCCTTTGCCTGATCCTTGTAGAACACGCCGGAGACGCGGACGCCTGAGTCTTCTAGGCGGGATACGTCGACGGCGAAGCGCGTGTAGCCCGCCAGCTCGTTGAGAACGTCCCTCAGCGGCCGCTCGCGGTAAATCAACAGGCCCTCACGCCAGCGAAGCATGTCGTCGCTGGATCGGTTGGTGACCTTACCCAAGGTAGTGCCGCGGGCCAGCACTACCTCGGCGGCGTTCAGCACCG
>JBCDGJ010000040.1:0-33367 GCA_038757945.1 Pseudomonadota bacterium
CCATCGGTCAGGAGATCGACGGAAACCACCAGGAGCCACGCTATGAACACCAGGATCTCTACCCCAGCCCAAACCGCTGTTGCAGCCCGACTGGCTAACCAGAAAGTTGTCATCACCGGCGGTACCACGAGTATCGGGCTCGAAACGGCCCGTCTGTTTCTCAGCCAGGGTGCCGAAGTGCTGATCACGGGGCGCAGCCAGGATCGCCTCGATAGCGCTGTGCGCAGCCTTGGAGACCGGGTCAGCGGTTTTGTGGGCGACTCGACCCGCGTTGAAGATCTGGATGCGCTCGCCCGACGGGTCAGCTCGACGCTCGGGCGCATCGACGTGCTGTTCGTCAATGCGGGCAATGGTGTGTTCGCGCCGCTTGCCGAGGTCGACGAGGCGCTTTACGAGCGACAGTTCGATCTGAACGTCAAAGGCGTCTTCTTCACCGTGCAGAAGCTGCGCCCACTGATGGCGCCAGGTGGATCGATCATCCTGACCGCTTCGGCCGTGCACGAGAAAGGCGTTCCCGGCGGCAGCCTGTACTTTGCCTCGAAGGCCGCCGTTAGGTCCCTGGCCAGATCGCTGGCCGCTGAGCTGGGCCCGGAAGGGATTCGCGTCAACTCGCTGAGCCCCGGGATCGTGCCCACGCAGTTCTTCGAAAACTCCAACGTCGGTGCCGGTGCCTTCGAACAGTTCGAAGCCCTGGCCGGTACGGGCGCGCCGATGGGCCGCGCGGGGGAACCGAAGGAGATCGCCGCTACGGCGCTTTTCCTCGCAAGCCGGGACAGTACCTTTGCAACGGGCGCTGACTTCGTCATTGATGGCGGCTGGTCGCAGGTCTAGCACCGACGCAGAGCCGTCAGTGGATCGCCCGCACGCCGGGCAATCCTACGGCAGAACCACAGACGGGAGTGAAACCATGAAACATCTGCTTCGGATCGATGCCAGCATGCGCACGACCAACTCGCGCAGCCGTCGCCTCGGCGATGCCGTCGCTGAGCGGCTTAAGGACATGCACGGTCCTTACGCCACGACCTACCGGAACCTCGCAGAGGGTGTGCCGTTTGTCGATGCACCCTGGATTGAAGCCAACTTCACCGACCCCGGTGCGCGGTCCCAGGAGCAACGGGCTGTACTGGCGCGCTCCGATGCCCTGTTTTCGGAACTGAAGCAGGCTGATGTGCTGGTGCTCGCAACGCCGATCTACAACTTTGGCGTGCCCGCTGCGCTCAAGGCCTGGCTCGACATGGTGGTGCGGGCGAAGGAAGCGTTCCGCTACACGGCCAATGGTCCCGAAGGTCTGCTGGTTGGCAAACGCGCCTACCTGGTCGTAGTGTCCGGTGGTACGGAAAGCGATAGCACCGTCGACTTCGCGACGCCCTATCTGCGCCACATACTGAGCTTCATCGGCATCACGGACGTTCATGTGCTGGGCAGCGCGCTCGGTGGCGCGGAGCCAGAAGAGGCGGATCGCAGCGCGCTGGCAGCTCTTGATGAGCTGCTGCCGGATGAAGCGGCCGAGCGCTGAGTGCTGCCGTCAGGCTTCCTGTTCGGCATAGTCGCCGCGGCTGAAGGCCTCTGCCAGCGCAAACTTCTGGATCTTGCCGGAACCGGTGAGCGGGAAGCCGTCTACCCAGAGCCAGTACTGAGGCGTCTTCTGCGGCGACAGCCGTTCCCGGATGTGTGCCTTCAGGTCTATTGCGGAGGGCAGGTTGTCGTCTTCCGCCGCGCGCATGAAGCAGGCGACGACTTCGCCCCATTTCTCGTCCGGTACGCCTGCCACAGCGACTTCGGCGATGGCCGGATGTTCGAGCATGGCGTTCTCGATTTCGGCGGGAAAAAGGTTCTCGCCGCCCCGGATGATCATCTCCTTCACCCGGCCCGTGATTTTGAGATAGCCCCGCGAATCCATCGTGCCGAGATCGCCGGTGTGCAGCCAGCCCTCGCTGTCGATGGTCTTGGCGGTCGCTTCGGGGTTGTCGTTGTAGCCGGTCATCACGTTGTAACCGCGCATACAGATTTCGCCCTGCACGCCGACCGGGCACACGCTGTTGTCGCCCGGATTGCGGATCGAGACTTCGATATGGGCGATAGGCTGGCCGATGGTGTCGGTCAGGTCGGCATCGTCGTCTTCCGGCCAGGCGCCGGTAATGGCAGGGGACGTCTCGGTCTGGCCGTACACGATGAGGATCGGAACGCCGAATACTTCGCGAGCCGCTCTATTGAGTTCCGGAGCCACGAGGGCACCCCCACTCAGGATTCGGCTCACGCAGCGAACGTCGGTGCCGGTGGCTCGCGCGGCTTCGATCAGCGCAAAGATCATTGTAGATACACCACCAAGGACATCCGGTTTTTCCCGGGCGATGGCGGTCACCAGCGCAGGTGGATCAAACACCGTGACTAACAGCAGCGTGGCGCCGTGGGCGAGGCATCCGAGAACGCAAACGGCGCTGCCAGCGGTGTGAAACAGCGGGAAAGGACACATCACGGTTTCGCCGGGCTTGAGGTGCCAGCGGTCGAAGATATCGAGGTTGCTCTGCACCAGGCCATGCTGGTGGAGCAGCACGCCCTTGGGAAAACCTGTGGTGCCCGACGTGTACTGGATCATCACGATGGTGTCCGGCTCGGTCTTCCGCAGGGTGCCCGTCTGCTCACCGCTGAACAGCGCCTCGTGCTGCTCAACATCAATGACGTACTGCACGGCCGGGAGGGTGCTGATCGCCTCGTCGATGACTGGCCGCAGGGTGCTGGTTCGCACCTGCGGCTGGTAGTAGATCGCTTCAGCGCCGGACTGCTCGAGCACGTAGCGCACTTCACCCGCGGTAAACGACGGGTTGACGGTGACGAGCGTCAGCCCCGCCAGCGCCGCGCCCAGCTGAACCAGTACCCACTCCGGGCAGTTGCCGGCCATGATCGCGATCCGCGCTCCTTCGCCATGGCGTGTCGCGAGCGCGCGACCGGCCCGTTCGGCATCGCCCTGCAAGGCGGCGAAAGTCCATTCCCGCCCGATGCTGCCGTCAGCCAGCAGCTCCCGCAGCGCCATTGCATCGCCGCGTTCGGTGGCCTGTGCGCGCAAGGCGCCCGCGATGGTGCGCTCCGCGTAGGGCGTGTCGTGCTGTGCCGGAAAATGCGATTCGGTAAGCGAAACCTGATACATGACGTGCTCCTCCCCTGGGCCAGAGGATATGCCAGATGACGCCTCTTGCAAGCGCCCGATGGGGTGCTCTGGAGCGGGTGAGCAGACCCGGTGCGAGCGCTACGCCGCTGGCGCCTGGCGCCAGCGCTGACCCGAAGATCGCTTCAGTCGATGCTCAACTGCGAGCGGTGGTAGCGCAGCACGATGTCCGGATCTGGTGACAGGTGCGTTCTGGCTTCTGCTTTACCTGGATACTCCAGCGTGGACAGCACATGTCGCATGCTCTCGAGCCGGGCCTGTTTCTTGTCGTTGGCTTTGACGATGATCCAGGGTGCGTAGGACTTGTGCGTACGGCTGAACATCTCGTTCTTGTAGCGCGTGTAGACGTTCCAGTTCTCCTGAGCCTTTTCGTCCACCGGCGAGATCTTCCACTGCTTCAGGGGATCGACCCGGCGCGAGTCGAAGCGGTATTGCTGAACCTCTTTGGAAATCGAGAACCAGAACTTCACCAGCTCCAGGTTGTCCTCGTACAGCATGTGCTCAAACTCCGGTACCTGCTGCATGAAGACGCGATACTGCTGCTCAGAGCAGAAACCCATGACCGGCTCCACCACGGCGCGGTTGTACCAGCTGCGATCAAAGAACACCATTTCGCCGGGATTGGGCAGCTGCTCGACGTAGCGCTGAAAGTACCACTGGCCCTTCTGCAGATCGCTTGGCTTCGGCAGGGCGACGATCCTCGCCGTTCGCGGATTGAGGTGTTCGATAAAGCGTCGGATGGTGCCGCCCTTACCTGCAGCATCCCGACCCTCGAAGACGATGGCCACCCGCCGCCCTTCGAGCTGTACGGCGCGCTGCAGCTTGACCAGCTCAATCTGCAGCTTCTCGAGCTCCTGCTCGTAGCGCAGCTTGATGAGGGCCTTCTGCACGTTGACCTTTTTTGTGTCGAGCAGCTGCAGCAGTCCTTTCTTCGAGTTGACGGCAGTGAGGTCTGCTTCGGAGAGCGCAAGCGATTTCTTCAGAGTTTTGCCGACGATCTTCTCGTCCTGGGTGAGCGCATTGGCACCCGCTCCGGGTATGGGGGTGGGTACCTCCGAAGCCGTGTGTGCCTCCGGTTGGGCTAGGGGCGCCGCAGGTGCGGCTGGAGCTTACGGTGCAGGTTTTCGTGGGGTTGTTGTGGCTATCAAACCCAGCGAGAGGCGTGGCTACAGAGATTGGCTGGAGGGCAAGGTCAAGCGCTGACGGTAGCTCGCAGATGGGGTCGAAGCAGAGCGTGAGCAGGCTTGTCAAAGCGTCTGGCCGGCGCGCCAGGCGCTGCTTTTCCCATGACTAAATACTACGCCCATTTGAGCGGCAAATCACCGTATCGCGGCCGGCTGTGCGTGCCAGGATGCGCGCCCTTCAGACCGGTTCAAGGGTGGCCTATGTCTCTCGGCACGGTGTTGCTTCTACTTCTGGTGATTGCCTGGCTGGTGGGCTTCGTTTACTTCGTCGTTGCGTTAGAACAGCGGCGCCCCTGGGCACTCGAGCTCGCGCGGCTGGTTGCGCTTACTGAGATGCACTCGAACCGTTATCTCTGGGATGACGATCGAGCGGATCAAAACGCAAACGCCGTGCAGCACGAGTGCCGAAGTGATGGGACCGACGCCGAGCAGGCGCGCTCGGTCCTTCGTCACAGTTCGAGCGCAGCTGCGGCGGCTGCGAGCCGGGACAGCGAGGTCCCAGATCTGATGGAACGGTAAGCCTCAGACGCGCGGTGCCAGCGCCAGCTGTCGCGACTCCGCAACCAGGCGGCCGCTGGTATCCCAGATCTCGCCGTCTTCTTCGAGGAGGCCGCCGGTAATGAAGCGCGTCGAGAATCGGCAGCGCAGCCAGCCCGGCTCCGGCACGCCGCGAACGTGGGCGGTCAGCTCCACCGTTGGCGTCCAGGCGATGGGCAGGTTGGCGTTGAACACCGTAGGCGGAAACACGTCGACGGCCAGCAGCAGGGCGAAGACATCCAGCGGTTCGTCTTTCATACGCAGCCAGCCGCGGAACTCCGGGCGTCCTGTTGGCGCCCCCTCGGCAAAGCGGGCGTCGTCCGGGTGCAGGCGAAGATCTACCCGCGACATCAGCGGCGGTGGGAACCCGCTGTCGTTGCCTTCCATGGCGAAGCAGTCTTCGGGAGCCGGCAGCTCCGGCGGCTCAGCGTCGACGCGGACCGGCCCTTCGACCGCGTCGAGGTCGGCAAAGGAGCCAAGCAGCTGGATCAGCGGGCGCTCCGGCGTGTCGAGCGACGCGGTGACGGTGGTGAAGCGACGGCCTTCCTTGATCACGCGCGGTCGTACGGTGACCGGGCCGGGTTTGCCCGGGGCGAGGTAGTGGGCTGTGAGGGACACCGGGTGCGGCCTGCTGACGTCGGCCATGGCGCGGGCCGCGATGGCCATCAGATAGCCGCCGTTGGCGTTACCCACCACGTCCCAGCCCGGAGCGATCGCGCCAGCGAAGGTGTCGCCCTGCCGTTCAACGGCCGTCGCTTCAATGAACTTCATGCTGTCGTGCTCCGGATTAGTTAACATGTGAACCAATGTAGGCGGGAGCCTATTGGTTCACAAGTGAACTAGATGAGAATTCAGCCGGAGCGGTCATGACCCTGGAACCTATTCCCGAACTGGACGCGCTGCCGCAGTACGACGCCTGGATCAGCGTGGTGAAGAGCTACAGCCGCTGTCAGCGACTGCTGAACCAGCGTCTCGGTGAGATTGGCCTCACGGTGGCCAAGCACGACGTGCTGCTCGCTCTGCGGCGCAACGAGGGGCTGTCGCAGCAGGCGCTTGCGCGTTATCTGCTGGTGGCGAAAAGCAATGTGACGGGCCTCGTCAAGCGGCTCGGGGCGGATGGCCTGATCCGCCGGGAGCCGGACCCGGACGATGCCCGCGGCCAGCGGGTCTACCTGACCCGCGAGGGCAAACGGCGCCTGGCTCGTGCAATCGCTATTCAGGCGGAGGTCATCGTGCTGATGACCGATGGGATCAGTGCCGCCGACTCGCGTCGTCTGGAGAAGGTCATGCGTGCGATTGACGGTAATCTGCGGCAGGCGCTGGCTTAGGTCGGAGCGTAGCGGCGGCTGCCGGAGCAGGATGCCTTACATCTCGCTTACAAATGATCGCAGCTGGTCACTTCTGTGTCATGTTACCTGCCGATAGTGTCACGACTTCAACTTTGCAGTAAGGAAGTGCCCGTGCGCAGGATTCCCTTTGCTCAGAAAGCGATCGCATCTGCGGCGTTGGTTGCGATGACCGGCCAGGCGGTGGCCGTTCCGACGACGCTGTCGCTGTTTCACAACAACGACGGCGAATCGAAGCTGCTCGGCAGCAATGGCTTCGGCGGGTTGGACGGCTTTCTTGGCGAGCTGAACGGGGCCCGGAGCGCAGCGGCGACCGCGGGGAACGATGTGCTCACCGTATCCAGCGGCGACAACTTCCTGGCGGGGCTTGCTTTCGAAGCCAGCCAGCAACGTGTAGGCAGCGCCCCGGCCGGCAGCCTTGGCAACGGGCAGAACTACTACGACGCGCTGGCGCTGGCGGCCATCGGCTACGACGCGATCACCATCGGCAACCACGAGTTCGACTTTGGACCAGACGTGCTCGCTGACTTTATCACCGGCTACAACAACGCAGGTGGTGCCGCACCGTTTCTGAGCGCAAACCTCGACTTCAGCGGCGAGGCCAATCTGGCAGCGCTCGAAAGCGCCGGCTCGATCGCCAGCAGCACGGTAGTGGTCGGGGCTTCTGGTGAGTCCTACGGCATCATCGGCGCCACCACCGAGAACCTGGAAACGGTGTCGTCGCCAGGTGGCGTCACCGTAGGCGCCGTTGCCGCTGCCGTGAACGCAGAGGTTGCCGCTCTGGAAAGCATGGGCGTCGATCGCATCATTCTCTCGAGCCACCTGCAGGGTCTCGACAGCGAACAGGAACTCATCTCCGCGATCTCCGGTGTCGACGTGGTGATTGCCGGTGGTGGTGACGAGCTGCTGACCAACACCCAGGACGCGCTGACGGAAAACCCGTTCCAACCAAACATCGACGGGCCTTACCCGGTTATCAGCACGGATACCGATCTCGATGGCAACAGCGTCGCGATCGTCACGACGGTTGGTGAATACCGCTACATCGGTGAGCTGACCGTCGACTTCGATATGGACGGCAACGTGACCGGGGTCAACGGCAATCCGATTCTGATCGATCCGGACACGGCCACGATTGCGACCGGCCTGCAGAATGGAATCAACATACAGAGCGAGATTCTGGCGCCTCTTGCGGAGGAGGTTGCGGTCCTCGAAGCGCAGGTCATCGGTAGCACCGACGTAGCGCTGGACGGTCTGCGCGCGAGCGTCCGCGGCATGGAAACCAATCTGGGTAATCTCATCGCCGACGCCTTCGTCTGGCAGGCAGAACAGGTTGGCGGCCTGACCGGCGCTCCGGTTATTGCGGTATCCAACGGTGGCGGCATCCGCAACGATGGCGTGATTCTGCCCGGGGAACTCACTGCGGCCGACATCTTCGGCATTCTGCCGTTCGCCAACTCGGTGGTCGTGCTGAACGGGCTTACCGTCAGCGATCTGGTTTCCGCCTTGGAAAACTCGGTATCGGATTTTCCCGGCACCGGTGGGCAGTTCCTGCAGATCTCCGGGTTTCGTTTCACTTTCTCCGAAGACGACAACTCGATCCAGAGCATCACGCTCGACGACGGCACCCTGGTCTACACGGCAGCTGGCGGTGATTTGTTCGGCGGCACCTTGGATCTCGTCACCAACAGCTTCCTGGCCGGCGGTGGCGATGGGTACGACGAGTTTGCGCCGCTGAACGCCTTCGATCTGTCCGTGAACTATGGCGAAGCGCTGCGACGGTTCATCGAGCTTGAGCTTGAGGGCATGGTCAGCGGCGACCAGTATCCGGAAGGTGGTGTCGGCCGGATAGCGACCGCGGTCGGCGTCGCTGAGCCGGGTCCTCTCGGGCTCATGCTGGTGGGTGTCGTAGCGTTGCTGGTACGACGTCGCGTACGATTCAAGCGAGCCATCGCCTGAACCGGAGGCGTTCTTGAGCACGGTTCCCTGCGGGTCGGGCGTACCCAGCGCCCGGGCCCGTTTTTTCTCTGCTGTCCTGCTCCCGATTGCCTTTTTCAGCGCCTGCGTCTGCCTGCCGAGCCAGGCGGCAGACAAAGACGGCAGTTTTCGCGTCAAGGGCGCAGGGTCATCGACCTGTGCCTATTTCCTCGACGCCGTTACGGAGCGTGGCAAGGAGTTTGTTTCCTACGGCGGATGGCTGGACGGCTATCTGAGCGCCATGAATCGCTACGAGGCGGGAACTTACGACGTCGTCAGCTGGCAGAGCACCGAGCTGTTGCTGGCGTCGCTGCTGCGCTACTGCCAGGCGAATCCGGAGACGAGCTTCCACGATGCCGCCGCACAGCTGGCCGAGACGCTGAAGCGTACGGCGATCCGCAGCAAAGATCCGATCGTAGTGACAGAGCACGATGGCATTGCCGCGGCGATGTACCAGGAGACGCTGATGCGTGTGCAGCGACGCCTGCGGCAGCGGGGCTTCTACGAGAACGATCCCAGTGGACAGTTTGACGAGGCGACCCGGAACGCGTTGCTTGCATTCCAGCGGGACAAGAACATCGACGAAACGGGGCTCCCGGATCAGGCCACGCTGACGCGGCTGCTGCCGGCGCGGCCGGTACCCTAGGGAGCCACCTCAGGATTCCGGTGCTGGCTCCGAGGACAGCAGAGCGTCGAGCAGCTCCGGAATGCGCTTCTTCAGCTGAAAGAAGCCTTTGCGACAGAACGGCCAGGCCGCTGCATCGTAGCGGCGCCGTACCTGCGTGACGGCCGGCAGCTCACCAAGCAGGCTGCGGACCGGGCCGGTCGGCGCATAGGGCGTTAGTACGTCACCGGGTTGCTCTGCGGTCCAGGCGGCCAGTGCTTCAGGCGCCAACTCCTCTACGCGGCTCGCACCCAGCGCTCTGATACGGTCCGCGGCGTCCGCAGTGGCCGAACCGATGGCTGCTGTTATGGCCGACGCCGTCCCGTAGGCGGCTCTGCCGGGTGCGGCAGAGACCACGCCAACGCGGGTAGCCCGGTCCTGCGTCAGAGACTCGACGAAACCGATGAGGCTTTCCGGATGCAGATCCTCCTCATGAATGATCCAGCTCGGCGGCGGTGCAGATCCTTCGGCTAACCTGTGGAGCAGCTCGGCTTCGTCGATGGTGGCAAGCGTCGGCGCTGGCGGCGCTTGCGGCTCCGGCTCTTCGAGTGCATCGGCCAGCTCGTTGAGTCCGGTGACCAACGGAAATCGGTCCCCGGTGTAGCGAGCGATGTTGTCCGCTCGCGCGAGGTAGTTCTTACCCCGGGTCTGCAACCCGGCAACCCAGCGCCAGGACAGGGTGTTGCTGGCCGGATCCCCGTCCAGCAGGTGCTTCAGAAAGTAGTCAGCGCCCAGCTCCCACGGCAGGCGCAGCGTGAAGATCCAGATGCTCGCAAACCACATACGCGCGTGATTGTGCAGATAGTTGTTTTCGACGAGCTCCTGCGCCCAGGCATCGAATGGCGCGAGGCCGGTCATGCCGGCGATGGCGCTCTGGTAGTGCGCCATGCTGCTGGCGTTGTCGTTCAGTGCTGCAAAGCGATCGCCGAGCGCGGACCGGTACGCTTCCCAATGCTGGCTGCGATGCTCCAGCCAGCCTTTCCAGTAGGTGCGCCAGTACACCTCCTGCACAAATTTCTCGGCGGCGCTTGCGCTGTGATTGGCCAGCACTGCGGCCAGCACCTCTTGTTCGGTGATGAGCCGGTGTCGGAGGTAGGGGCTTAAACCGGATACGTTGGCGCGCTGCTCCGGCCCGAGGTCGAAGTTGCGATCCCTGGCGTAGGCGCGGCCGGCGCGGGGCACGAAGTCGGCCAGCTGGTCCAGCGCGGCAGCTCGGGTGAGCGGCTCGAGGTGTCGATCAAAGCCCCCGGAGATGGGAGCCGGCGTGTCGAATAGAGAATCCTGCATGGTTTAAGGCTAATCGACGGGTCATCCGGGCCCCGTCAACGGCAAGCGGCCCCAGCGGGATGGAGAGCGGCTGGTACCCTCGGGCCTGGCCTGCGGGCACCCAGGTACCGTCAGCCGGACCGGCTGTGCTAGGGTCGCGCCGCATTCCAGAGCGAGCAGACCCATGGCAGAACCAACGATCCGCATCCGTTTTGCAGAGCCGAAAGACGAAGCTCAGATTGTTGCCCTCATGCCGCGACTGCATGCGTTCCCGATCCACGAGCGGCGCCGCTCCGGCGATCTCTGGGAAGGTGATGCCCGGCTTGCCGTGCAGCATCTGGCTGGCGCAGCGCCACATGTTTTCCTGTACGTCGCTGACGCCACCCCCGTGGCAGAGCAGTCGACGATAGCGGGTCTGGCTCTGGTGAGCATGCAGGAGGAGTTCATGAGCCACGAGCCTGGCTCCCATCTCGAAGCGCTGCTGGTTGCGGACGGCTACGAGGGCCTCGGGCTGGGCACGCGGCTGCTTGCCGCGGCGGAGGAGGAAGCCCGGAGCCGGGGCGCCGGCTCCATGACGCTGCACGTGTTCAATACCAACGAGCGCGCGGCAGCTTTGTACCGGCGCCGTGAGTACGAGTTCGAAGTGCAGCGCTGCATCAAGTGGTTCTAGCAGCAGCCTGTTGATAGAGTCTCGTTTGCTCAGCGCTTCCTGCGGCGTCTGTGGCCCCCTATGGCTTTCATGCAGGGCGCGCTCCGCAGGCAATGTCGCGTACATTGCTAAGGAGGGCAACGAAGTCCACAGGCGCCGCAGGAGGCGCCCTGCGGGAGGATCTGGCGCACACGCTGCCTACGTTGAATCTCTTGGCAATGTGCTCGACATTGCCCGCGAGCTTCGCCCCTTGCCGTAAAGAGCCAGCCCGTGCGCCAGTTCCTCTGAGCGGCCGAGACTCTATCAACAGGCTGCTAGTCCGGATCCAGGCTGGCGCACAGGTTCTGATCCACGAAGCAGGGATCGACCTCCAACGCCACGGCGATCTCCCTCAGCTTGCTGCGCTCAGGCTGGTTGTCATGATCCTCGGCCCGGACGACCAGGCACAGGTCCCGCAGCACCTGCAGACGCTGCGCGTCGCTTGCTTCCGCTTTGACCGCCTCGATGCGGCCCGGTAGCTCGCGCTCCAGCTTGGTAACGTCCAGAGCATCACTGAACGCACTTTCACCGAAGAACTTTTCGAACACAGCGATCTCTTCCTCGCTGATGCGGCCATCGGCGTTGGCGACGACGAGCGCGCCGGCAAAAAGCAGCCGTCGCATGCTTTCGGCGGTTTTGGTCCGCCCCTCCATGTAGCTCGGCTCCATCAGCGCCATGAGCGTCTGCACGCCGATCTCCAGCTCGTCGATGGAAGACCCGCCTTCCCGCGCCAGTACCGACCGGTCGAACAGCTGCAGTGCTTTCACCCGCAGCGGGCTGAAGGGGTGGGTGGAAAACCAGTCCGCCTTCGGCTGCGTGTTCACTGCGCTGGCAGATTCCGAATCCAGCACCTGCATTTCGTCGACCTGCGCCAGAAAATCCTCGAGCGAAAACCGGATGGTCTTGCCGGTCAGGCCGGAAGCCAGCTTGAACAGTGCGCTCGACACTCCTTCGATGTCCCTTGCACAGTGGGCACCGGCTCGGTCGGCGGAGATTTCCGCGTAGCGGGACCAGGCGAACAGCGACAGCGCGAGCCGCGGATCCGCTTTTTCTTGCCCGTTGAGCAGATAGCCGATGGGGATGTCGTGGTGCCGGTACACATGGTGGCCCAGCTCATGCCCGACCACGAACTTGAGTTCCTTTTCGTTGAAGGCTTCGAGCAGGCTGGATGAGAACATCACGTGCAGGCGGCCGCTTTCCGGCTTGAAGCACATGGCGTTGAACTGGGGGCTGGCAAACGAGTACAGGTCCAGGGGCGTATCCATGTGCAGCCGTTCGATGCAGTCCCGCGTCATGCGGTGCAGGTCGGGCGCCATGCGCTCCGACAGCCGTACCGACGTTGCCAGCAGCCGACGTCGAATACTGTAGGGGTTGCCCTCCTCGAGTTTGGCGATCTGCTCGTTGACGCGAATGACCAGCCGGTTCCTGAGCAGGGTTTCTGCCATGCTGAGGTCGTTGCGACAGCGCAGGTCGGCGGCAGTGAGATCGGCCATGGGCGGCTCCTGAATCAGTTCAAAATTGGGGCAAGCCCGCGTCCGGCGCAGGTCGGGCGGGCTGGTGTTCGAGGACGCGGTTGAACAGCGCCGTGCTATAGGGGGTCAGATACGTCGACAGGCTGTAGCTGTCGATGAAGGCACAGTGCCCACCGTGATCGGAGATCTCGATCTGCAGCTGATCGGTGGGCTTCAGGGCGCGAACGGGTTCGACGGCGACAACCGGGTCGTCAGCCGCAGCAACCAGCCAGGTGGGCCGGTCGATCTGCTTCAGGATCTCGCTGGTAATCGTATAGTCGTGATAGTACTCGTCGACCGTGTCGTAGTCCGTGTGCTCGCGGACGAAGCGCTCCGTGAGCCGGACCACCGAGTCCTCTTTGAAGGTGTCGCCGAAGTCGTAGCGCTCGGGAAAGGCCGCCATCTTCTCCCGCATGGCGCGGTGCCACTTCTTGATGAACCACCAGCGGTAGCCGTACCAGCCGGCATCCAGCTCAACTGCTGCGGGCGCCGGATCAATGACCGGGCAGACGGCGAGGCCGGCGCGGATGTGGCGGCTGAGCGCGGGGTGCGCGAGGGTGCGGAGCGTGAAGTTGCCGCCGAGCGAATAGCCCATCAGGCCGGCGCCGGGGGCTGGGTAGCGCTCGCACAGCGCATTGCAGGCGGCGACGACTTCGTCGATGCGCCCGGAATGGAACATGTCCTCGTTCAGATGGGCGCTGCCGCCGTGGTCACGCAGCAGCAGCCGTGCGACCCGGTAGCCGGCCCCGCGGAATGCCCGCGCCGACCGCTCCATGTACGGGGAATCTGCGGCACCGAGCCACCCGTGGATCAGGATCAGCAGCGGCTTCTCGTCTGCTCCCGTATCGACACAAGCCATCAGCCGCTCCCGGCCTCCGTAGAGGCTGGCGGGCAGGACCACGCATTCCGTACCGGGCAGATCGGTGGTCCCGGTGCCCCGGGTCAGGCGGCGTACGATCCGGCTCGACAGTACGGTCTGCACGTGCGGCGAGCGCAACAGCGGCGGGGGCTTGAAATCGTTCACGAGGCCGGGCTCCTGTCAGGCAGAGTCCAGAGCCTTCAGCATGCGCTTCAGCGCGAAGTGCCGGTAGCTCAGGTTCAGCAGTTCGTCGATCAGTGACCATCGCACACTGCCCGTGACGTCGACGCTGATCCAGCCCTGGCCCCCGGTGTAGGCGGGCACCTGGATGGCGTCATCGAGCGTGTACATGGGTTGCCGATCGGTGCCGACCCAGAACGAGAAATAGACCCGGCGCTTGCGCCCGTAGGCGGTCGCGAACGTTTTCTTACCTGCGCGCCAGACCGGATCACCGAAGCGTCTATCCTCGTTGACCTCCGGAAGCGAGAGGCAGCGCTCGCGCAGCTGCGAAAGCTTGGCGTCGTGTTTTGCGACGGTCAGCGGATCGAAGTCGAGCGGATCGACCGGGCCGCTCGGCGCGATGCCTTCCGGCGTCTCGAGCTCGCCGAGAAGTTTGCGCGGTGCCACCATCTCGTAAGCGGAGCGAACCCGTTCGGCGATGGTGGACCAGCGCAGGCCGCTGTCGAGCTGCACGCCAAGCCAGCCTTTGCCGCCGAGATAGGGTGGTCGGAAGTAGTGCTCGGGCTCGTTCTCGACATAGTAGCTCTGGCTGCCCTCCGGCATCGGCAGCCACAGCGCTACCCGCCCGTCACCATGATGATTGACGACATAGCTGGCGAAGGTCTTGCCGCCCACCCGGAAATCGGGATTGCCGCGCGACTCCACCTCCTCGGTGTCCGGCAATTGCGCGGCGATGTGGCGCACCGCACCAATCGGGTCCTTAGGTAGCCGACCGCGCTTCTCTCCGCTTCGTGCTGCCGCTTTGCTCTGTCTGGCCATGGCCTCATCCGCCTGTTGTCCGCCCGCATGCTGGTGCAAGGCGATCTGCCGCGCTATTGCAGCAGTTCTCGGGTGCCACGTCGATGTGTGAGGCTGGGCGCCCGACGGGTCGCTTCTGGAAGCCCGCTAGCAGAGGCTGGCGGGCTCGAAACTCCTGCGGGAGCGCCGGTCTGGACCGGCAGGCCGTGCCGGGTGCAATCGATCAGCGGTGCTCAGGCCGGAACAGATCGGCCTAACTTCGACGGTTGCTTACGGGTCGTACTCTCCCGACCCAGCATGTCGTGCAGTAGCGTTCGTGCGCCCAAGAAGTAGCCATCGTTCTGATGGGCAGCCGCCGCATAGCCTGGCGCCTCCTGCAGCGATCTGTGCAGGGCCGGCAGCTCAGTGAAGGAGACGCCGGGCAGCAGGTGATGATCGAGGTGCAGGTTGACGTTGTGCGGCGCCAGCAGAAACGCTTCGAGCGGACCGCAGACCACGTTGCGGCTGGCGTTCAACGGCTGCTCGTTCGGGAGCGCAAAGTGTTCAGCGATGCTGCGGATGCGCATGATCAGCGGCAGCACCAGCAGCACCGGTGCAACCCAGAGCAGCAGAAACAGCAGCCAGCCGCCGAACACCGTCAGCGCCCCGGCAAGGCCGAGATAGAGCCCGGTTCGTAGCGGCCTGATGTAGCCGGGGCTGGTCGCAACGGCCGCCTCGCCGCCTGCGGTGGTGCCGGCGGAAAGATGGGTAAAGGACCGCAGCAGATAGCACACGCTGCCAAACCAGGACCAGAGCAGGAAACGAGACGCGCTGGTGCTCAAGGGGAACTGCCAGAACCGCGCCTCCGCTGTGCTGCCAAGCTTACGAACCCAGTCCGGATCGGCGGCGCTGTTGAGCTCACGATGATGGGCCAGGTGGTCCTTTCGGTACTTGCTCATGGTGACGAACATCGGTGCGCCGCAGGCAAGCTCACCGATGACCTCGTTCCAGCCGCGGCGCGGGTGGGCGAGCCCGTGGGTGGCGTCGTGCAGCAAGACCAGGATGGCGTGCTGGCGTGCGGCGATGATCAGCCATGCCAGCGGCAGCAGCAGCCAGAACGCGGGGCCGAAAGAGAGTGCCGTCATGGCGCCGATGGTTAACATCAGCACGCCGTAGTCGAAGCCCAGGGCGCGGTGGAAAGCACCGGCCCGCGGCCCGTTGAAGCGCGTGCTGAGCTGCCTCAGCCGATGGCGCAGACCGTCGTCGAGCCTCGTCGACGGCGGTGGTGTCGGGATGGTCATTGGTCCCTCCTCAGGCCGCCTGCTCAGCATGGTTGATACCGTAGCCGCTGGTGCCTACCGCCTGCCGATCTGCCGCCGCGAAAGCGTCGGTGAGCATGCGGCCGTAGAGTTCGCCGGTCACCCGCATAGCGTAGCAGGCCGCTTCCAGGTCGGCTTCGTTCTGGATCAGCTCCTCGATGTAGCCCTGCATGAGCCGCGTGTGGCCGACGTCGATGGTGCTGTGATCGTGTAGAAAGTTCATCGCCTCCCGGGACACGCCCATCGCGTCCAGGGTGCGCATGTACTCAGCACCGAAGGTCGTCGGCATGGCTTCCAAAAAGTACAGATAACCGAGGTAGCCGACCGGGTTCAGGTTGGTGATCTGGTAGAAGGGGAATGCCGTGATGGCCGTCGTCGCGGGCAACGGCTGCTCCGCAGGAATTGCGGTGACGTCGTAACCCAGTGCCTGCATGTCCTTGAGGGCCAGCTGATCGTGCCCTACCTCGGAGATCGCGTGGCGCAGGAACGGCTTGACCATGGTGCGCTGGTGCCCGCGGAAGTACACCGTGGCCAGCGCCTGGATCTGCGGATTCTCGCGGGTGTGGAAGTAGATCTCCCGCATGAGCGAGGCGTAGTGAGCGGCGTTCAGCTCGCCGCCCCAGAAGCGCTGCATGCCGGCGCAGCTGTTGAAGAGATCGATGGCATTGGAAAAGGTTTCGTCGAGTACGACGCTTGCGGTGTCATGCGGCATGATCAGCAGCCTCCTTGATCGTGGCCAGCTTGCGTGGAGCGGCTTCGGGTGCGGGTATCGGGCCGGCGAAGGGCGAACGTACGGCTCGAAGATGGTCGAAGTCATCGAGTCGGACCTTCATGGAATTCACAACGCCGTATAACGGGTGCTCGATGCGCCCCAGATGCGGTACGTAGCCCATGCGGGTGAAGAAACCGATGAGGTGATCGTTGCAGTCGATGTAGTCCTCGGTGATACCGTCAGCCAGCGCAAGGTCGTAGCCTTTCTTGGCAAGCAGCATCGGCAGGCGCGTGCGGCGGAACGCCGGATCCACCATCAGCTTGGTGGTAATTGAGATCTGCTGGCGTTCGGCGGCAGTTTTGTCCTGGAAGCCGTACAGGGCTTCGTACTTGCCGAGGTCGGCGTTCGCCGCGCAGGTGTTGATCAGCGTGGCCACGACCCGCTGCGCTTCGTCCCGCGCCAGCATGACGGTGCTTGAGTCATACAGCGGGTCGCTGACGGTTGCAGCTGCGTGATTGGTATGGGGATCGTCTTCGAGCCGGCCCATTTCTTCGACGTAGACCGTGTACCAGAAGCGGTAGATCTCGTCCCGGTCGTGCGCAGTGGCACGAGAGATTGTTGCAAGCATGGTGTCCTTCCTTCATGCATGACTAGACTGTGTTGGTGTGCTCGGTGCCAGCGACCCGCGCTCCGAAGCACGGCCCCGTGGGCCGCGGTACGAAGCACGCGCTACAACTGCCCGCGGCTTCTGATGAGCCGCTTCAGCAGAGGTTGATCAAGATCGACGGTCACGACGGGCCGTTGCTCCGGGCCCACCGATTCCGCCTGTGCGCCACGGCAGGCGACCCTGATCGACCGGTCACCGATCGCTCCGGCTTGAGCAGGGCACGCGTCCAGGTTTCCACGCCCTGCGCCGGTACTTTTTTTCAGCCTAGAACATCACCGGGATCCTGCACCGCGGCACGTCCTGTGCCATCCCGATGGGAAGGTGCCGGAGGGGATTCGAACCAGGCTGGCATCCGTGGATGCCCGGTTGAACTTCCGTCAGCGCCGGCGCGGTCGCAATGCTGGTTATGTAAACGCCCAATTTTTTGCGACCCTTTTCGCCGCCGCTGCATCTGATACAGGGAAGGGAGCAGAAACAGAAGGCGGATACAAAGATGGCACAGCAAATGAATCGACGACTGAGCACCACCCTGATCGGCAGCGTAGCTGGCCTGCTGCTGGCCGGGGCCGCCCAGGCAGACATCAGCTATAGCATCAAGGTCAGCGAGAAAGACTTTCAGAACACGGCGAAGGTTGCGGAGCTGCATAAGCGCATTCGCAGGACGGCTGCGGAGGTCTGTCCGAGCTACTTCGTCAGCCGGGGTCTTGCGGAAGTGCAGCAGTGCCGCCGCGATGTCGAGGCTGACCTGGTCAGCCGGATCGATCACCCGGTGCTGACTGCCTATGTGAACGGTGAGCGCGCGGCGTTTTTCGCTTCTGCCGACGACTGATCGATCGTCTGGCTACTGCGTGCCGGCCGGCTGGAGTACGAGTCGTGTCTGCTCAGCGGCAGTCGGGGTTGCGCCCCTGCTGCCGCGCGGCGAGGGATAGCTGCATAGCGGACTGCATACGTTCGTTGAGGTCGGTAATGCGTCGATCGCTGGACGGATGAGTAGAGGCGAACTCCGGCGGGCGCTGGCCGCCCTGAGCAGCCATGTTCTGCCACAGGCGAACGCTTGCACGCGGATCGAAGCCTGCGTTGGCCATGACGTCAAGGCCGATCAGATCCGCCTCCGATTCCTGCTTGCGTCCGAAAGGCAGGATGACGCCGTACTGCGCACCGGCACCGAGCAGCCCGATCAGCTGCCGTTTGACAGGGGTGTCGGTTCCGGCAGCGATCTGGACCACTTGCAGCCCGGTCTGCGCGAGGCTCGCCGTTGATACTCGTTCGTTGGAATGCTGCGCGAGCACGTGCGCAACTTCGTGGCCGATCACGGTGGCGAGCTGGTCCTGGTCTTCCGCGACGTTCAGCAGCCCGGTGTAAACACCGATCTTGCCGCCCGGCAACGCGAAGGCGTTGGCCTGCTCGGATTCGAAGACGGTGACTTCCCAGTCTGCTGGATTGCCGTTCGGCAGTGCGCGGACGATGTGATCGGAGATGCACTGCACGTAGCGATCGGCGCGGCCGTCGCTGGTGGTGGGGGTGTTGGCCTTGATGTCCTGGTAGGCAGCAACACCCATCTGCTCCATCTGTGATTCCGGGAACAGGATGAGCTGGTTGCGACCCAGCGGTGAGGTGGCGCAGGCGGCAGACAGGGCAACGAACGAAATGCACAACAGCTTGCTGACGGATGCGCTTCCAGCCCTGCCGGCGCAGCCTTTGGCGCATTTATTGGCGCCCTCATTGACGCATTCGTTGGCGGAGCCGCTCGCCGGGCGGGGCATTGATCTGCGGCTCCGGCTGTCGGAGCGTTGTCGCAGCGTGCGAACCAGTGAACGAATGGGGTCTGAATAGCGCATGAACATCCTCGACGCGAAGCGCGGCTGCAAGCCACGCGCATCGAGGATCATGCGTTAATCATTTGGAGCAGACAAGCAATCTCAGAGCGCGTAGGACGGGCCTTTACGGCCGCCGGTGCGGGCTTTCGAGGCCTTCGGGGCTGGGCTGAACGGACTTTCTGGTGCGGTTCCTGCGATGGCTGCGTCCTGCACCAGATCAGACTCCGGATCGAGCGCAGAGGTGTCTGTCGGGCCAAACTTCAGGTGGCGCGCGCAGGCGCGATAGAACGCATCGACAGGATACTCGCTCAGCGCCGCGGTCTCGGCGAAGTGCGGCTCGTTAGCCGCAAGCAGATTGGCATCCAGGTATCGGGCTTCGAGCCTTGCCTGGCTCAGCAGCGAGGTGGATTCTGCGCCGGGGGTGGCGAGGTCGTCGTTTGCTGCGGTCGTCTCCGACGCGAACTGTGCGATCGGGTATTCCTGCTCTGCCATGCGTGGTCTGCTCCTTCAGATTGGTACGGTCAGGTAGCTGCTGTCCATCAGCTGCGCTTCTTCTGCTGCCGTTCTCGGCTGTTCGACAGTCTTGTCGTGCTTCTGACTATAGGGAATCGCCTTTGACGATCCGTGACGTGCGTCTTACTCCGCTCGTCGTGCTCGACGACTGACGGGGTCGTTGTGCGGCACGGTGGCTGCAAAGACGAATAGCAGTGTGATCATCGTCATGCTGACCCAGAGTGCGGGCAGATAGCTGCCGCTCCAGGCGCGGGCGATGCTGAACAGGAACGGTCCGATGGCGCTTGCGAAGACCGTGACGCTGGCATTGAAGCCGCTGATCTCGCCGAGGTGCAGACGGCCATGATGGCGAATGAACGCCAGGTTCGAGAGCACGCCCCAGAGCCCGCCGCCGGCGCCGTAGCCGAGGACCAGCAGTCCGTAGCCGAGCTTTTTCTCCAGCAGCATCAGGCCCAGCGTGCCGCAGGCGAACATGACGAGCATGAGCAACAGCAGCGGCTTCAGGCTGATCCGGTCGGCGAGCCAGCTGAACAGCAGATTGACCAGGGTAGAGACGATTGCCGCCGGCAGAAAGTAGGCGAAGGCCTGATCCCGGCTGCGGTCGGCCAGGGCAAACAGGTCGACGATGTGGAAGGTGAAGGCAGTGCCGAAGAGAGCGTGTACCGCGAGCCCGAGGCTGTAAGCCCAGAAGATGCCGGTGCGCTGGGTCTGGCGCAGGGTCTGATCCGGGTTGGTGAGCATCGGTGGCGCTTTACCGTCTGGGACAGCCGTGCCGTTGTCCGGCAGCAAGCCGCAGGCTTCCGGTGAGTCGCGCAGGAAGATCAGTGCAACGAACGCAAAGCCGATACCGGTAGCCGCGGCGAGCAGCACCAGGGTGCGCTGCCAGCCATGGGCGTCGATCAACAGCGCGAGGAGCGCCGGCGCCAGGCTGAAGCCGAACGATACGAACACACCGCGGACACCGGAAACGAGCCCGCGCCGTCGTTCGAACCAGACCAGCAGCACGTTGCGCGATGCGCTCGTGAGTACGCCCTGACCGCTGAAGCGCACGCCGAAGTAGCACAGACAGATCAGCGGCAGGCTTATCCAGTGGAGTGCCAGGCCGCTCTGCGCTGCCAGCTGCCGGGCGAATCGACCGCTGTCGGCGAGCAGGAGCAGCACCAGAGCCAGCAGCACGGCTGCTGCACAGGTGGTTGCGCGGGCGCCGTAGCGATCATAGGCGCGGCCCGCCGCGGTGAGCAGCAGTGCGCTCGTAATGGTGCCGATCAGGTATGCCGTGGAGAGCTGGGTGCGGGACAGGCCGAGCGCGTCGATGAAGAAGTCCGTGAACACTCCCATGCCCATCGTCTGGCCGGGAATGCTGAACAGTATGCCGAGCGTGGATAGCAGCCAGATCACCCAGCCGTAAAACAGCGGAACGCGACCGGCCGGGAATGGCCAGTCGCCCTTAAGGCGATCGATCACGGGTGGGTGCTGGGGCTGCTGCGCGGCGTCAGCAGATAGAGGAGCCCTCCGGCACCGAGAATGGCCAGCGCCACCAGTGCCTCAACCTGCTTGTTGAGGGCAATGTGGACCAGCGTCCAGAGCGTGATAGCGCTGTAGATGAGCATCGGCAGGGGATACCAGGGCACGCGAAAGGGGCGCGGCAGGTCCGGCTGGCGCAGCCGCAACACGGCCACGCCGAGGACGGTCACCAGCGTGTTCAGGCCGAGAATGAAGCCCGTGAATACGAGGATGGATTCGAAGGTCGAGGTGATGACGAGCAGTACCGCCAGCGTGGACTGCGTGAACACCGCCATAGCCGGGATGCCGTTGCGGTTTTCTCGCGCCAGCCAACCCAGCACCGCGTAGTCCTGGCCGAGCATCTGCAACACGCGCGGCCCGGCGAGGGTCATCGCGCTGACGGTGGAAATCAGCAGCGCTGCCAGCACGACCGCCATCAGCTTGGCGCCGATTCCACCGAACACGTACTCCGCGGCGATGTAGCCGATCTCGATCTTGCCGGCCAGGGCGTCGACGGGCGCTGCGTGCAGAAAAGCGGAGTTCAGCGCCAGGTACACGGCGGCGACGACGCTGGTGCCGATAATGAGTATGAGCGGTAGAACGCGCTGCGGATCACGCAGCTCGCCGGTCACGTAGGTTGCGGCGTTCCATCCGGTATAGGCGTAGTTCACGTAGATCAGCGAGACGGCGAAGGGCGCGGATAGCACAAGCTCCCAGTCCCCGGTGCGCGGCAGAAAGTTGATCGGCTGCGGTGCCTCCACGAGCAGCAGCGTGGCCAGGCAGAACAGGGCGATCAGGCCGAGCTTCACGGCCGTCGCCCACCATTGCACGGCGCCGCTGGCTTCGTGGGAGCGGGAATGTGCCAGCGCCAGCGCTACGATCAGCGCGACAGCAACGGGTGTCTTTGGAATACCCGGTAGCGCAGCACTCAGATAGGCGGCAAAGGTCACGGCCACCAGCGCAACCGGTGCAGCAAAGCCCACCGTGGCGGAGATCCAACCGGAGATGAAGCCGGCGGCGGGGTGGTAGACCTGACCGAGAAAGTTGTACTCCCCACCGCTGCGGGGCAGGGCAGCCCCGAGCTCGCCGTAGCACAGCGCGCCGCACAGCGCCGCCAGCCCGCCGAGCCCCCAGAGCACCAGGATCGCAAAGCCGGACTGGATGTCGAGCAGCTGGAACCCGAGGCTGGTAAACACGCCGGTTCCAATCATGTTCGCGATCACCACGGCCAGCGCGGCGCGACTGCCGAAGGATCGGGGATTCTCTGGATCAGCCATCTGTTGTCTTCTTGTTGTCGCTGTCAGTGTCGATTCCTGTCGTCACGCCAGCACGCAGGGGACTACAGCGGCCGTTTCGGATCCCGAACCGCAATTGCCCGGCGGTTGCTGCCGGGCTAGGTTCCTGGCCTCGAACAGAATCCGGAGTCCGGCATGACCGCAAAGCTTGCGCATATCGCAATCGCGGCAGACGACGTCGATCGGGCGCGGCGTTTTTACGAACAGGTCTTCGGGTGGGAATTTGAGCCCTGGGGTCCCCCCAACTTCTACCACATCAAGGGTGCCGGCATTCATGGTGCGCTGCAGGAGCGCAGGGGTGCGGCGACCCCTGGCGCCGGCATCGAGTGTACCTTTGCCGTGGCCAATCTCGAAACGGCGAGCGCTGCGATTGCGGCCGCTGGCGGTACGCTGATGGATCAGGTCTACGAGATTCCCGGGGTCGGGCGGCTGCAGCGGTTCAGCGACTGCGAGCACAACGAGTTGCTCATCATGCAGTACGAGCCGGCCCATGCCCGGGAGCTCGGCCTTCCGGCCGTTCCCATCAGCTGAGCGGCGTAATCCAGATCGGCGAGGACCAGGCGCGTTCCTGAATGGTCGCTTTCATGTCCGGGCGCACGGGAACGCCACTGCGCAGCGCATCCCAGCTCGACCAGCGGCAGCTTGGATTCTCCAGCACGCGCACGTAGTAGAACGCGTGCTGGCCCGGATCGAAGTTCGGATCCTGCCAGAGGGTCTTGAGCTCTGCCGCGCCGCTGCCCGCACCTTCTCCAGCGAGCGGCTGGCAGGTGTCGAGATCAACCCCGGCGCCGTTGTCCGGGCAGCGCTGCGTTTGCGGATCTACGGTCAGCCCGTCAGAGCAGGCGATGTCGAACACCTGCTCCTGCGCGCCATCTGCGCCGACCCAGCCCTTGATGATCTGCAGCCTCGCGAGCGCCATGGAGTTGGCGTCCCGGGCGGCCCAGACGAAGAAGCTCGGTGATCCGCCGGCTGCTGCCGCCAGCTCGCTGCCCATGGTGCTGGCGCTGGCGTACAGGGTCGGGATCGGGTTTGCGGCGGCGAGGAGACTGTCCTCGAGCCCGTAGCCGGCGAAGAACCGCACGCGAATGAACGGGCCGCTGGTCGAGAAGGTTTCCTTGCGGCGCATCGCGGCGTACAGCGAGGCGCGCGTGTTTTCTTCGGCCCAGACCCCGGCGAGGCCGGATGCACCCCAGAAGTTGGCTGCCGTGGTGCGGTAGCGGCTGCCGTCCTGGCCCGGCTCGTTCATTGGCACTGAGCCGCGCAGCTGTGGCGTGGCGTCGAGCAGGCCGGTCTTCGAGAAGTAGTTGTGCTCTTCGAAGGAGCCGGCGGCGTTGTGGGTGTCGCTCGAACCGATGACGCCGAACCGGTACGGGTTGAAGCCCTGTTCTGCCTGCATGGCGAGCCCGTTCAGATAGGCCTCGCGCACGTAGCTTCCCGAGGCCTTGCTCGCGAGATCCGACGCCACCCGCAGCGGCATGATTTCGAAGTCAGCCCACTCGTCGTTCGGCGACAGGAGCGGATGGGTATCGGAAGTGCCCTTGACCTGGGTGTTCTCGACCAGCGGCTCGTTGCGCATACGCTGTTCCGCATAGGTCGCATCAATCGGCGCTCCGGCCCAATCGGTCTGCTGAAACATCCAGCCATCGGAACCGTTCGGGTGGTGGGGGATCGCGAGGCCTTCGATGCCCTGCTCCCGGAGCCCGTCGAGCCAGTCCCACAGCTCCTCTGGATTAACCGAATCCAGGCGGGTGAATGGCAGCTCCGGGCGTTTCGAACCGGCAAAAATGACGTTGCGGTGCAGGTTCTCGAAGTTCGGCCCGCCGGTCGTGTACTCGTAGCCGATGAAGGTCGTGAACTCGCCGGGGTCGTTGTTGCGTTCGGCAGACTCGACGATGTCGATCCAGGCGCTGCGAACCACGGCGGCGTCAAGGAGATCGTCTTCCTCCTCGAGCAAGCCGCCGATCCTCGGCAACATGCTGTTGAACGCCTCGCGCCGCGCGACCGGGCCCTCGGCCTCGCGCAGGCCTTTGGCGAGCGGGTGATCGTAGGCGCCGGAGCCTGCGGTGAACATCGCCGGCAGCATGCCGAGGTAGGAACCGTGATCGGTGACCGCCTGGAAGTCGAGCGGACGCGGCAGCTTCATCTCGAAGCCGGCTGCATGTTCAATGCCGTTGCCCCGCGCATAGGCGTAAGCGTCGTCCGGCGTGGCGCGGGTGCCGAACAGGTAGGCGTCGAATGAATAGTGGGTGTGGACGTGCAGATCGCCAAAGTAAGCATTGCGATCCGGGTTGGCGGCAGCGGTAGTGCCTGCGGCCCTGGCAGCATCCGTCACCTCACGGGGCGCCTCGAGCGGTTCGGCGTCTCCGCCGCCCCCTGGGCCCGCCTCGCTGGTCTTGGGAGCGGGCGCTTTGCTGCAGGCGCCAAGCAGCACGGTGAGCAGGATCAGCATCGTTGGCGCGCCCGCGCGCGCAGGTACCGGCTTCATCAGGCATCTCCCCAGCGCTTGACTGCCGGCAGTGTACGAAAAACGACGGGTCCAGCCCATGTACGACCGGCGCGGTCTCCGGCGATCGGGTTGTGTGGCGCCGTTGCTTCGGTGCCGGTGGTGCTGCTGAGGCGGGGGCACGCCACTGCAGAAGCCGATCCCGGTCCCGGATCCGGCCGGACCGGGACCGCATGCCCTGCGACTGCCCTCAAAGGAAACGCGAGGCCTCGGCAATGGGCAGCACGCCCGCGGCCCATTGCTCAGCCAGATCGTCGTAGCCACCGATGTGCTTGTCGTCGATGAAGATCTGCGGCACAGAGGTGCGGCCGGAACGCGTCTGCATCTTGCGCTCGAGCGCGCTGTCGTCGGTCACGTCGTACTCGGTGAAGGCGATGCGCTTCTCTTTCAACAGCCGTTTTGCGGCGTGGCAGAAGGGGCACCAGTTTTTCGTATAGATTTCCAGCCTGTTCATTGTTTTGCTCCAGTGTTGTCGTTGTCGCTCAGTTGCGGCCTGCCATGACGCCACCATCAACGTCGAGCACGGCGCCCGTGATCCACCGCGCACCGTCGGACAGCAGATAGTCAATGGCGGCTGCCACGTCGCCCGGCTGGCCGATCCGCCCGATCGGGTGGAAGTCGTTGAAGCCCTGTAGCGTGTCGTGCACCGCCTCGGGCTCGATGAAGTTCTCGTAGATCGGCGTTTCCACCACGGCGGGAGACACGGCGTTCACCCGGATGCCGTTGTCTGCCAGCTCCATGGCCAGGTGCTGGGTCAACGCATGCAGGCCGGCTTTGGCCATGGAGTAGGCAGACGACGGCGTGGCCTTGATCGCCTGCTTGGCCCACATCGAGCCAACGTTGACGATCGACCCGTGCTGCCGCTGCTGCATGTTCCGTACGACCGCCTGGGTCAGCACGAAGGTCGACCGGTTCAGGTCGTGGTAGCGGTCGTAGTCCGCAAGCGAATGATCGACGAAGGGCTTCGGATCGAAAGTTCCGGCGGCATTGACGAGTTGCGCGTAGTGGCGTGGGCTGGCCTCGATCTCGGCGGCAAAGGCGCTGACGGCCTCGGTATCGTAAAGGTCGATGGCGCGGATCTCGACGGTGCCGTACGCGTCGAGCTGCGCCTGTACCTGGGCCAGGCGGCCAGGGTTGCGGCCGAGGATCTGGACCGCGTAACCGCGGCGCAGCAGGGCCTCGGCAGCGGCCCGTCCGATGCCCGTTGTTCCGCCGATGACCAGGGCAACGTCCTGGTGGGCCGTATTCTGCTCAGTCTGATTGTTCATGGTGGTTTCTCCTCTGTCAGATTAGATATCTATCAATAGATAGATTTATTGGATAAATGAAGGCCAACGTGGGTTAGCCGGTCAACGCTTTCACGAAGGCGCGCACGGCGCCGAGCCGTACGCTGTCGCCGTCTATCCGGTCGAAGAGCAGCGCGCCCTCCAGGCTGGCAAGGAACAGCTGGGCAAACTGCGAAGCCGTCAGGTCCAGTGCAAGCTCTTCGGAATGCTGTTCAAACTGCCGCTCGAGCCAGTCCTCGGCGGTGGCGACGAACGCCGTGAGCTCACGGCGCGTCTGGTCATTCAGCGCGGTCAGCTCCGCGGCCATCATGGCGCAGAGGCAGAGATCCTTGTCCCTGAGGCGTGCTTCGAACAGATCCACGAGGCGTTCGAGCTTGTAGGTCAGGCTGTTTCCCTTTGCGCCGATCTCCGTCAGCTCGACCTGGAACTGAGCCGTATAGTCGCTGACCAGTGCCTTCGCCAGATCGTCCTTGGTGGGAAAGTGGTAGTGCACGCTCGCCGACTTGACTCCAACCTCTTCGGCCAGAGTGCGAAAGCTCACGCTGTGCAGCCCGCCTCGCTTGATGGCGCGGACGGCGGCAGCTTCGATCTGTTCGCGGCGATTGCTCATGGTGCTTCCTGTAGCTTGAGAGCAATGATACCTATCAGTAGATAGTTAGTCAACCCCTTCCCAAACCGCTCAATCTGGTGCCGAACTCCGGCTCTTCCCGCCCATCGAGCGGTGGCTGCGGGGCCCCGGAACGTAATACCCGGGTAACACGGCTCTGCGAGCCTTCCGCGCTTTCCGGCGGCGAGGCCGCGCACCCCTGAAGGAGCTTATGTCCCTGCTGTTTACCTCAACGGCTGCCGTGCTCATCAGCATCGGGTTGCTGTACCGTCTCTACCATCGTCTGCTCTTGTCCAGAGCAAAACACCGGTCGCTACGGGGCCACAGCAAGCTCTCGCGACGGCTGGCGCGGCTGGTTCCTTTTTACGAATACGATGCCGCTGAGGTCTTCGCGACCGATGGCGCCGACGGCACCCTTGCGGCACGCCGACGGAGCGCCTTTTATCGGTTGGCCGAACAGCTCAGCACCCGCGCACCGGCGACTATTGAGGCAACGGCTGCGTTGGCACCCTCGGTCTCGGACCTTCAGTTCACGGGCGCCTACCGCGTTCCATTTCAGTACCGCTCGGTCGTACAACAGCATTTGAAAGGTGGCACCTTTCTCGCCGAAAGCGATGGCGTGCGGGTGCGCGATCTCGATGGCAACTGGTACTACGACCTGTTCGGCTCCTACGGCGTCAACCTGCTCGGCAATGACTTCTACAAAGAGAGCATTGCCAGCGCCGCAGAGATTGCGGGCGACCTCGGGCCGGTGCTCGGGCCCTACCACCCGATCGTTGCCGACAACGTCGAACGGCTGCAACGGGTTTCCGGTCTCGACGAGGTGTCGTTCCACATGTCCGGGACCGAGGCAGTCATGCAGGCCGTGGCTCTGGCCCGTTACCACACGCGCCGCCCGCGGGCGGTCGTGTTCTGCGGTGCCTACCACGGCTGGTGGGACGGCGTTCAGCCCGGGGTTGGCAACCAGCGCTCGGTCAACGACGTCTACACGCTCAAGGAGATGAGCGAGGATACGTTGACGGTGCTACGCACGCGCCACGACATCGCCTGTGTGCTCGTCAACCCGTTGCAGGCCCTGCACCCGAACGCCGGTGCCAGCAGCGATGGCCTGCTGATCAGCTCCGACCGCAGCGGCGGCTTCGACCGGGCGGCCTACAGCGCCTGGTTAACGGAGCTGCGTGCGGTGTGCAGCGAGCGCAATATCGTGCTGATCTTCGACGAGGTGTTCGTGGGATTCCGCCTCGGGTTGGGCGGTGCGCAGGCCTACTTCGGCGTTGCCGCGGATATGGTCACCTACGGTAAAACTCTGGGCGGTGGCCTGCCGGTTGGTGCCCTTGCCGGCCGTGCGGCGCTCATGAAGCGCTATCGCGACGACCGGCCTACGGATATCTGCTTCGCCCGCGGCACCTTCAATGCGCATCCCTACGTCATGGCAGCGATGAACGAGTTCCTCAAGCACGCCATGCGGCCGGAGCAGATTGCTGCAGCGAACCACGCCGAGAGCGTCTGGAACGCGCGCGCAACAGCGATGAACGCGGCGCTCGAGGCGGAGGACCTCCCGATCCGGGTCGTCAACCTGTCCTCGATCTGGATGGTGACCTACTCATCGCCTGGACGGTACAACTGGATGCTGCAGTACTACCTGCGGGCGGAGGGCCTGTACCTGAGCTGGGTTGGAACTGGCCGCTTCATCTTCAGCCATAACTACACCGACGCCGACTTTGCCGAGGTCAGGGATCGCATCCTCCGGGCCGGCCGGACCATGCAGGCAGACGGCTGGTGGACCGTACCGGCAGAGCTTTCGAACAAGCGTATCAAACGGCAGGTGCTGCGGGAGCTTCTCGCCACCCGCTTCGGAACCCGGCGGCCGGCGATCGAAGCGCCGCTGCCAGCTGAGGAGGCGCGCATCTGAGGCACGGGTTCGGCGGCGGCTATCGGTGGTCAGGCCATGTGGTCAGGCGATGGCGCGTTCATCGTCATCTGCAGCCGCTCCCAGGTCCAGGCTGTCACGGACGTACGGCATTGGATCAATCAGCTCACCCCGCATCAGGTACCAGGGTGACTTGAAGTAGATCTTGAAGTCGTGGAACGGGTCCGTAAGGATTTTTGTTGCCCAGACGAGCCCGGTCTGCAGGTTGTAGATGAAGAACAGGTGCACCGTGCGAAAGGCGAGCGCAGCAACGGCCAGCCAGATCCACAGGATGCCCAGGTTCACGAAGAACTCGTTCCAGCTGCGGTGTGCCTCGAACAGGCCGAAGCCGGTTGGATTCAGGTACAGCGCAACGGGCGTCAGCGCCCAGGCCGCGTGCAGGATGCGCTTGCGGAACAGGTTGTAGCCGACCTTGATGTCTTCCTTATGCTCGTGGCTTGCCTTGTTCACTTCATCATAGGTTTTCGGCTCGAAGAAGAAGTGGCCGATCTGACGGGAGGTCATGGCAACGATCCAGCCAAGAAACGCTGCAACGCTGGGGCTGATGACCAGCAGCGCATAGGTCGTCAGAAAGCAGATGGCACTCAGCAGGTGCAGCGACTGATTGATACGGCTGTGGTGGTAATAGCGATGGTCGTCCCAGCGCTGCATCCGGAGTTCTTCCAGGAAGCCCGGCTTTTCTCTGGCCGGGATCAACGGCTGTTTCATGGTGTTGATTGTCCCTGTTTGTCAGAAATGTGAAGGCTAGGAGGCGAATATGACAGTCATGCTACGTTGGTGTTACGGGTTGACGTCGTGCGACGCAGGATTGCCTGGCCGGCCCGGACGACCGTGCCTGTGCTCATCCCGTCGACAAACTCGTAGTGTCGGGGTGCCAGCAGCACGATGGTCGATCCGTGTTCGAAGTACCCCATCTGCTCTCCCTTCGCATAGCGCTTCTTGATCTCGATGTCGTTCGGTCCGGTGTACTCGAGGTTCAGCGGGTAGTCGAGACCGTGCAGGCGCAGGCTCGCCACGAGAATGGCAGCGATGGCGACGAGGGTGACGGTGTTGCCGTCTGCAAGCTGGAGCGGGATGACGACGCGCTCGTTCTTCAGGAACAGACGCTCAACAACCTTGAGCGCAATCGGATTTACGTTCCACGTATCGCCACTGATGTACCGAATCGTTCCGACCTGGCCGTGTTGCGGCGCGTGAAAGCGGTGGTACATGCTCGATTTGAGGCGCAGGGTCAGAAAGCGGGCGTTCCGATACTCGGCGGCGGCTGTGTCCGAACCGAGCAGCTCGTTGAGCTCGTAGGGGAATCCCTTGGCCTGAATGACGCTCACGCCGTCTGCGGCACCAAACTCGCCGACCACCGCGTCGCACGGACTCGCGAGCGTGGCGGGATCGCTGTCGAAGGGTCGCGCACCCTCTTGCAGCTCACGGATGAAGCAGTCGTGCAGGCTGTCGAAGCGCTGCTTCTTTGCTTCGTGGAGCCGCAGGTCGTCCACGAACAGCTGCCAGGTGCGGATCGACAGGTGCTTGATGATCGGGTGCCTGATTCTGGAGAAGCGCCCCAGCAATAACGTCAGCCAGCGCCTGGGCAGGCGGTTGGTAAGCAAAAAATTCAGGCGCTCCGGCAGCGTGAGGTGCTTGAGCGGTCTGGCAGACGGCATGGGATCGGCACGGGCAAGAAACAACGTCGCAGGCTCCCATAGGAATCTTGCGCCAGTGTGACAGCCTGCCTGCCGGGCGATCTGCTGCTACCGTGCTGCTCAGGGCAGGGGCGTGGCAGCAAACGCGGCGGCGGCGATTCCGATGGCTTCGTCAATGTCCGCTTCGCGATGTGCCGCCGACAGGAACCAGTTCAGCAGCGGATGAAAGATCGCGCCGCGCAGGGCTGCTTCGCGGGCGAACCGGCGCGCGGTGGCTGCTTTCGGATCGTTTGCAAACAGCAACGTCGGCATTGTCGGCGGTCCGGATATCGATATTCGGTGGCCGGTTGCTTGAGCTGCTGCCGTGAGCCCTTCGGTGAGCCGGGTGCCCATCGCTTCCAGATGATCGAACACCCGGTCGCGTTCGTAGACGTCGAGGGTAGTGATGCCGGCCCGATAGGCGACAGCACTGAATACGTAGGTTGCGGTGAACTGAATGTCCTCTGTCGCCTCACGCAGCGGAGCTTTCCCGAGCAGCGCGCTGGTGGCGTAGCCGTTGGCCAGGCCTTTCCCCAGACAGAGGATGTCCGGGTCGAGGCCGAGCGCGTGGTGGGATCCCCTGGGATGCAGGCGAAAGCCCTGGCGGACGTCATCCAGGGCCAGCAGCGCGCCGGTTGCGGAGCGCTGTTGTTCGATAGCGGCGATAAACTCGAGCGATGCCGATTGCGTTTCCTGCAGCGGGTTCTGATCCAGCGGATTGAGCAGGATGCCGGCGATGGTGTCGCCTTGCTCGGCAAAGGTCCGCTCCAGTGCTTGGGCGTCGTTCCAGGGCAACCGCAGGATATGCCGCTGAGCGTCATCGGGTACGTTTTCGAAGCGGTTGGCGAGCTCGGTTGCGAAGCCGTGGTAGGCCTTCTGGAACAGCACGATCTTGGGCCGGTGCCGCGCACAGCGCATGATCCGACAGGCGAGCGCCGTGGTGTCCGACCCGTTCTTGGCCAGCACCGTCCAGTCGAAACCCGTACCCCAGGTCAGTAGCCGCTCGGCAAACTCGACGATGACGTCGGGAAAAAACGACGGCAGGTCCACGCGCTGTGCCTGCGTGGCTGCTGCGGCGTCTACCTCCGCGTGTGCATAGCCGAGTAGGTTCGGACCGTTGGCGCCGATGAAATCGATGTACTCGCGGCCATCCACGTCGGTAAGGCGGCAACCTCTGGCGCTGTGAATGAAGCCTGGCAGAACGTCGTCCCCTGCCATCCGCGCCGAGCGCGATATGTAGACGCGTCCCGCCGGGAGCACTCGATCCGCCCGCGCCCAGAGGGCGCGCCCGCGCGGGCCGTTAACGCTGCTGTCTGCTGCCATCGTGCCGATCCTCCAGAGGGGCAGGCAAATCGCGCACCTGCGATTGCAGGCGCAACGGTAGCACGGGGCTGTTTCAGACCTGGACGGTTGGGTTCGCTTGGTTAGCGCGGGTGTGGGTGCGGACGGCATCCGGGCTGGTAAGGACGCGCTTTGCCTAGCCGTTCCGACGTCGGTGCGACGTAACGCCCGTTTCCCCCGCCGTTCTGCGCGGGACCCACCCGCCGCTGCTAAACCCACTGTGGGGCCCCGCGCGCCGGGCTGCCAATGGGTTCGACACGAACCAAACAGGACAAGTGTGACGGAGCGCACAGGTGCGCCGCGGACCGGGCCCTACGGCACCTGCGGGCAGCCAGTATCGTAACGGGTGGGTAGCGCCGGCTGGCGCTGCTCCAGCAAAGGACGGGCAGAACACAGGCAGTGCAGGCGGTATCCAGCAAACTGGGCGGCAAGGACATCCGGTCGGCATCCTCTCCGGAGCAGCCCGCGCGCCTGCAGCAAACCGAACAGCCGCCGCCGACGGCGGCGGAGCTCGAAGCCGCGCGCTACCGGCACCTCTGCAAACGGCAGGCGCTGGTACTGCATGCCCTGGCCGAACTGCTTGACCATCCCACCCTCGACCGAGGCCTGGTCGCCCTCGCCAGCGAGCTCAAGGCCCGCTTTCGTTGCACGCGCGTGGCGATTGGTCTGTATCGGGGCGACAGGCTGAAGCTGCGAACCGTGTCCGAGCAGAGCCGAATCGATCCTAAGGCCGTTGCGTCAACGTCGCTGGTGGCCGCGCTGCTCGAGGCCTGCGAACAGGACTCGGCAATACATTTTCCCGGCGGTCCCAAGCCGCTGCAGATCGTGCAGGCGCATCGCGCCCTGTGCGCAGGGAACGGGGAGCTCGAGGTGTTCACGGTGCCGCTCGCGCACGATGGCGAGCTCCTGGGGGCGCTGCTGCTGGAACGCAGCAGCCGCCGGCCCTGGTCGTCGAGCACGATCGAACTCTTCGAGCAGCTTGCTGCCGTGTTTGCACCGGTCATTGCCGCTTCGATCGATCGCGAGCGGTCGGTGTGGTCGCGGCTCGGTGAGCTTCCACGCCGCCTCTGCGCAGCCGTGTTCGGGCCACGCCGGCTTGCGCTCAAGCTGGGGGCGCTCGCTCTTGCTGCGGTGCTGACGGCTGCCCATTTCACCCCGGTAACCTACGAGGTCAGTGCTGACGGAGAGCTCGTGTCGCTGGAGCGGCGCGTCGTCACCGCGCCGGTGCTCGGCTACATCGAGGAGGTGACGGTCCGTCCCGGTGACCGTGTCGCAGCGGGTGATCTGCTGGTGCGCCTCGACACCCGGGATCTCGAGCTCGAGGCCGAGAAGCTAAGCAATGAGCTGCAGACTGCAGACAGCGAATTTCGTGCAGCGATGGCCAGCTATGATCGAACCGAAATGGCGATCGCGCAGGCGCGTCAGCGCCGGTCACGGGCGCAGCTCGATCTGGTCGAGCAGCAGCTCGAACGGGTGCGCATCGTTGCCCCGACGGCGGGAATCGTCGTCAGCGGTGATCTGACCCAGTCGCTTGGTGCCCCCGTCGAGCGTGGTATGGAACTGCTGGTGCTTGCGCCCGCACTCGGCTACGAGGTGCAGCTGCTGGTCGATGAACGGGATATCGGCGCGATACGGGTTGGCCAGCAGGGTCGCCTGACGCTCCGCTCAAGCCCCGCCGATGGCGAACGCTTCACCGTAACGGCGATCCGGCCGATCGCGGAGAGCGCCGGTGGTCGAACCCGATTCCGGGTCGAAGCCAGCCTCGAGCGGCAGATTCAGGGGCTGCGACCGGGACAGACCGGGGTCGGCAAGGTTGCGGTGGGCGAACGTAGCCTGCTGTGGCGCTGGACGCACCGGTTCACGGCCTGGGCACGCCTGGAGCTGTGGGAGATTGCCGGGTGACGGATGCCGCGCTGTTCAGCGAAAACTGGTATCGCGTCGAAGCGCTACGACCCCGGCTGGCCGAAGACGTGGCCGTGCACCGGCACCGCTACCGTGGCGTGCCCTGGTACGTGTTGCAGCGCTCCGGACGGGCGAAGCTGTTCC
>JBCDGJ010000041.1:0-33047 GCA_038757945.1 Pseudomonadota bacterium
CGCGATGAGGTTTCTCGCAAGCGTCTGCTGATAAATCCAAGTGTCTCATGGTCCAACGAGCAAGCTTCGATCGTCGTGGGAGTCGAGTACATCGACGATGACTACACGCAGGAACGCGGACAGGTCCTCGACGGTGATCTCTTCAGTGGCTACTTCTACGGGCCGAACCAGGACGTCGACCAGTTCTATGGCATCCCCGACTTCAACGATCGCTCCGAGGCTGAGTCTCTTCGGGCCTACCTCCTCGCAGACTATCAGGTATTGCCTAATTGGCGCATCGAGGCGACGATCCAGAACACCGAAAACGACAAACTGTTCTTCGATACGAACAATGGCCCGATCACGGCAACCTTTGGCTTTATCGGTGCCGCGGGAACGCCGTTTGCGGACACCGTGTCCATCTCGGCGAACTCGGCCGATTCAACGGGCACGACGCAGCAGTACACCCTTAAGAACTTCATCGACCTTAAAGGCCCAGGCATCATCGAGCATCAGATTCTCGCCTCCTACACCTTCGAGGAGTTCGAGGTCGAAGGCAGGGGTATGGTCAGTTCGGATACGGTCTTCCACAACATTGTGACGGGCACCTACGCGGTCAACGATCCGTTCACGCCCGTGGACAACCCTGCGTCGCTACTCACCTTTGTCGACTCCGGTTCCGGTGTCTCCACGGACTTTGAAGAAACGGGTATCAATCTCCTCGACTACATCACCCTGAATGAACACTGGGCCATCCTCGCGGGTTTTCGCTACTCGGAGTACAAAGACAACTTCTCCGGTTTCGAAGATGACGATCTGAGCTTTCGTGGTGGCGTTGTCTACTCCTTCAATGACGAACTTTCCGCGTTTGTGAGCTATGCCGAGGGCTACACGTCCTCGGGTGGGCGCCTCGATCTCGACGATCGAACCATCGATCCAGCGACGTCAACGTCCTGGGAACTCGGACTGAAGTGGCAGCCGAACGGCGATCAATTGCTCGTCACCGGTACGCTCTACCAGGTCGTGGAAGAGGACGTCGCGTTCCTCATCAATCCGCTCGCACCGCCCATTGACGCTCGGTTTGGAAACATCGGGGAGTACGAATCCCGTGGCATTGAGCTCGAGGTGGTGGGACGCATCACCGATGCCTGGCGCATCCAGGCCGGCTATACCTTCATCGACAACGAGGTCATCGAAGGAGGCACGAGTTTTGTCTTCGGTCCATTCCAATTTGGCTTCGAGGACGGAGTGAGGCTGCCCGGTATTCCCGAACACACCGTAAACCTTGCCTCCTTCTATGAGATACCGCTTGCCGGCGGTCAGTTTGGTTTTGGTGGTTCGCTCAACTACCAGGATGACATTTTCGCGAGTGGGGAAAACAGCGCGGTCTACGATGGCTGGGTCGAAATCGGCGCGGTGGCGTACTTTCGTCGCGATCGGTGGAAAGTGCAACTCAATGCAATCAACTTGTTGGACGAGGACTACCTGCTGACTCAGGCCGGCGTTACGCCGGATGCGTTCGCGGCGATCCGCGTAGGCACGTCGCGGGCGCGGACCATCATCGGATCAGTCGCCTACGAGTTCTAGCGCAGTTGTCTTCACCTGAGCTGGCGTGGTGATGGCGCGGTTCGACGAGTGTCGTTGCGAGCTCTGGGCTTGCGAGGGAGCGTGTGCTGGCCGGCCACCTCCAGTCGGAGTGCCTACTCAGTCAGCAGCGTAGCGCTGCGCTGTTCAATTCGAGCGACAGTGACTCTAAATACCTCGATCTGCCCGTACGACAACGCAGTCTCCTGAAAGCGGTCGGTCCGCTGGCTTGGCGTACAACTTGTCGCGAGAGTCGGTTCGGGATTGCGTAACCCTCCGGTCACTCTCTAAAGCCACCTGAACACTCTGCGTTCACCCCCAACCTTGTCGGTGCGCAGAGCAGCGCTGGGATCTGTACAGCGGCGCTGGCTATCCGTTCTAGCGATTGCTCTCGTCACGGCTGGATGGCAGCTGTGCCGTGCTCTCATCGCGAATCTCGTACAGCTCGATCACGTTTCCGAATGGATCACGCCCGTAGATTGCCGATGAGCTGCCGAAGTCCACGACCTCGCCAACGAACTTCATCCCGCCGGCTGACAATCGCGCATACTCTGCGTCGATGTCTGTCACCTGCAGAGCGAAGTGCGGGTAGCCAAGATCGCAGGGGCGTGCGGTACGATCTTCGGGTGTTGGGTTGCTGTATTCCCACAGCTCGACGAACGCGTTGCCGGCTTGAAGCATGGCCATTTTGGCAGCGGTCTTAGAGAGACCTATCGCCTGGTCAGCTTTCGGAAAGTCACGGTCCCAGCCAGACCGTTGCACGACTTCAAATCCGAGTAACCCGCTGTAGAAGGCGACAGCTGCTTCGAGGTCTGGCGTTGAGATTGCGACATGGTGAAGACCGACGATCATGGTTCGAGCCTCAACGATTGGGACCGCTGATTGTGCGTTAGCGCTTCGCTCCTTTCCAGCAACGTGACTCGACGCGCCTGCGCGTCAATCAAAGCGGTTCTCAGAGACGACCCCGGGCGAGCACGAGCCCCTATCGGTAGGCCAGGCGCGTGCTGCAATCCGAACGTCGATGACGGAAAGGATCTTCGCTACGGCTGCGGCGCCGGCAGCGGGTGTGTGCAGGAGACTCCGAAAACCCGAGCGACCTGCAATGCCCAACCTGCTTTGCTGTTCCAAGCCGCTAGTCGACCGGTAACGGAGCGCCCGGGGTCCAGGGGGCGCCGCTTTTGCTCAGGGCTGCAGCTAGCTGCGGAAACGCCGCTTGTTGCAGCTCGACTAACTGAGCCCGCACAACTTTGAAATCAGCTTCGGCAACCTCGAGTGCCGATGCATGGGTTTTCGTCGGGCCCTGCGTTGTGTTGCGCATGCCGGTGACGACGCTGCTCAGGCGTTGCTCAACGCTTTCGGGTACGGCGTTGCCAAACGCCCTTTGCGCCTGGGGTCCGCTCAACTGTTTCTCAGCGTCCAACACGCGGCGATTGAGGTCTTGCCACTGTTGGTTCAGCGATCCCGAGTCGTCTCTGGCCCTGGTAATCGCCTGCTTCAACAGGCCCAGACGATCCTTGAATTCCTGGACCAGCTGAATCGCGGCGCTGACGCTGCGCTGGAGCGTTGCCGTACGTGCCCGAAAGGCGGCGGCCGCTGCCGGATCGGCCTCTGGCAGGGCACTCTGGCGCAATCTCTGAACGGTAAACGACTGCGGTGGTGCCAGTTCTGTCCTGACCCCGTTGACCCACTGCGCCAGCTCGACGGTGTACTCACCAGGGCTCACCAGATGACCCTTTGGCTGCTTATCAGCGTCTGGACGCTCCGCTGGATCGTAGGCGATCGCATCCATAGCGGGGTAGCGCAGATCCCATGCGACGCGGTGAATCCCTTTGGTCACCGGCCCGACAACCCGCCGAACCACCGCCCCGCTGCTGTCACGGACGGTAAGATGCACTTCCGGTTCTGCCTCCCGCACCTCGCGGTCTACAACGGTGAAGCCCGGATGAGGGGTGTTCTCACCCTCAGCTATCTTCGGTGCCTCTACAGCCTGCCGCGCTTCGGCCTGCGTCAGCAGGTCCGCTTTGAGGTAATAGGTGAATACAGCACCGAAGGGCGGATTTGGCGCTCTGAAGAATCCATGGCCCTGATAGGCGCCTTCAGAAAAGCCCAGCGGATGTCGCTCGAGGTACCACCAGGCGCGCCGCGTAGGAAAGAGTAGTGCTTGCTGCTCGACGGCCGCCGGAGTCAGAGTCCGGAGCGGGGAGTAGTCGTCGAGAATGAACAGCCCGCGGCCAAAGGACGCCGCCACCAGGTCCTGTTCGCGACGCTGAATGGTCACGTCGCGGAACGCGATTGTTGGCACGCCGCCTTCAAGTTCAATCCATGAGGTCCCACCGTCAACGGTAAAGAACAGGCCGAACTCGGTCGCGGCGAACATCAGCGTCGGTTTCACATGGTCCTGTACGATGCGCCATACCAGATGACGATCGGGAAGATCGCCTGCGATGCTCTGAAAACTGCGCCCACCATCCGTGCTCTTCAGCAGGTACGGTGTGAAGTCACCGAACTTGTGGTTATCCAACGCAACATACACGGTGTTTACGTCGAACAGATCCGCACGAATATCATTGACGAAGGCAGTGGCAGGAACACCCGGAAGTGAGCCGACCTCGACCGACGCCCAGGTTTTTCCGCCGTCGTTCGTTCGCTGTATCAAGCCGTCATCCGTGCCGGCGTAGAGCACCTGCGGGTCCAGCGGTGACTCGGCAAGAGAGGTAATGGTGTTGTATTGCGACATCGCGTAGAGATCCCAGGGGGCTTCTACAGACCATTGCCGCCCCATCACGGGAACAAGCTCGCGAGTCTCGTCGCGCGTGAGGTCTCCGGACAGTGCCGTCCAGCTGTTCCCGCGGTCGTCAGAACGCCAGAGCCGCTGCGATGCGAAGTACAGGCGCTGCGGATCATGGGTGCTCACCAGTATCGGCGCATCCCAGTTGAAACGCTCCGCCGGGTCTCCCGGTGCTGCCTGCGGCTTGATTCGTATCACCTCGCCGGTCGTTCGGTCGACGCGTACGAGGTTACCCTGTTGCCACTCGGCATACATGATGTCGGGATTGGAAGGCTCTACCGCCGACTGGTGGCCATCCGCGTAGAGCGTAATGAACCAGTCTGAGTTGCGAATGCCGTGACGGTTGTCCGTCCGCGATGGTGCGCCCTGTGAACCGTTGTCCTGCGTCCCGCCGTACACCTGATAAAACGGTTCGCGGTCGTCAGCAGCAACCTTGTAGAACTGCGTAACCGGCAGGTTGGCAAGAAAGCGCCAGCTTTTCTCGTTGTCATAGCTTTCGTAGAGCCCACCATCAGAGCCTACGAGCAGGTAATCCGGGTCGTCGGGGCGAAACGCGATGGCGTGATCGTCGCCGTGCTTGTACTCGTTGTTGAGCGGGCGCCAGGTCCTGCCGCCATCTTCCGAAACCTGCGTGACGTTGTTCATGAGATAAAGACGGTCAAACTGGTGCGGGCTGGTAAAGAGCTCCTGATAGTAGTGTGGTCCCGTGCCGCCGCTGACCTGGTCGGACTGTTTCGTCCAGGACGCGCCCTGGTCCTGGCTGCGCCAGATACCTCCCGTTCGATTATCCTGCTCGATGGCCGCATAGAGCACGTTCGGCTGTTGTGGCGACAGTGCGAGACCGATCTTGCCGAGATTGCCCTCCTCAGGCAGGCCGGCGGTCAGCTGGGTCCAGGTCTCTCCGCCATCTTCGGACCGGTAGATGCCGGATTCCGGTCCGCCCCCGATGTATGCGGCAACCGTTCTCTGCCGCTGCCACAGCGCGGCGTAGAGCCGGTCGGGATTTCTGGGATCGATCAACAGATCCGTTGCGCCGGTCCAGGGGCCCTGATGCAGGACCTGGCGCCAGCTGCGGCCACCATCGGTGGTCTTGTACACGCCCCGTTCGCCCCCTGAAGACCAGAGTGGTCCCTGCGCCGCAACCCACAGAACGTCCGGGTTTTTCGGATGTACGATGATTCGCGCGATGTGTTCGCTGCTGGTGAGGCCCCGCTGCTCCCAGGTCGCGCCGCCGTCGCTCGAGTGATAGATCCCGTGGCCAAAGCCAACATGACGGCCACCCACGTCCTCGCCAGTTCCCACCCACAGGCTTGCCGGGTTATGGGGATCAAGCGCCAGCGTGCCGATTGAATAGGCGGCTTCCTGGTCGAATATGGGCTGCCAGGTGGTACCCGCATTGTCGGTGCGCCAGACGCCTCCTGAGCCAACGGCAACGAACCAGGTAGCAGGGTCATCGGGCCTGATTTCAATGTGCGCGATGCGTCCCGACATCAGCGCGGGACCGATGTTGCGCAGCGCCAGACCCTTGAAGGTCTCTTTCGACCACAGCGCTGTAGCGCTGGGTTCGCCCCCCGAGCTGGCAGGCGCTACGGAGAGCAAGCCGAGGATCAGCAGCCATCGGACACACAGGTGTTGCGAGGAAGGGGTTGGCGCATGGGGCATTTTGTCAGCGTCCTGAGAAAATGGGTGAAGCAGCCAACCTGACTTTTTCCGGTTACAGCTGCGTGAACGATCTTCGAAGACTGGACCGTGACCGTAGCAGATCAGGCTCTCGAATTGAGATCCGTTTTCAGCCCGCATACCGTGCTTCGCGATCAGCTTCTGCTGCGTGACCCAACAGTCGTTCGAGTGAACCAGAACAACCCTCCGAGCGCACTCCAGGCGAGTACCAGCACCCATTCGACGGGCCAGGCCAGTGCCGCCGGGCTACCGGGTAGATAGAGCACAAACAGGGCCAGCGAAAGCGCGAGCGCGGTCCAGCCGACCAGGGGACCGAAGGGGACGCGGTAGGGGCGCTGCAGGTTGGGCTCGCGCTGTCGCAGCTTAAGGAACGCCGCAGCCACCGTTGCGTAGGCGATGACAATGCCGAGCCCGCCGGCATTGACCAGCCACACCAGTGCCGGGCGACCGAAGGGCGGGGCCAGCGCGGCCAGCAGACCGATCAGCAGGATTGCGCGATAGGGGGTTCGATAGCGCGGATGCAACTCCGCCAGCAGCCCGGGCAGCTGACCGGCTTCGGCCATGGCGAAGATGGCGCGGCTGCCGCCGACGACAAAGGCGTTCCAGCTCGTAATGATTCCGCCGAGGCCAGCGAGGATCAGCGCGGCTGCGCCGGTGTCGCCCCAGACCGCGCGCATGGCGTCCGCGGTCACCAGCTCCGAGCCGTCCCGCGCCGCGGCGGGCAGGGCGAACGCCACGCCGCCGATGATCAGCGCGTACCAGAGCGTGGCAAGCGCAACGGAAAGCACGATGAGGCGACCGATGGCGGCGGCGGGAACAGCGATTTCCTCTGCCGCCTGAGGAATGACGTCAAAGCCGACGAACAGGAACGGGACCATGACCAGCACGGCGAGAAAGCCGGAACCGCCGTTGGCGAACAGCGGCTCTGTACCGAGTGCGGCGGAGGGCTCGAGTGCTACGCCGGTGATGAAGATGGCGCCGACCGCCAGCATCCACAGCACGACCAGCGCCTGCACGAGTGCTGCGGTGCGAACTCCGATGACGTTGAGGATGGTCACTACCATCGCAGCAACGGCGCCGATGGCAATCCAAGGAAGGGTTACCGTCCAGCCAGCCAGGGTCCACAGGGGCCAGCGCTCCAGCCCCGGAACGAAGCTTGCGATCACCGTGGGCAGTGCCACAGCTTCGAAGGCGCAGACCGATACGTAGCCGAAGGTAATGGCCCAGGTACACAGAAACGCGCTGCCAGGCCCGATGGCGCGGTGCGCGTAGACGTGCTCACCCCCGGTGTAGGGCAAGGCGGATGCGAGCTCCGCGTAGGTGAGGCCGATCAGCGTCATGATTGTTCCGCCAAGCAGGAAAGCGCCGATAGCACCGCCGACCCCGGCCTCGCTGATCCAGTTGCCGGTCAGCACAACCCAGCTCCAGCCAACCATGGCGCCGAAGGCGAGGGCGAGCACGTCACGACGGCCGAGCAGCCGCAGGAAACCGGGGTCGTTCATCGGCCTGTCAGCGTCCGGTGCTAGGTTGGGCAGCCCGGCTGGCGGTGTCCCACCGACCACGGACCGGCGGTGTTGGGGGGAAGTGCCAGCGGCAGGGCTGTTTCAAGCCCGGGGCTGGATCGGGATCGTCGGACGCGGCTGCAGTGGAACTCATTCCGCAACGGCTCCGTCGCTCAGCAGGCGCTCGATGTCTGCAGCGCTGTAGCCCGCCTCTAACAGGATCGCGCGGGTATCCTGACCGAGCCGGGGTGCCGGACGACGCACGGAGGCCGGGCTGTCCGAGAAGCGCGTCGCCGGGCGTGGTTGCACCAGCGTGCCTTCGCTCGGATGCTCGACGGTTTCAAACAGCCCGACGCCTTTCAGATGGCGTTGCTCGCGGACGTCCTGCATGCGCGTGAACGGCGCATGGGGTATGTCGATCTCGAGGAGCAGACGTTCCCACTCGGCGGTGCTGCGGGTGGCGACGATGTCCCGCATCCGGGCGTAGAGCCGATCGATGTTGGCCGCCCGTTGAACCGGATCCATGACGCCGAGCTCGTCGATCGCCTCCGGCTGCCCGACCGCCTCGAAGAACGTGCACCATTGCTCCGCGCTGTACGGCAGCATGCTGATCCAGCCGTCGAGCGTTTGCGCCGGCTGCCGCTCCCGTACCCGGTTGTAGCCGGTGGGTCCGATCGGCGGTTCGAAGGCGCTCCCACCCAGCATCTCAATGCTGTTGAACGCTGCGAGCGTTTCCTGCATGGGCACCTCGACGAGCTGCCCCTGGCCCGTGCGGCTCCGGTGCAGCAGCGCGGCAACCACGGCACTGGTCAACGCCAGCGCGCAGATCTTGTCGGCCATCAGGCTCGGGACGTAGGCGGGACTATCATCGCTGCCCATGCTGGCGGCAAAGCCGGACGCGGCCTGGATGATCTCGTCAAAGGCCGGGCGCGCTGCCCAGGGGCCGTCCTGGCCGTAGCCGGTGGCGCACACGTACACCAGATCGGGCTTCAGGGCGCTGCAGGCCGTGTAGCTGAATCCGAGCCGGTCGAGCGCTGCCGGTCGCACGTTGCTGACCAGAGCATCGGCGCCGCTGATGAGCCGGCGCAGGACCGCTTTCCCCGCGTCCTGCTTGAGGTCCAGTGCGATGCTGCGCTTGTTCCGGTTGACGGCCATGAACTGCCCACTCATGCCGCGATTGCGGGCCAGGCCGCTGTAGCGCCACAGATCGCCGGCGAGGTTCTCGATTTTGATGATGTCGGCGCCCCAGTCGCCCAGGGTCTGCGTTGCGTAGGGGCCGAACAGCACAGAGGTCAGATCAAGGATCTGGAGCCCATCGAGCGCACCGGCCCCGGGCCTCGCGGGACTGTCTTGCCCCGGCCGGTGCGATGGAGAGGTGTCTGCTGCAGGGGTGTCTTGGCGCGTTGTCGCGTCAATGCGAGATCCTTTTGTCATGGCCGGTACTGTAGCGTCTGGCCGTGCCGACTTCACGGCGCGGTGCAGCGGGCTACGCGTCAGCGATCCGCGGCACGGGCACTCGCTGGTAGCCTCGGCAGGGCTTTCTATACTCAACAGGAGCCTTTGCCAGCGCCGTCCTATGCCCGAATCTGTCGCCCTTTCCGACGTTCGTCCCCCGACGGGCGCAATTCAACGGCTGGTCGACGGCCATCCGGCGTTCCGCAACTGGAGCGCCGAGCAGCTTGCTGAGCTGGAGGGACACTGTCGCCTGCAGCGCGCGGGCGCGGGTGACCTGCTGCTGCAGCGCGGCGCCCTTGATCCCTTTGTCATGTTTCTGCTGGAAGGACAGCTGCTGCTGAGCGACGGCACGACGTCGCGTCGGGTGCTGGCCGGTTCGAGCGATGCGGGATTTCCGGTTGCTCGCCTGCGTCCTGCGCTGTTCGACGTTGCTGCCGAGGAACCGAGCCGGCTGTTGCTGGTCGAGCGGTCGGTGCTGGCGCGGCTGACCGAGCAGGGCTCGCGCCCCGCGCAGCGGGTGCGATTCGACCTTTTTGCACCACCAGTGTCTGGCAGCTGGCAGGATCACCCGCTGGTGCCCGAGCTGTATCGGGCCACGGAAAACGGTCAGCTGCGGCTTCCGGTGATCCCCAACGTGGCGCTGAAGATCCGTCGCGCGCTGGAGAACGACGACTATGAGATCCGCGATATTGCACGGATTCTGGCCGCGGATCCGGTGGTTTCCGCGCGCTTGTTGCAGCTTGCCAACAGTCCGGTGTTCAAGGGCATGTCGAGCTGCGATTCGATTCAGTCTGCGGTGGTGCGCCTCGGCATCAACAAGGTTCGCAACCTGGTGCTTGCGCTCTCGTCGTCACAGCTGTTCCAGACCGATGAACCCCTGATCCGCAAACAGCTCAGCGCCGTATGGCGCCACCTGCTGGTGGTCGGCTCGCTGACCGCCGTGATGGCGCGCCGGGTCGATGCGCTGGATTCCGATCTGGCACTGCTGGTGGGGCTGCTGCACGAAATCGGCAAGATCCCGATTCTGCAGGCGGCGGCCCGGTATCCGGACCTGATGACCAACGCCGGCCTGCTGCAGGATATCTTGAGCGCGCTCGGACCGCAGATCAGCATGGCTACCCTCAAAGAGTGGCAGATCGCCGAGCCGGTTGTGCAGGCGGCCGAGCGCCAGCATCAGTGGAGCTACGAGCACGACGGCGGGGCTGACTATTCGGACCTCCTTATCGTCGCCCACGTTTACGGCCACAAATCGTCACCGGACCAGCCGCCGCTGCCGCCGCTGACCGAAGTGCCGGCCTTCAGCCGCATCACCGGCACCGAGCTGACGGCGCAGCAGTCGCTCGAGATCCTCCGCGAGGCCGACGCCGAGTCCCGCGCCCTCAAGCAGCTGCTGACCGGCTGACGCGCTCGGACCGGTTCCTGGGTGGCCGGGCCGCTGCGGTATCATGAGCGATCACTGTTTTTGGATACGGATCACTCATGCCCCAGATTTCTGCCAACGCGCTCACCATCGAATACGACACCTTCGGCAGCAGCACCGATCGACCCCTGCTGCTGGTCATGGGCCTCGGCTCCCAGATGACCCGTTGGAACCCGGATTTCTGTGGGATGCTTGCGGACGCCGGGCATTACGTTGTCCGGTTCGACAATCGCGACGTCGGCCTGTCGACGCACCTGAACGAGGCCGGGCTGCCGGACATGGCGGCAGTTACCGCTGCGTTGCTGCAGGGCCAGGAAGTCGACGTGCCGTACACCCTGGAAGACATGGCGGACGATACGGCAGCCCTGATCGAGGGACTGGCGCTCGATGCGGTTCATGTCTGCGGTGCTTCCCTCGGCGGCATGGTGGCGCAGACGCTGGCCATCCGCCATCCGCGGAAGGTGCGCTCGCTGACGTCGATCATGTCCAGCACCGGCAACCGCGAGCTGCCCCCGGCAACGCCGGAAGCCATGGCGGCGCTCCTGACGCCAGCAGCACCGGACCGGGCTGGCACCGGTGAGCGGGCCATCAGCATTTCAAAGGTGATTGGCAGCCCCGGCTATCCGGCTGACCCGGAAGAGGTCCGTGCCCGTGCCATGGCCGACTACGACCGGGCCTTCGACCCGGCAGGGGTGGCGCGACAGATGGCGGCTGCTTCGGTGCAGGCCGATCGGCGGGCAGAGCTCTCCGGGCTGTCCATTCCCGCCCTGGTTATTCACGGCAAAGACGACCCGCTGGTTCCGGTCACCGGTGGCATCGACACCCACGAAGCCATCCCGGACTCGGAGCTCTGCCTGATTGACGGCATGGGTCACGATCTGCCGCGCCAGCTCTGGCCGGAGATCGTGCAGCAGATCACCCTGGTCACGGAAAAGGCCGGCTGAAGGGCAACCGTCCCTACCGTTGAACGGAACGCCGATGGAAACGCTGACCCTGAGTACGCTCGACTATGTCGGGGTGTTTGTCTTTGCCGTCAGCGGCGCGATGACCGCAGTGCGCAAAGAAATGGATCTGTTCGGCTGCGTGGTGCTGGCGCTCATGCCGGCGGTCGGCGGCGGCACCATCCGGGATCTGGTGCTCGACGTTCCGGTGTTCTGGATCGTCGACAATCGCTACCTGCTGATCACGCTTTGCGCCGCAGTGGTGACAGCGGTGGCGTACCACTGGGTCCTGCGCGCGCAACGCGTCGTGATCTGGAGCGACGCGGTTGGCCTCGCGGTCTTTTCGGTGCTGGGTGCCGCTAAAGCCTGGGAGGTTACCGGCAAACCGATCATCGCTGTCATGATGGGGGTGGTGACCGCGGTCGCCGGCGGCATCGTGCGTGATGTGATTGCCAACGATGTGCCGCTGGTGCTGCAGCGCGAGATCTATGCAACGGCCGCTTTTGGTGGCGCGCTGGTGTACGTGGCTGCTGTGCAGTTTGCGGTGCCCGGTGCGCTCTGGGCAGGGATCGGCCTGGCCTTTGCGCTGCGCAGTGCCGGCATTTACTGGCACTGGTCGCTGCCCCGGGTGCGAGGTGCGGCGTCGGGCTGAGCACCCTTGCCCGGCTCAGGGCAGGCCTATCGTCATGCCGCCATCGACCACCAGCTCAGCGCCGGTAATGTAACGGCTTTCCTCCGACGCAAGAAAGACGGCCGTGTTCCCGATGTCCGCAGCCGGATCGCCGAGGTAGCCGATGGGCAGGCTGGCGGCCAGCCGCTGCTCCAGGGCATCCGCATCTTCGGCGGCAGCGAAAATGGGATCGAGGATCGGCGTACGGATGATTCCGGGGTGGATCGAGTTGCAGCGGATACTCCGCTGCGCGTTTTCCAGCGCAACGGTTTTGGTCAGTAGCCGTACGCCACCCTTGCTGGCGCTGTACGCGGAGCCACCGCGCTGGCCGCGCAGGCCGGTGACTGACGACAGGTTGATGATGCTGCCGCCGTTCCCTCGCAGCATGGCGCGGACCCCGTGCTTGCAGCCGAGGAACACGCCGGTCAGATTGACGTTCATGACCTGTTGCCACTGGCTGAGTTCGGTCTCTTCGATCGGCGCATTGCTGAAGATGCCGGCGTTGTTGACCAGCACGTCGAGCTGGCCGAACCGCTCGAGCGTCGCTGCGACGGCGTTTTCCCAGGCCGCCTCGTCGGTAACGTCGTGCGGCACGAAGCTTCCGTTCAGCCGTTCTGCCGTTGCCGCGCCGTCGACCGCGTTGATGTCCGTGAGCATGAGCCGGGCGCCTTCTTCAGCGAACCGCTGGGCAATGCCGGCCCCAAGCCCCATGGCGGCACCGGTGATCAGGGCAGTCTTGTTCTGCAGGCGGTTCATGAATCTTCTCCCTCGCTGAAGCTGCGGACCACGCGGCCCCCGAGAATAACCAGATCGATCTGGCGCGTGTTTTCGATGGCCGTTAGCGGATCGGCGCGGAGCAGCAGCAGATCGGCACGCTGTCCGGTGCTGATCGAGCCCACCTCCTGGTCCAGCCCGAGAAACCGCGCCGGGATCCGGGTGGCTGCATCGAGGGCGGCCAGCGGTGCCAGCCCGGCGGCGACCAGCCGTTCGAGCTCGGTATGCAGGCTGTACCCGGGGATGGCCTGAGCAATCGGTGTGTCGGTCCCGGCACCGATGGCAATGCCGCGTTCGTGCATGGCGTTGACCAGGGTGAGGCTCCACGCGGCCGACTTCAGCCCCAGCTCGTTCGGCCGTTCGGCGTAGTAGCGCGCGGTACGGAGCCAGGTATCGGCGAGGGGCTGCGGCAGGTCGGCCAGCGCCCGCGTCCAGTCCGGTCGCGCTGCTGGGCTGAAGCGGCTGATGGTGTTGAGGCGCAGCGTCGGCACCTGCGTCGTGTTCTGATAGTGCACAAGCACGGCCTGACATCGGTCGCTGTCGACGTCCAAAGCTGTAAATGCCCTGCTGCGTTGCTCGCGGTGCAGCGTGCTGCGCAGGGCGTAGCCGCTCAGCTCGGTGTCGTCCTCGAGCCGCTGGCGCCGCTCAGCCAGCAACTCGTCCGCGTGCTCCGAACACGCCAGCTCCAGGTTGCGCAGATGCTCCAGGGAATCCAGGCGCGCCCCGGCCTGGCTGGCGTCCAGCGACAACGGGACATGGGCGGCGATCGGCAATCCGGCGGCGTCCGCGGCGTCTGCGAGGGCAACGAACACCTCAGGACTGACGAGCTCGTAGATCTTGATGAAATCGGCGCCCGCGCGTTCGAGTGTGGCCACGTTGCGCTGCGCGGTTGCGGCATCCGGATTGGCGGTCCCGATTTCCGGACGATCGTCGCCGTCGTAAACCACGCGGGAGCCATCGAGCAGGGGACCGCTGAAGTACAGGTTCGGTGCCGTTGCGGCGGCGCTGCGCCAGCGCTCGACGACCGGCTCGAGCAGCGGCAGCAGGCCGCCGGTGTCGCGTACGCTCGTAATGCCGTAGTCGAGGAACAGGTCAGCCAGGCCGTCCTTAAGCGCTGGCTCGTAGGTTACGTGCACGTGCATGTCCCACAGCCCGGGAATCAGGTAGCGGCCGGAGCCGTCGATCGTGCGCTGGGCGCTGAAGCTTGCGGTCTGATCCAGTTCCCCGACGATCCGCCCGTCGGTAATCAGCAGCGTACGATTGCGCCGGCTGCCGGCAGCCGCATCGATTACGGTTACGTTTGCGATCGCCAGCTCGGCGGCAGGTGCTGCTGTCGTGCCAGGAGCGTCAGGCCCGCCGGCGCTGCTACAGCCGCCGAGCAATAGGATCAGGAGCAGAAGTACAAGGGGTAGGGTGGGGGGTTGCTCAGTCATTCAGGCGCTCCGGTCCGAAGCGTTCAGTGTGCCACTTTCCGTGGCTGCAAAAAAAAGCCGCGTCTTGTGACGCGGCTTTGAAGCGACCGTAGTGTGCGCTCTCGCGCGGCAGATGAATCGAGCTCAGCTGCGGCGGCGCAGCCCGGCGCCGACCAGGCCGAGCCCTAGCAGCAGCAGCGTGGCCGGCTCGGAAACGGACGTGACCCGGAAATTGTCCAAGGCAAATAGCTCGTACGCCCCGGAGACTTCGCTGTGCTTGGCCGTTGTTGAGGTTACACTAACGTCCGTTTTTTTATGGCTTACGCGAAGGTTGTCGGGGTTGGCTAGGGGGTCGACTGATCCGGCCGTAGGAGCTCCGCCGTCAACACCATCTGCAGGAGAAAAAAAGCCACTCTGGAAGCGCAGCCCGACGACGGTGCTGGCCGCCACAGAAAGGCTGATCAGAGCAAAGATCAGTCTTCTTTTCATCAACGTTCCTTGTGTTTGCTTTGCAACGCGCCGATGGAAGGTGCGGGCATTCGAAGTTTCCCACGCCAAAAAGCAAGTTCCGGGCCAAAAGTCGAGACATCTACAGAACAACAACTTACAAAGGGACTAAACAGTCTTGCTGCGGAGGTGTTAGGCCTGCCCAACACTCTGGACCAGGAAACTTCGGCACTGTAAAAAAACCCGACAATGCCTGCCGTCCCTGATTTGCGAGCTTGGACCATTCTTGCTCAGCGATTAGCGGTTCCAACGTATGAAGGCGAGTCCTGTGGCTGATCCAGCGAGACGTTTTGCTGTGCTTGCCTATACATCAGCAGCAGCCGAGCGGATCGAGTCGCTCGATGTGCTGCGCGGCGTCGCGCTGCTGGGCATTCTGTTGCTGAACATCGTCGGCTTCGGCCTCCCGGAAGCGGCCTACTTCAATCCCGAAATTGGCGCTGGTCCGACGGCGCTCAGCCGGTCGGTCAACCTGACGGTGTGGGCCGTGGTGGACCTGCTGTTCGAAGGTGCGATGCGGGCCCTGTTTTCCCTGCTGTTCGGTGCCGGCGTGGTGCTGTTCACCACGGGCCTTGCCGCCAAGCCTGCGGCGACCCACTACCGGCGCAATTTCTGGCTGCTGGTGTTCGGCCTCTTCGACGCGTTTGTGCTGCTGTGGACGGGGGACGTGCTGCTGACCTATGCGCTGGTCGGCTTCTGCCTGTACCCCTTGCGCCACGTTTCCGCCGCGCGGCTTGCTACCTTTGCCGTCGGGCTGCTGCTGTTGCTGACGGCGTTCAACGCGGTGCTCGGCGTAAGCCTCGCCTCGATGCGCGCTGCGGCGGTGGCGGTGACCGAACCGTCGGCGCCGGCGACGGCCGAGCAGCGTGAGCTTGCTGCGGGCTGGCTGGAGTTTGCAGCGGACTATCAGCCTGATGACGCGACGCTGGCAGCGGAGATCGCCGAGCGAGCCGCAAGCTACGGCAGTGCTTACGCGTTCAGCGTCAGTACGATGGAAGAGGTGCTGCTGTTTCAGCTGCCGCTGATCATGTTCTGGGATGCCCTGGCGCTGATGGTGCTCGGCATGGCCCTGTATAAGTGGGGGGTGCTGGACGCGAGCCGCTCGCAAGCCTTCTACGGCGGGCTCATGGCCTGCGGGTTCGGCAGCGGGCTGGCGATCAACGTCTGGGAGCTCAAGGCCGCGGTTGCTACCGACTTTGATCTGCTGGCAACCCACGGCTACTTGCGCTGGAGCTACCACCTGGGTCGCTGCGGCATGGCCCTCGGCTATATCGGCCTGGTCATGCTGATCTGCCGTTTGCGCCTGCTCCCCGTGCTGCGTCGGCGGCTGGCCGCCGTTGGGCGCATGGCACTCAGCAACTATCTGATTCATTCGCTGCTTGGGTTGTTGCTCTTCACCGGCGCCGGCCTGGGTCTGGTGGGGATGCTCGAGCGTTGGCAGCTCTATCCGCTGGTTGGCGCGATCTGGGTGCTGCAGCTGAGCTACAGCGCCTGGTGGCTGACGCGGTTCCGCTACGGGCCCGCGGAGTGGCTCTGGCGCGGGCTCAGCTATGGCCGCTGGCCGGAGCTCCGCCGCTGATTGCCGCGCGGCGAACGCTCAGGCAAGCTCGTGAGGTCGTTCTGCAGGGTGCTTTTGCAGCGATACACGCAACTGTCTACTGCATTTATCTACCGCAAAGAGGGGAGGGGAACCGTGGCAGCAGCGCCAAGCGTTGAGGACATCAGAGCCCTGGTCGGGCACCGGTTTCCGGGGGGCAACTACACCATTGCCCACTGGGAGAACTTTCTGCTGACGGAGTGCACGGGAGCGTCGCCGTTACCGGACGACCTGGCGCATCCCGTTGCGCTGTTCCACATGCCGATTCTCGGCGCGAACACCAGCATCGCCGAGATGTTTGCGCTCGGCCAGGCGGAATCCGATGCCTCCATCGGGATTGAAAGCTACGACTGGGAGTTCATGCAGCCGCTGCGTGAGGAGCATGAGTACCGGATCGAAGCAGAGATCACCGAGGCGGATCGCAAGACGATTGGCGACCGCACGGTGGACCGCATTCAGTTCCGATTCGACCTCTTCGATGAGAACAAGGCGCCGGCAGCCCGGACGACCGTGACCTGGCACTACCGGAGGAGCGGACTATGAATGTTGTCGTAGGTGATTCGATTCCCGAATGGGATATGCCGGAGGTCTCGGCGGCGCGCATGCGCACCATGGCCGCGATCCTGCGCGACCCGAACCCCGTGCACTGGGACCGGAGCGTATGCGATCAGCTCGGATTCGGTAAGCGGACGATCAACCAGGGTCCTTTGGGCTTGAGCTACATGGTCAACATGCTGCACGCGTGGACCGGACCGGACAGCATCCGCCGCGTGTACATGACTTTTCCAATGGCGATCCTCGATGGCGAGCATGTCACCGCCCGCGGGCGGGTCACGGCGATTCGCGAGGAGAATGGCGAGCGGCTGGCCGACTGCGACATCTGGCTGGACCGGGAGAGGACCCCGCATCCGCTCGAAGGCCATGCCACGGTGAAGCTGCCGGACTGACCGCGGCCAGCCCGGCTCCGACCGCACGGCGCGATCAGGTCGGCTGACCGCCCGCAACGTCCAGGAACTGCCCGGTCGTCCAGGCGGCGGCCGGAGAGGCGAAGAAGACGGCTGCGGCGGCGCAGTCCTCCGGCGTGCCGGTGCGGCCGAGGGGAATTGCCGGTCCAAAGGTGGCTTCTGCCTGCTCGTCGTCGACGTGTAGGGTCTCCCGCAGCATTTCGGTGACGATCGTGCCCGGGGCGATGCAGTTTACGGTGATCTGCCGGGGGGCGAGCTCGACCGCGAGCGTCCGGGTCATGCTGATCATGCCCATGTTGGCGGCGGAGTAGACGCCGAAGCCTGGTGAAGGCCGGTGCGCGGCGATAGAAATGATGCTGATGATGCGTCCGCCATCGCGCATCCGCTTGGCGGCCTGTTGGGCACCCCACCACTTCGTTTTCATGTTGAATGCCAGCTGCTCGTCGAATTTCTCGAGCGAGATGTCCGGCAGCGCGTGCATCTTCCGGTCCAGATTGCCGCCGGCGTTGTTCACCATGATGTCGAGATGGCCGAAGGTTTCGACCACCTGATCGAGCGCTTTCGGCACGCTGGTGAAATCGAGCACGTCGGCGGTGATGGCTAGCGCGCGCTGACCGCGGTCCTCGATCTCTTTAGCGACCGCATCAACATCCGCCTGGCGACGCGCGAGCACGGCGACGTCTGCGCCGCAGTCGGCGAGGCCGAGCGCAATGCCGCGGCCAATCCCGCGGCCGCCACCGGTCACTACGGCGACTTTGCCATCGAGGCGGAACTTCTCATACAGGGTCATAGGTTTCTCCGTTTTCCGGCGTCAGTGCTCTGCTGGCTGCCGCCAGCGGTGTCTGGGTGGGACCAAGCCGTCGTCGCGGATCGTGCCGCGCCGTTTGCTGACGATAGCGGTCAATTCGCCGCTCCGTTGGTCAGTGCGTCCAGGCGGCCGGCGCCGGCGTGCGCGGCACAGTGCTGGCCAAAGGGCGTATCGAGGACACAGGCCCGGGCAATCGCGGCCGGGCTGCGGTCTGTGGCCGGCAGTCCCAGCCGTTCGAACTGTTCCGGCGGACAGTCGTTGTCATCCATCTGCTCGAGCAGCAGCCGGAGCATGCGCCGTTCCATGGCCGGATCCAGCAGCGGCTGCTGCTGGCCGGGATCGCGCGTGAGATCGAACAGCAGCGTGGCAGTCCGGGCGCGGCCCATGGGGTGCTCGCGATCGCGCAGGGGCCGCGGCGTGCGCGCGGGAATCTGCATCAGCGGGCACCCTTTGGAAAAACTGAAGCCGGCATGTTTGTCCCACTGCTTGAGCTCGCGCGGGCTGAAGCGCTGGTTCATGTGCGTCGGCATCAGCGTGTATTCGAACAGCGGGGTGTTGTCTTCGGTTGCGTTGCCGCGCATGTAGACGAAGCGACCATCGGTCACGTTCACCTGCCCGCCCATGACGCCGTATAGCACTGCCTCGCGGGTGGGCTGATCCTCGAGCAGGCGCTGCTCGAGGCTTAAGCCCTGCATGTCGGCAGGCAGCTCGAGGTCGAAAAACTCGAGCACTGTCGGCGGCAGATCGATGGTCTGTGCCAGCGCATCCCGCCGCTGGCCGATCTGTTGCGGATGCCGCGGATCGTAGATCCAGAACGGAATGTGCGCGATCTCCTGAAAGAACGGCGTCACGACCTTGGCCCACCAGTCGTGCTCGCCCATGAGCAGGCCGTGATCCGTATTGACGATGAGGAGCGTGTCGCGCCAGAGATCGTGGCGGTCAAAGGCATCGAGCACCCGCCCCAGTTGCTGATCGCAGAAAGTGATCAGGGCGGCGTACTCGTAGCGTATGTGCTCAACGGCGGCGGCGTCCTCGCGCACCTCACGATAGGGTGGCCAGTCGAAGGGGGGGCCGTCGTAGGCGTGCGGGTACAGGTCCTTGAACGTCTGCTGGGTAAAGAACGGCTCGTGTGGATCGAAGGTTTCGATCTGCAGGAACCAGCGGTCCGCGGCATGGTTGCGTTCAATGAACTCGAGCCCGAGACCGAAGGTTTGATGCTGCGGCTGCAGCTCCGCGCGGGTCATGTGCTCACGGTTGATGTTGTCCTGCCGACCCATCGGATGCTGCTGAACTTCGGGCCAGCGCTCGGCGCCGTAGCGTTCATCCCGCAGCTTCTCGACGTCGGCGATCCATTTGTCGCCTTCCTGGCCCCGTACGAAGTCGAAGGTTGTGTAGCGCTGGTGATAGGTGCCGCCGCCGTCCTCCCAGTAGTGCTGGTGGTCGGTTACCTTGTGGGCGTGGATGCCGGCCTGGTGCAGCAGCTCCGGCATGGAATCATCGAACGGTTCCAGCGGGCCCCAGGAGCGGTGCAGGAAGTTGTAGCGACCGGTATGCAGCTCCCGCCGCGCCGGCATGCACGGCATGGAGCCGACGTAGAAGTTCTGGAACTGCGTGCTGCGGCGCGCCAGGCGCTCGAAATTGGGTGCCTGCACCCATTCGTTGCCGTAGGGCGGGAGGAAATGCCGGCACAGGGTGTCGTACATCACCATCACGCAGCGCTTGCGCTCGCTCATGCCATGCCGCCCACGCGTCTCCCCAGATCGCAATCGTCGCTCAGCATGGCGTATTTGCTGCGGCAGGAAAAGCCACCGGGCCGGGTGTTCGGGTGAAATCCCGCTATGATCTCCCTGCAGCGCAGCAGACCGATCTATGAATACGCACGTCCTGACCCTTTCCTGTCCTGATCAGCCCGGTATCGTGGCTGCCGTCTCGAACGAGATCGCACGCGGCGGTGGCAACATTCTTGAGAGCGCACAATATGGCGACGCTGAGACGGGCCAGTTCTGCATGCGGGTCTGCTTCGAGCTCGCTGATCATGAACGCATCGACAGCGTGCGCGATCGGATTGGTGCCGCGGCACCCGGCTTTGGGATGCGCTGGTCGCTGCATGCGGCGGACGACGTGCCCAAGGTCCTCATCATGGTGTCGCGCCAACTGCATTGCCTCGTGGATCTGCTCTATCGAACGCAGGTCGGCGAACTGAAGATCGATATTGTTGGTGTTGTTTCGAACCACCGCGATGCCTATCAGCTGGTGGCCTCCCACAACGTCCCGTTCCATCATCTGCCGGTGACCCCGGACAACAAAGACGAGCAGGAGCAGGCGCTGCTGAAGCTGGTGCAGCAGCACGAGGTCGAGTTCATCGTGCTGGCGCGCTACATGCAGATCCTGTCGCCGGCGGTCTGCGCCGAGCTCGAGGGTCGGGTGATCAACATCCATCACTCGTTTCTGCCCGGGTTCAAAGGTGCACGGCCGTATCACCAGGCCAGCGCCCGGGGTGTCAAGCTCATTGGCGCGACCGCGCACTACGTCACCGTGGATCTCGACGAGGGGCCGATCATTGAGCAGGACGTCACCCGGGTGACGCACGCGGATGACGTCGGGCGGCTCGTTGCCCTCGGCCGCGAGGTGGAACAGCGGGTGCTGGCGCGCACAGTGCGCTACCAGTCAGAACATCGCATTGTGCTCAACGGCGACAAGACGATCGTGTTCGCCTGAGGGGCGCCCAGCGACGGCTGGGCCCGGGCTCAGCTCTCGCCGCGGCCGCGGTTGTACACCACGGTCGCCGGATCCGGATTGTTGCCGACCCAGACGCAGAGCTGCGGATCAGCGTGCAGGATATCGCCGCTGAGGTGCACGCCTTCGGCTGTGAAGATACCGACCTGGTTGCCTTTGCTGATCCGGATGTTGCCGTTCTCATCGGCCTGGTACAGCGAATCCGGATCGAAGGGGTGCGTAATGCTCGCCATGGCTCAGTCTCCGATCCATTCCGAGAATTTGTGATGCAGCCAGCGCACCTTGGACTCCTGATAGCCGGAAAGCACGACGCCGGACTGGTACGTTGACTCGAGGCCAAGCTGCACCTTCGGCATGTTGAACGCGTCCTGATCGAACACCTTGCCGAGGTAGCCGAGCACCGATGACCACTTCTGGTCCGGCTCCAGCGTGACCAGTTCTGCCGGCGGCGGCCGCTCGCCCTCGAAGGGCGCAAGGATGTAGCACTCGAAGATGGCCGAGCGATGATCGTCGCCGTTCGGCCGGAACCGGTAGACGATGCCGTTGAAGGCGCCCCAGGGATGGAAGTTCGGGAACAGCGTGTAGTCGATGCTATCGACCAGCTCCGCGTCGCAGTATTCATCGACCTTGGTCGGCGCGTCGGCCCGGAACCGTTCCCGGGCGGCATTCGCCATGAAGGTGCGGACGCTCATGCCGTCGGGCAGCTGCGGTACCTCGGCGTCATGGTCGAGATCCATCAGCGTGCGCATCATGTCGGCATCTTCGACCTGGTAGTCGAGCAGCGGGCTGTGCGTCGCGCTGGGCGTGATGACCCGGGCGCAGTTTTCCCAGACGTCGACCTGGCTGTTGACGTCGCCGAGGCTGCGCAGGATCTGCGGGTGGGTACCGTTCACGTGGTAGGCCTCGCAGAAGGCTTCCTGGGCGATTTTCCAGTTGCAGGGCATGATCTTCGCAGCGTGCGCCTGGATGCGCAGAGCGCCGAGATCCCAGCGTTCGAACTGCTCTGCCAGGTCCTTGATGAATGGCTCGAAGGGCTCACAGTTCTGGTCCGGGTTGATGAACACGAAGCCAGCCCAGGTCGCGACCGGCAGCTCCGGCAGCGAGAACTCATTCCTGTTGATCTGCGGGAAGTCCCAGCCCGCGGGGATCTCGTGCAGCTGACCGTCGAGCTTCCAGCAGAAGCCGTGGAACGGACAGCGCAGTTCAGCCGCGTTGCCATCGTGCTCTTTCAGCATCCGCCCGCGATGCAGGCAGGCGTTCGGATACGCCTTGATGCCGCCGTCCTCCTGGCGCACGACCAGGAACGACATGCCGGCAATGTCGTAGCGGTAGTGGTCGCCGGGATTCGGAATTTCTTCTTCGCGGCAAGCCATCTGCCAGACCCGACGCCACAGGCGTTCCTTTTCCAGCTCGTGCCATTCGCGGCTGGTGTAGCGGCTGACCGGATACTCCTGAAGGCCCATATCTTTGGGCGATTCGAGGCGCAGCACCGCAGGCACCTCGTGGGTATCGGTGTCCAGCAGCTCCTGGTAGGTGATGCCCGGTGATCGGGGCATGGTCTGTGGATCGAGCTCTTTGTACGCTTCGGCCATCGGTTCCTCTCCCGGAAAACTGGGCAGAATATTCCTAGGCTCGCCGCAAACAGTCAAACCGTCCGGTTTTTCGGCGCCCGGCCGCCTTGGGCGTTCGGGTGAGCGTGGCGGGCTGTACCTGAGCTCAGCCGCTCTGGGCCGCCCACTGTCTGGCCTCTTCCGAGACCAGCCAGCGCAGCGCGTTGCCGAGCAGCCGCCGGTAGCCGGGATTCTCGTAGGCCAGCGGGCTGTCGCCGAGCTCGGACACCACGATCGGCGACCGGCCACAGGCGTTGGCCCACACCAGCAAGTTACTCCCGGGCGGATGATCCCAGGCGGCCTGTTCGTCCGGCGGCGCGAGGGGCGGCGGTGAAAAGTTGCTGACGACAAAGTCGTAGTCGCCGCGCAGCAGGGGTACGACGTTGGCCTCGAATCCAGGGGTCTTCAGATACAGCTCGTCGGTGATCTCGAAACCGTCGTCGAGCCCTTCGAGGACCGGATGGGAACCCTGTGGCAGGACTTTGATGGTGGCGTTTGGCAGCGGCCCGTGGGCGCCGCGGTACCCCGACCCCGGCACGGTCTCGCCATTGAGCTGCCCGGTCCTGAGCATGAACGACGAGCCGCTGATCTGGCGCCACAGAGGCCAGTTGGGCCAGCCGACGGTTGCGTGATTGACCAGCATCAGGCCCTTGCCGCTCTGCACCAGGTGCTCGATGGCGGTGCGGTAGCCGTCCGGCGGATTGCCTTCCGCATCGGCATCGTCATGGGTCAACCCGACGCCGGGAATGCCGCTCATGTCGTAGAAGAACACCACGTCGTAGCGCGCCACCGCGTCCGGCTGCAGCACCGCGTGCGCCGCCGGGTGCTCGACCAGCGTCATGGTGACACCCTCGAGCGCCTCAAACATGGCGATAAACGCGTCATGCGCAAATGGGTGGCCTTTGCTGATCACCAGAACGTTGAGCGCCATCATCTTCTCCCTGTTGCTGTCGCCGGATGTTCTCTCCGGATGGATTCCCCTGTGGCTGTCCCCGGTTGCTGTTTCCGGTTGCTGTCTCCGCGGCCGCTGTGGCTGGCAAGCGCTGTTGCAGCCGGCCCTGATGGTTGTTTCAAGCTTGCTGCCGGCTTAGCCTCTGTGGATCAGGGTACCGGGGAGCAGCATGACCACGAAGCAGCCGAATGACGCGCAGAGCCCGATGGCCTGTCCAGTGCACCTCGAGGATGTCGACCTCTTCGGACCCGGTGCACCCGCGCAGTGGTATGAAGCCTACGACATCCTGCACCGGGAAGCGCCCGTGCATCGAATCCCCGGTGAAGGCTACGCGCCCGGTGCCGACGCCTTCATTCTGACCAAGCACGAGGACCTGGCCAGGGTCGTGCGCGACGAGCAGCGCTTTCCCGCGGCAGGCACGCTGTTTCTGCGCCAGTACATCGAGCAGGGCGGCGATCCCTTCGAGCGCCCGGAGCTGTCCACGCTGCTGGCATCCATGGTGACACTGCGGCCGAACCCGGAGCTGTGGCGCCGGCACCGCAAGGAACTGACGGATCCCTGGGTCGGCCCGGGGGCCACACGCAACGAAGGGATGGTCACGGAGATTGCGAACAGCCTGGTCGACCGGTGGCTCGACCGCGGCCGGGTGGAGTTCATCACCGAGTTTGCAGCACCGTTGCCGCACACCGTAATGGCGCGCGTGCTCGGTTGGCCGGTCGAGGATCTGAAGCTCCTGAAGTACTACGGCGACGGCACCGTGAAGCCCTACGTCTACGGCAGCCACCACAACAATATTCTCGACGAAGCCGACGCTGCCGACATGGCTCAGCGGCTGGCGGAGTTCAAGGCCTACGTGGCGGCGCTGATCGCCGAGAAGCGGAAGAACCCCGCCGAGGACATGATCAGCTTCCTCGCCGAGGTCGAGTATTCCCCGCTCGAGCGTAAGCTCACCGACCTCGAGATCAACGGCATCGTCTATGCGATGGTTATCGGCGGCCTCGAGACCACGCAGTACGCGCTGGCGGAGCAGGTCCAGCTGCTGATCGAGCGGCCGCAGATCTGGTCGGCGCTGAAGGCCGACCGCGCAAAGATCCGGCCGTTCATCGAAGAGGGCATGCGGCTGCGCTCACCAACCCAGGGACTGTCGACCAGAGTGACCACGCAGGATGAGGTCTTCCAGGGCGTGGAGGTGCCGAAGGGCTCGTTCCTGCACATGCGTTGGGCGGCGGCGAACATCGACCCGGACGAATGGAATGATGCGAAGGAGCTAAAGCTCGATCGCAAGGCCGGGACCCGGCATCTGGCGTTCTCCCAGGGGCAGCGGGTGTGTCCTGGGGCGACACTGTCGCGGGTGGAGCAGGTGGGCGCCTGGAACGTGCTGCTGGATCGGGTCGCGGAGTTCCGGCTGGCGGAAGACAACACGTTCCCCTATCAGCCGGGCATCATGCTCGGCCTGCTGGAGCTGAACCTCGAGGTCGACAAGGCCTGACCGCCTCCCGGCCTGAGTGAGCCGAGCGGTTACCCGCTCGGCTGCGCCACCCCCGCGTCCGCGGTGCAGCGGGCCAGCTGAGGCGGGTCCGGCGTTTTCAGGGTTCCTTTGCCTTTCGCTTCACGCCGGCTTGCTGGCGTTTACACGGCCACGGCGGTACAACTGCGCGGTCTTTAAACCGGTACCGGCAATGATCGAATTCACTCTGAACGGGGCGCTGGTGCGCACCGACGAAGCGGCGAATACGCCCCTGCTCTGGGCGGTGCGTGACACCTTCAAGCTGAAAGGCGCCAAGTTCGGCTGCGGGGCCGGCCTCTGCGGGGCCTGCACCATGCACGTGGACGGTGCTGCCGTGCGGACCTGCATCCTGCCGATTTCGGCGGTGGCCGGAAAATCCGTGACCACGATCGAAGGCCTGGGCACCCCGGACAACCTGCATCCGCTGCAGGCGGAATGGGTGGCTCAGAGCGTGCCCCAGTGCGGTTACTGCCAGTCCGGACAGATCATGAGCGCCGCCGCCCTGCTCGATGGCAATCCGAATCCTTCCGATGCCGAGATCGAAGCGGCGATGGCCGGCAACATCTGCCGCTGCGGCTGTTACCCGCGCATCAAAAGCGCAATCCGTGCCGTGGCAGGGACCCTCACGGAAGAACAGCGGCGAGCTGCGGACGAACTCGCGACCGACGCGATGGAGGCACGTGCATGAGCGGCTTCAATCCGTCCCGCAGGCACTTTCTTCGCACAACCGGCGTTGCCGGCGGTGGCCTTGCGCTCGGGTTTGGCCTGAGCGGCTGCAGCGGCACCGTGCCGCTGCCCGAGGCACAAGCGCCGGGCAGCTTCGTGCCCAACGCGCTGATCCAGATCACCCCGGATAACCTGATCCGCTTCTTCTGCCCTCGTGATGAGATGGGGCAGGGGGTCACGACCGGGCTGGCGACGCTGGTTGCCGAAGAGCTGGACGTGGAGCCGCACCGGCTGGCCATCGATCTCGGTGGCGTACATCCGGAATATGCAAACCCGGAGTTCGGCATCCAGGGCACTGGCGGCAGCACGTCGATCAAGGCGCACTGGCTGCCGCTGCGTGAAGCAGCAGCTACGGTACGCGAAGTGATCCTGACAGCCGCGGCCATCGACCTCGGCGTTGCCCGCAGCGAGCTCGAGACCGACAACGGCGAGGTGCTGGCGCAAGGACAGCGCTATCCGTACGGTCAATTTGTTTCGACCGCGGCTGAGATCGATTTGCCGGAGACGGTCAGCCTCAAGGCCGCCGGCAGTTTCAAGTACATTGGCACTGACTTCCCCCGCCTCGACGGCGTCGACAAAGCGACGGGTACCGGCACCTTCGGGCTCGACGTAGATCTTCCCGGCCTGCACTACGCTGTGGTGGTGCGCAGCCCGGTGGCCGGCGGCAGCGTCGCAAGCTTCGACGCCCGCGCGGCGGAAGCGATGCCCGGCGTGGTCAGCGTGGCTGAAATTCCGACCGGCACCAGCGAAGTCGGCTCCGGCGTCGTGGTGGTCGCCGAACGGTTCTGGCAGGCGAAGCAAGCGGCTGCGGCGGTCGAGGTCGAGTGGCAGCTGCCGGCGCTGGCCGGCGTCAGCACGCCGCAGATCCGTGCGGACTACGAGACCGCGCTCGCCAACGAGGCCGGCAGCAGCAAAGAAGACGAAGGTGATGTCGCCAGCGGATTCGAAACGGCGTCAGCCGTGGTCGAGCACCAGTACTGGACGCCCTATCTGGCGCATGCGCCGATGGAGCCCGTGAATGCGGTAGTGCGCCTTGGCGACGACGAAGCGGAACTCTGGTCCGGCACGCAGTTTCCTCCGGTGGCGCGAGGGATCATCGCGCGCCTGACCGGTATCGACGCGGAACGGGTTACCGTTCACAACACCTACCTCGGCGGTGCCTTCGGCCGGCGCGGGACGCTGTCCCACATCGCCGAGGCGACCGAGGCGGCGCGCGTATCGGGCAAGGCGGTCAAGCTGGTCTGGACCCGGGAAGACGATCTGAAGAGCGGCGTGTACCGCCCGGCCTCGCTCATGGGCATGAAAGCGGGTGTCGACAGCGACGGCCGGATCACCGCCTGGCAGGCGAAGCGGGTTGGCGGCAACATCACGCCGGACGTCCTGAAGGCGGCTCTGCCGGGTGCGCTGACGGCGCTGCCGGAGGGCGTAATCAACGGCATGGTCGGCCTCGCTGATCGTGCCGTCAGCGGCTGGTTCGTAGATCCATCGTCGACCGAGGGCCTGTTCGAAGACTATGACCTGCCGAATCGCGATGTTCGCCATGTGACCGTCGATCATGGGCTGCCGCTGACCTACTGGCGCTCCGTTGGGCATTCCTTCACCGCCTTTGCCAAGGAATCCATCGTCGATGAGCTGGCAGCCGCCGCTGGTTTGGATGCGGTTGAGCTGCGGCTGAAAAACACCGCCAACAATCCTCGCCTGCGGCGCGTGATCGAGGTGGCTCGAGAGCAGATGCAGGCGCGCACCGTACCGGCTGGTCATGCGCTCGGCTTCGCCGCCCACGGATCCTTCTCTTCGTACGTAGCGGAGGTTGCTGAAGTCTCCATCGAGAACGGCAGCATTCGCGTGCATCACGTGACCTGCGTAGTCGACTGCGGCGTAGTGGTGAATCCTGACATTGTGCGGGCCCAGATGGAGGGCGCCGTTGCCTTTGGCCTGACGGCGGCGCTGCATGGCAAGGTCGAACTCGAGAACGGCGAGGTTGTTGCGAGCAACTTCCACAACTATCCGATCCTGCGCATGAACGAGGCGCCGGCCATCGATGTCGTGCTCATCGACAGCGACGAAGCGCCAACCGGTGTTGGGGAGCCGGGCTTGCCGCCGGTCGCGCCTGCGGTCGCCAACGCGGTGGCAGCGCTCACGGGTCAGCGGTTGCGATCACTGCCGCTCGAGCTGGCTTGAAAGCGGGCGGAGGACACTAGGCCTCCGCCGCACCGGCTCCGGCTCGGCGTGCTTCGAACGCGTCGATTCGGTCCACGATCTTCCGGGTCCGCGCATGCCAGGCTTCGGCAGCGTGCGGCTTGGCGCCGGGGACGACGACCTCACAGATCGCCTTCAGGTAGTGCAGATACATGGCTCGCGTGACGCGATAGCCGATCAGGTGATTATCCAGCTCCCAGTCGAGGTACCCGTCCGGACCGAGGTGCTCGTCGCTCAGCAGCAGCTCCAGGGTCTGCTGCAGCATGCGTCCCTGCATCGCCTGGTCCGTATGACCGAGCAGCGCTTCGGATTCCGGGCTGACATCGAAGAATCGCTCATACACCGCCGCGGTAATGTCACCATGGGTTTCCGCAACGCGCTCCAGGTCGCTGGTGACGATGGCGATGTTCGGGTCTACTACGGTCATGCTGGCGGTGTCTCTGTCGGGGGTGTCTCTGTCGGGGGTGTCTCTGTCGGGTGTGTTGAAGGGCGGGGTTCTTAAGCCCTGCCGCCGCGTTCGGCTGCCGCCGTCGGCATCAGCCGCGCTCGGCAAGCGGGCTGCCGTCGGTCAGCTCGTCGCTGGGATACAACACGACGGTATCGCCTGCGGTCAATCCGCCGGTGATCTGCACCCGCTCACCGTTGTTGCGGCCCAGCTCGACGAGCGTACTCTGCGCTTGCCCGTCGATGACTCGGAAGACTGCCAAGTCGGGACCGGCCCGGTATAGCGCGCTGGTCGGAATCTGCAGAATGTCATCACCGGCCCAGACGGTGATGCTGACTTCGACTCGATAGCCGTGGCCGAGCCCCTGCCGGCTGGCCTGATCGCCGGTGAACCGGATGATCGTATTGACCCGCTGTTCTTCGACGCCGAGCGCTGAGAACTTGGTAAAGCCCCAGGGTTCGATCCGTGCCACGCGACCCTCGAGGTACTGCTCGCCACCCCAGTCGCTGATGCTGACCCCGTCACCGACGCTGACGCGAACAGCGTCGCTCGACAGCAATTCGGCCACGATCTCCAGATCGCTGGCCACATCGCCCACTTCCAGAATCGGTGCGCCGGCCGTCAACGTGGTCTCGCTTTCCTGGATGACCCGCAGCACCTGGCCCGAGACCGGTGCGACAACCTCGATCACGCGGTCCGATGCCGTCGGACTGCTGACGCCGCTTTCTGCCTGCGCGAAGCTGATGAGCTGCGCCCGGGCACTCTGCAGCTCAGCAACGCGCATGGCGATCGCGGCGTTGGCGACATCGGTTGCAGCGGCTGCCGCCCGTGCTTCCCGTTCCGCCTGATCGAGTGCTGCCTTGGAGATGGCGTTCTTGGCGCGCAGCGCGCGGATGCGGCGCACCTGCTCGTTCGCGAGATCCAGATCCGCGTCGGTCTTCTTCCTGTCAGCCTGGGCGACCGCGAGAGCGGCCTCTGCGGCGCTGACGGCTGCCTGCGCCTGTTCCCGCGTGCGGGCGTCCAGCACCGACGGTGGTGTCGGCAGCAGCCGGGCGACGACCGTTTCGCCGGCCGTGACGGCGTCACCGGCATCGATTTCGACCCGCAGCAGCCGTCCCGTTACCGGTGCTGAGACCACGTAGGGGTTCTGCACCCGCGTGCGCGCTTCCTCATTGACCGTTACCGCAAGTACTCCGCTGTCGACGGTGCCGAGATCGACGAGCACCGGTTGCGGCCGTAGCGCCAGCGCAAACAGCACCAGGAGCGCAATCCCGATGCCGACGCCGATGCCGTTGCGAAGTCGTTTGCTGGCCATCGTCAGTCCCTGCTCTTCAGCGCTTGAACGAAATCGAGGCGGTCCAGATCGCGCTTGACCAGCGCTGCGGAACAGAACGTCGCCAGCAGCACTGCGAGGGTGGCGCCCGCATGCGCGGTCACCGGCACCTCGGCCGGTATCTGGTAGAGATCGGTGCTGAAGCCTTCAGCCACGGCGATCGCAAAGTAGTGTCCCAGCAGCATGCCGAGCGGCAGGGCGAGGAGCGACAGCACGATCAGCTCACCCAGCAGCACGTAAGCGGTTTCGCCGCTGGTAAAGCCAAACACCCGCAGGCTCGACAGGTCCCGGCTGCGTTCTGCGAAAGCGATGCGGGCGCTGTTGTAGACGATGCCGAAGGTGATCAGCCCGGCGATGAAGGCCATGACGTAGCGTACGCCACCTGCGCCTTCGTTCATCATCCGCTCCAACGATTCCCGGGCATCCTGCTTCAGCGTGACGCCGGCCACCGTCGGCATGTTCTTGATGGCCTCGTACAGCTGGTCACTCTCCTGCGTGTCGATGGTCAGGTAGACCGCGGAGGTGCGCCGGTCCTCCTTCAGCGCGCGGTTCAAAGCCCCGATCTCGTAGTAGGCGGGGGCGCCGACGAGTGACTTGGTGACCGCGAGCACGGGCAGTTCGAGGGTGGGGCGGCGCCCTTCGCGCACATCGACCTGCACTGTGTCTCCGGCGCTGACCTCGAGCCGCGCGGCCAGCGGCTTCGACAGCAGCAGTCCTTCGCCGCGAATGAAGATCGGATCGAGATCCTCATCCAAAGCCCGCTGCAACGCGGGCTCGGCGCGATAACCGTTGATGCTCCCGCGGTAGCTCAAGGTTCCGTTGCGAAAGATGACTGGCACGGCACGGACCGGCTCCGCTTCCAGCACACCGCGGAGACGCCGGAGCTCATGAACCACCGTCAGGTCCCGGGGCTCGACGAACACCACGCTCATGTCGCTCCGGTCCATCATCGTGAAGCTCTGGTCGATGGATTCCTGAAAGCTCGTCATGATGGCGAGCATGGCGACGGACAGCGCCATACCGACGGCGATACCGGTGATGGCCAGCGCCGTCCGTCCGGGCTGCCGCAGCAGCTGTCGCAGCACCATGCGGCTCGGTTGATCGAACGCCTTGAGCAGACTCTTCAGCCAGCGGCCGGACTTGGTGTAGCTGGGCGGGGCTGGCGGACGCATCGCGACCGCCGGGGACAGCGCAAACACCCGACGCACGACCAGCAGCCCACCGGCGGCCGCAGCAAGCAGGCTCGAGCAGAGCCCGATGCCGAGCACGGCGGGTGGGATCTGAAACACCAGAAAGGGAAACTTGAAGTACTGCTGGTAGAGGTTGGCCATGGCCCGGCCGGCAAGAAAGCCGAAGCCGCAGCCGAGCAGCGTGCCAACGCTTGCGATCACGAGCACAAACTTGGTGTAGTGCCAGCCGACTTCGAGGTCGCTGTAACCGAACGATTTCAGCAGCCCGATCTGCTCGCGTTCGTTCTGGATCATGCGCGCCATGACGATGTAGAGCAGGAAGGCTGCGACGGCAACGAACACCGGTGGCACGATATTGGTGGACGCGCGCAGACCCTTGATCTCTTCCGTGACGAAGCGATCGGACAGGTGATCCTCGAGACCGTAGGCGCCGAGGCTGCCGCTGCGTTCGAGAATTCGATCGGCGCCGTCGATGACGGCGGCTGTCGCAATGCCGGGATCGAGCTTGAGCAGCGCTTCGTTGAACGCGCCTTCCATGTCAAACGCGGCTTCCAGCGCCGTCTCGCTCAGCCACAGCACGGCGAAGCGCGCGTCGTCCGGCGCCATCTCACCGGGCGCGAGCGTCGTCAGGAACTCCGGCGCTTCTGCCAGCCCGACCACGACGAACTGCTGCTGGACGCCCTGCATGGTGGCGGCCAGCTCCGCGCCCGGGGAGATAGCGTGCGCAGCCGCGAAACCGGCCAGCAGCACGATCTCCTGCGGCCGCGCGGCGTTTGGCCGCCGCCCCCGGGTCAGGTGAATCTCGTTCAGCGCCGCGCGCCCGAAGTCCGGCAGCGAGACCGCCTGGGCACGGATCGGCGCGCTCTGCTCCGGTAGATCGATCAGTGCCCCGCCGGAGACCCGGCCGACCGCCGTGGTCACGCCTGGCAGCGCCTCAAGCTCATCGAGCAGGGCGCGCGGCGCCCGCTTGACCGGCGCGAAGACGTCGGCCAACCGATAGCGGTCGTAGTAGGCGGCACGCGTGGCATCCAGGGAGCTCACCAGGCCACTCATCATGACCAGCAGCGTAACGCCGCAGGCAACCACCAGGCTGATGCTCAGGCCCTGGCCCCGTGCGTTCCAGAGATCGCGCGCCAGCTTGCGGTCCAGCGGGCTCACCAGGCGATCTCCTCGGGAGTCAGCTTGGCGCTGGTGGTTTCGACGGCGCTGATGTCGCCGTCGGCGAAGCGCAGCACCCGATCCGCCATCTGCGCTGTTGCCGCCGCGTGGGTGATGATCAGGACCGTGGCGCCGAGCTGCTCGTTCACATCCGTGAGCACGCGCAGCACCGTTCTGCCGGTTGCGCTGTCGAGAGCGCCGGTCGGCTCGTCACAGAACAGCACGGCGGGGCGCTTGGCGATCGCGCGGGCAATGGCCACGCGCTGCTGCTCGCCGCCGGAGAGCTCCGCCGGGAAATGGCTCGCGCGCTCCGTCAGCCCGACCAGCCGCAGCGCCTCGGCGGGATCCATGGGGTCTTCCGCGATCTCCGTCACCAGCTCAACGTTCTCCAGCGCCGACAGGCTCGGCATCAGATTGTAGAACTGAAACACGAAGCCAACCTGCTCCCGCCGGTAGCGGGTCAGTTCGGCGTCGCTCATGGCAGTCAGCTCCTGCTCGAAGAACCAGGCCTGCCCGGCGGTGGCCCGATCGAGCCCGCCGAGAATGTTGAGCATGGTCGACTTGCCGCTGCCGGAGGGACCGAGCACGACCACGATCTCACCGGCGGGCACCTCCAGGTCGACCCCGCGCAGGGCGTGCACCGCGGCCGGTCCTTCGCCGTAGACCTTGGTGATGCCGACGCTGCGAAACGCCAGCGATGGTGCTGCATCCGCCATGAGCGCGTTGGGTCCTTAAGGCTTGTGGCTGCTTCTGGCTGGGGGCTCAGCCGAGCTTCAGCCCCTGCATGGTGCCATCCTCGCGCCATGCCGCCATCCGTTTGAAGAAGGCAGCTGAGCCGGCGCCGTAGGAGCTCGACTTGATGCTGCGTGGATTCGGCTTGCCCTCGCTGTTGTAGTAACCAGGCGTGCACTCGGCCTGATAGCTCTCGTTCATGCGCGAGAGGCTGACGATCTCATCGACCCAGGCGAGCTCGGCGTCACGGTCGGCCTCGATCCGCGCCAGGTTGCGGCCCTGACACTGCTGCATGATGTAGGCAATGTGCTTCGCCTGCTCATCCATGGCGTGGGGGAAGTTCACCGTGAACGCGCTCTGCGCCTGACCGATGATGAAAC
>JBCDGJ010000042.1:0-32289 GCA_038757945.1 Pseudomonadota bacterium
CCCCGGGCCAGCGTTGCCCGCTGCTTCTGGCCGCCGGACAGGGTCACCCCGCGCTCGCCGACGAGCGTTTCGAGTGCGTCGGGAAACCGCTCGATGGTGTCCTTCAGGTCGGCCGCCTTGGCTGCTGACCAGACCGCTCCGGGGCTCCGGCTCGGATCGTCGTAGGTCAGGTTGCTGCCCAGGGTTTGCGCAAACAGAAAGGGATCCTGCGGTACCAGCGCCACCTGCTGCCGCAGCTGGCGTAGCGGATAATCGGCAACCGGATGGCCGTCGATGAGCACGCTGTCGTCCGCAGGCTCGAGCAGACGAACGAGCAGCTTCAGGAGCGTCGTCTTGCCGGCGCCGACCGGGCCCATGAGCGTGATCGATTCACCGGCGGGGATGGTGAGGGAGATACCCCTGAGCGCTCCTGCTGTCGTACCTGGGTAGCCGAAGTGCACGTTCTGCAGCTCGATCGAGCCGTGGATCGTTGCCGGGGTCCGGCCGCTCGGCCGATCCGGTACTTCCGGCTCCAGGTGCAGCACGTCGAACAGGCGGTCCGACGCGACCGCGGCGCGCTGGAACAGGTTCACCATGAAGCCGGCGACGCGAAACGGCTGCACGACCATGTTGACGTAGAAGATGAAGGCGACGAGCTCGCCGACCGTCAGCTCTTCGTTGACAACCATGAAGCCGCCGAAACCGATGATGGTGATGGAGCAGATCTGCGCCAGGCTCGGCATGACGGAGGCCATCAGCGAACTGATGCGCTCCTGGCGAAAGAACGCGTCAGCGTAACTGTGGTTGAAGTGGCTGAAGCGGCGGATTTCGTTGTCTTCCTGCACCATGGCCTGAATGGTGCGGATGCCCGACAGGTTTTCCTGCACCTGGTCGGACAGGTCTGACAGGCCGTCCTGCACCGCCCGGCTGGCCACGCCCATCTGTCGTGTCGACCAGAGTGCGTAGTAGAAGATGAAGGGCATCGGCGGGAGCAGTAGCAGCGTCAGTTTGGGTGCCATGTAGAGCATGAAGCCGAACCCGACCAGGGAGGCAAAGACCAGGATCACCAGCAGAATCGTGCCGAGGGAGATCAACCGCTGGATCAGGCTGATGTCGGCGACCGCCCGGGTCATCATGTCGCCGATGCTGTGCTCGTTGAAGAATCGGCTGCCCTGGACCTGCAGCCGGCCGAACAGCCGCTGCCGCAGATCGAAGGCGACGTGCAGGCTGGTCTTGCGCACGCTGAAGCGGGCGAAGGTGACGACGATGTAGCGGGCGATGACCGCGCCGATGATGCCGGTGATCGGCAGATACAGCATCGCGACATCGAACGGCTCGCCTTTGACCACCGCATCGAGGCGGTCGATGCCCTCCTTCAGGAACCAGGGAATGTAGCCTTCGAAGATGCGGGCGATCAGAAACGCGAGCACGCCGACCCCGAGCCAGCGCCAGTAGGGGACGACAAATTCCTTGAGCCTGAGCAGCGATCTCAGCATCGGTCAGGAACGCAGGCTAGAAGGGCGCGCTGTTCGGCACACGCGGGAACGGAATGGCATCACGAATGTTGTCCATGCCGCTCAGGTACAGCAGCAGGCGCTCGAGGCCGAGCCCGAATCCGGCGTGCGGAACGGTGCCGTAACGGCGCAGGTCGCGATACCACTCGAGCTCTTCCTTCAGCGCCGGAGCCATGCGCGCGTCCAGCACGTCGAGGCGTTCCTCGCGCTGGCTGCCGCCAATGATCTCGCCGACGCCGGGTACCAGCACGTCCATCGCAGCGACGGTTTTCTCGTCGTCGTTCAGGCGCATGTAAAAGGCTTTGATGTCCTTCGGGTAGTCGGTGACTACGATCGGGCCCTTGATGTGTTCCTCGCAGAGGAAGCGCTCGTGCTCGGACTGCAGATCGATGCCCCACTCGACGGGAAATTCGAAACTCCTGCCGGAGGCCTTGAGGATGGCCACCGCATCGGTATAGGTCATGCGTTCGAAGGCCGCGTCGGCAAGCTGCTCGAGGCGGGTGGTTGCTTCCGGATCGATCTGCTCGGTAAAGAACGCCAGGTCGTCGGCGCGCTCGGTCAGCGCCAGGTGCACCAGCGCCCGTAGAAACTGTTCCGCGAGATCGGCGTTGGCGGCCAGGTCGGCAAAGGCCAGTTCCGGCTCCACCATCCAGAACTCCGCGAGATGACGGCTGGTGTTGGAGTTTTCAGCCCGGAACGTGGGACCAAAGCTGTAGACCCTGGTCAGGGCCGAGCAATAGCTCTCGAGATTGAGCTGGCCGGAGACGGTCAGGTAGGTCTCCTTGCCGAAGAAGTCGGCCGCAAAATCCTCCGGCCGGTTGACCTGATCCAGCGTCGATACCCGGAACAGCTCGCCGGCCCCCTCGCAGTCGCTGGCTGTGATGATCGGCGTATTGACCCAGATGAAGCCTTCGCGGTGAAAGAAGTCGTGGATCCCGTGGGCCAGCGTGTTGCGCATGCGCGCCATGGCACCAAAGGTGTTGGTTCGCGGCCGCAGGTGCGCCACGGTGCGCAGGTACTCGAAGGTATGGCGCTTTTTAGCGATGGGATAGGTCTCCGGATCGTCGACCCAGCCGAGCACTTCAATTGTGCTGGCCTGAATCTCGCGGTCCTGACCCCGGCCCTGGCTCTCGACCAGGCGCCCGGTAATGCGCACACTGCAGCCGGCGCCGAGGTGCATGATCTCGCTTTCGTAGTTTGCGAGATCGGCGTTGGCGATTGCCTGTATGGTGTCGAAGCAGGAGCCGTCGTGCAGATGAACGAAGGAAAATCCGCCTTTGGAGGTGCGCCGTGACCGAACCCAGCCTTCGATCTGAACCTCGGTGTCGAGTTCGATGGCATGGTCGTGCAGGGCGCGGATGCGGGTTTTCTGGGGCTGCTGGCTCATGGAACGACTCGCGCGCAATCAAAGAAGCTAAGCCCGCAATGATAGTCCTTTTACCGTCTGTCCACCGTCATAGTGGCCGCCACCGCAGGAGGAACGGATCGTGAAGCCTGCCTATTTGGTGCTTGCCCTGGCGCTGGGGCTGCTCGCCATCCTGGCCCTGACTTATCGCGAGGACCTCGTACGCCAGTGCCAGCAGGTCTGGCCGGCGCTCTGCGGTGCGCAGGAGGAAGCCGCTGCGCCGCCGCCCGTGGAGGCGATTGGCGAGGCTCTGGAACCTGCGCTTGCTGAGCCACCATCCCGCTCCGACGACTGGGTTCCGCCAACGCCACCTGCTGGGCCGGACGCAGCCGAGCCGATAGCGCCCGCGCCCGCCTACGTGGCCGATGATGCCACCCTGCAGGTCGAGCTTGCCCGGTTCGATCCCCCGTCCAGCTGGTTCGAGCTCGACGATCTGCGGCAACGGCTTGCCACGCTGCTGGTCAGTCTTGCCGACGGCTTCCTGCCGCGGCAGCTGCTCGGCCCGATCCGGCCGGCCGCTGAGCCGAGCGCGGTACCGCAGTCCGGTCCGGCGAGCGATCCGAAGTTCCGGCTCGTCGAGAATGGCACCGAGCGCTTCGGGCCGGTCGTCGATGTTGCCCTGCGGCTCCCGCCGGCCGCAGCCGCGCAGCTGCTTGAGCGCCTCGAGCCGGCACTGAACGCCGAACTCGAACAGCTTGGCGATCGGCGGGATCTGGATGCATTGCTGAACGGCATTCTCGACCAGCTCGAAGCCGTGCCGGGGCTCGAGGAGGCGCCGCTGGTGCGGCGTCCTGGACTGCGCTACGTGTACGTTGATCCGGCCCTCGAGTCGCTCAACGATCTGCGCAAGACGGCGCTGCGTATGGGTCCGGAGCTGAGGGAGCGAGTGGTGGCCTACGGCCGCGCCGTCCTCGCCGAGCGGGCGCGGCTGAACGGCGCCGGTCCGACGCCCGACTGAGCCTCGCTGGCCGGGCCTCGCAGGCTGGGCCTCACAGGATGGGCCTCACAGGCCGGGCCACGCAGGCTGGGCCTCGCAGGCTGCGCACCCTGGGCCAAGGTGGCGGCGCGATGGCTGGTCGGCGTCAGGGCTCTTCGGGCTCGACGGCCGACCCGCCGGTCACCGTTGCCGCGTTGTGCCGCAGCTCGTCCAGATCAACGTCTGAACGAAACGGGGTCTGCTCTTCGACGAACCCGATGTCCTCGCTGACGTGCGAACGCTCGCGTGCCAGGTACTCGTCAATCGCCTCGCGGAAGCCCTCGTTCTCGATCCAGTGGGCGCTGTAGGTGGCCTGCGGCAGATAGCCCCGCGCTACCTTGTGGCCGCCCTGCGCGCCGGCTTCGACCCGGGCCAGCCCGCGCTCGATGGCGAAATCGATGGCCTGGTAGTAGCAGGTTTCGAAGTGCAGGAACGGGTGGTGTTCGGTGCAGCCCCAGTTGCGCCCGTAGAGCGTATCGCCGCCGATGAAGTTCAGCGCGCCGGCGATGTAGGTGCCGTTCCGCTTGCAGAGGATCAGCAGGATGTCTTCGCTCATGCTGGCGCTGGCAAGCGAGAAGAACTCGCGGGTCAGGTACGGCGATCCCCACTTGCGGGAGCCGGTGTCCAGGTAGAAGCGGTAGAACGCGTCCCAGTGGGCTTCGGTCAGGTCCGCTCCAGTCACCCATTCGATCTCGATGTCATTTGCGACCGCATCGCGACGCTCGCGCTTCAGGTTCTTGCGCTTTTTCGAGGCCAGCTCCGCCAGAAAGTCGTCGAAGCACGCGTAGCCCGGGTTGTGCCAGTGGAACTGCTGATCCATCCGCTGCAGATAGCCTTGGCGACCGGCCCGGTCCCACAGCGGTTGTTCCATAAAGGTGATGTGCAGCGAGGACACCCCGACCTCCCTGGCGACGCCGGCCATGGCATCGAGCAGCAGCTCCTCGCGGTCGGCACCGGCACCGCCGACCAGCAGCCGTGGGCCCGTCGCGGGGGTGAACGGGATGCTGCATTGCAGCTTGGGGTAGTACTGTCCGCCGGCGCGGTGCCAGGCATCGGCCCAGCCGTAGTCGAACACGTACTCGCCCTGGCTGTGGCTCTTCAGGTAGAGCGGCACCACGCCCAGCGGGCTTGCACCCTCGACATCCGGCTCGACCGCCAGGTGAAAGGGCTGCCAGCCCGCTTCCCGGCCCACGCTGCCGCTGGCCTCGAGGGCAGCCAGAAACTCGTGGCGCACAAACGGGTGATGGGCCTGCCCGGGAGGATTGGCGAGTGCGTTCCACTGCGCTGCTGGCAGCTCGGTGATGTCGTGCAGGATGCGCGCGCGCCAGGAAGTCGGTTCGGCCATGCGATCAGTGTGCTCCCGCCGGGTTGCCCTTCAGACGTGCCGCAAGCAGCTGCGCCTGATCAGTAGATTCCTGCGGATAGTCCGGCAGCGAGCGTCATACCCAGGTCATGCGCCAGCTGTTGGTCCTGCTCATCGACCTTGGCGCCGCGAACGATCAGCGGTGGCTGCACTTCGACCAGCGGATACCCGCCGACGATGCGCTGCACGGCGCTGACGGCACCGGTGCCGTCGTTTTCAGCGCTTACGAACAACGCGTAGGGCAGGGGCAGTAGCTCGCCTTCGACCGCGTAGAAGGTGCGGTCGAAGAAATCCTTCAGTGCGCCAGACATGTAGCCAAAGTTTTCTGGCGTGCCGAGCAGCACACCGTGGGCCCACCGCAGGTCGTCCGCTCCGGCGTCGCTGGCGCGCAGGACTCGCAGGTCGACGTCGTCGATGTCCGGATGCCGGGCGCCTGCTGCGGCCGCCGCGGCGAGCCGTCCGGTATTGCCCGACTGGGTGTGGTAGACCAGCAGCAGGTTTTTGGTCAAGGCGCTCCGCCCGAGATCGTGGCTCAGGCAGAGTCTGCCAGCACTGCCGGCTGTGGGCCTACCGCGGAGAGCGGCCTGCGCGCCACCGCCGTTTCCGGCAGGTAGTCCGGCCCCGGCTCGCCGGTGACGACCGCATGGGGCAGCTCGACCGCGGGCTCCGGCCGCGCCAGCTTGTCGCGCAGCGCCAGATGGAAAAAGGTCGGCACCGTGTAGAGCGCGAGGATCGCTGATCCAGCGACACCACCCGCGATTGCCGTTGCCAGCGGCGGCCAGAAGGTGCCGCCGAAGACGATCAGCGGCACGAAACCACCAATGGTCGTGGCGGTGGTCGAGATGATGTGCCGCGTCGCATCGACCACCGTATCGGCGACACCGTCCACGGTACCGGCGAGGGCACGCGGGTCCACCTTGAGCGCAGACAGCACGATGATTGAGCCGTTGATGGCCAGGCCGATCATGCCGAGGGTGCCGATGATGGCGGTGAAGCCGAGCGGCCAGCCGAACAGTCGGACACCGAACAGCGCCAGGCCCACGCTGAGCAGGCCGACCAGGCCGATGACCGCTGCCTGGCGGAAGGAGTTCAGGCTCAGGACCACGACCGCAATCATGGCTACCGCAAACAGGACGAACACGGAGATCAGCCCGCCCAGCGACTCGGCGCGCTGCTCAGCCTCACCGCCGAGGATGATCCGGTACCCCGGCGGCAGGCGGATATCGGACGCCGCGAAGCGTTCCTGGAACTCCTTAAGGGCGCTGGCCGGCAGGGTGAACGGGGTCAGGAATGCGCGTACGTTGGCAACCCGCTCGCCCTGATAGCGATCGATCGCCTGGGGCGTTGGTTTCAGCGTCCAGGTCCCGAGCTGATCAAGGGGCACCGTACCGCCGGAACGGGTCGGTAGCGGCAGTGCGGCGAGCCGATCGACGGAGCCGCGGGCCGAGTCCGGGAGGCGCACGCGCACCTTGAGCTGCGTGTTGGCCTCCTGCACGGTGCCGCTCGGCAGTCCATCGAGGGACGCCGCAAGCAGCGTCGGCAGATCGCCGGTGCGCATGCCGGTTGCGGTCAGCGCACTTTCGTTCGGCTCGAACACGAGCTTCGGCTCGCTGACCGAGAGCGAGGCACGCGTGTAGGTCACGGATTCGATGTCGGTCAGCAGCAGCCGCAGCTCTTCTCCGAGCCGCCGCAGCTCCGCGAAGTCCGGACCGACGACGCGCACCTCGATCGGGGCATCGAAGGGTGGTCCCTGCTCGAACGGCAGCGCCAGTACCTCGGCGTGCGGCAGCGCTTCACTGAGGCGCGCCTGCAGGTCAGGCAACAGGTCATGCGTGGCCTCTGCGCTTGCGGTGTTCACCCAGCCGCCGGCGAAGCTTGCGATGCCGTCGTTCTGCACGGATACGTTGTAGTAGGTGCGGGGCGGTGCTTCACCGATGGACCAGAAGCGCTGACCGATGCCCGGCGTGTCGTCGAGCACGGCGTTGGCTGCGGCAACGGCGGACCGGGTTTCCTCGATTGACGATTGCACCGGCAGCGTCAGCTGAATCTGAAACTGGTTGCGGTCGACCGGCGGGAAGAACTGCTGTGTCAGCGTGCCGGCCAGCGCAAAACCGATGACCGGCAGCACACAGCCGATGCCGATGCCCAGCCAGGGCCGCGCCACTGCCAGCTTCACGCTCCGGCGATAGCGATCGGTCAGCGCGCTGCTGCTGAACCCGCTCTGCCACCAGGCTGATCGATCGCCCTGGTTCCCAAGGCGCCGATCGACCAGGCCGGTGATGGCGGGCACGACGGTCATGGCGAGCAGGAACGAAGAGAAGACCGCCAGGGAGACGTTGAGCCCGATGGTGCCGGTAAAGTCTCCGGTACCGCCGGGGGCCAGGGCGATCGGCATGAAGGCGCAGATGGTGGTCACCGTCGAGGCACCGAGCGGCACGAGCAGATGGCGCACGGAAGCGCTGATGGCATCGGCGATGCTGGCGCCGCGTGCCCGTTTCAGGTCGTAGTCCTCGACCACCACGATCGCGTTATCGATCAGCAGGCCGAGCGAGATAATCAGTCCGGTAACCGACATCTGGTGCAGCGGGATGTCCATGAAGCTCATTCCGGTGAGCACCATGGCGCCGGACAGCGGCAACGCCAGGCCGACGATCATTGCCGAACGCAAGCCCATGAAGAACACCAGCGTCCCAACTACGATGGCCAGCGCCAGCAGTAGGTTGGTGACCAGGTCGGCGAGCCGCTGGGCCGTGTAGGTGTTCTGGTTGTAAAGCGTGTCGAGGACGATACCCTGCGGCAGCTCGGCGCGGGCGGCGTCGATGATGCGCTCGGCGTCGAGCAGCCAGTCGTCGATGATCTGTCCCGGCTCCATCTTCGCAGCAACAAAGATGGCGCGCTGATCACCAATCAGCGCCATGGACGCCGGTGGGTCACGGCGCCATTTCCGGACTTCAGCGACGTCCGCAACCCGCAGGACACGACCGGCATCGGCGTCGAAGGAGTCCCGCAGCGGAATTCGACCGATGCGCTCGATGGAGCTCAGCTCGGCATCAACCTCCACCAGCATGTCGCTGCTCGTGTGGTGCAGCCGTCCGGCGGCTTGTTTGGTGTCTGCAGCGGCAATCCGGCGGCTGATCTCGGCGGCGGTCAGGCCGGCTGCGGCGGTGGCATAGGGATCCACTGTAACCAGCAGCTCTTCCTCGATCTCGCCAAACACCTCCACCTCTTTGGTGCCCGGCAGGTTGGCGAGCTCGACCTCCAGCGCTCGTGCCAGCCGGGACAGGATGCTGAGCTGTTCCGGGGTGTCGTCATCCCAGCGCAGGCCCACGACAAGCGTCGAAGCAATGGGTGCGGTGATTGTCAGTTCCGGGCTGATCGTGCCGGGCGGCAGGGTGGGTTCCGTCTCGCCGAGCTTGTCACGGACTTCCGCCCAGACGATTTCGACGTTTTCCGGCGGGACCGAATCGTAGAACTCAATGCTGATCAGCGAGTAGCCGGCGCGCGAAGTGGAGTCGAGGGTCTTGATTTCCGGCAGCTCGCGCAGGGCCGTTTCCAGGGGCTCACTGACCAGCGCCTCGACGCGGCTGGCGGTGGCGCCCGGCAGAAAGGTGGCCACGATGCCGTAGCGTTCGGTCAGCGTCGGGTCTTCCTGCCGTGCCAGCGTGTTGAAGGCCGTGAAGCCGAGCGCGGCGATCATCAGCACGAGCAGCGCCGTCAGCCGCGGGTTGGTGTAGAACGCGTTGCTCCAGCTGACGGTGGCGGCCCGGCTCATCGCGTGATGCCCGGTCGGCTGAGCGCAAGCTCGGTGCCCTGCACGCGCACGCGCTGGCCGGGTACGAGGCGGTGGACGCCCTCGGCGACGATCCGGTCGCCGCTGGTCAGCGTGCCGCGGACGAACACCCGGTCACTCTCCGTGTGCAGGATCTCTACCAGCCGCCGATCAAGGGTGTCGTCGGCCGCAACGACGTAGACGCCCCAGAGTCCACGTTCGCTCTCGGTCAGGGCAGCGAGGGGGACCCAGTTGCCGTTACTTTCGACCGCGGTGGCCAAACCGAGCTCAACGACGGCGCCGATCGGCAGGCGGGCTTCGCTGCCGGTGAGCTCATAGATTGCAGTCAGAGTGCGGGTGGTCGGATCGATCTCCGGGAGCACCGCGCGCAACCGCACCGACAGGCGCTCGTTGCCCCAGTACAGCTCAGCGTCAGCGCCGGGTTCGAGCGTGTTGGCCAACTGGTCCGGTACGCCGACGTGGGCTTCCTGGCGATCGAGTTCCACCAGCCGCAGGACGACATTGGCGGGATTGACCTGCGTGCCTTCATCGGCGAGCCGGGCTTGAACCATCCCGTCGTAGGGCGCGCGGATTTCGGTCTGTCGCAGCCGGACCTCGGCGACGTCGAGAGCCGCCTGGGCGCGCGCTCTCTCGGCCACTGCGACATCGCGCCGGGCCCGCGCGGCTGCTGCGCCGAGCCGTTGCTCGTCATAGGTCTGCGCGCTGGCGTGCCCACGTTCGTGCAGGTTCCGGAACCGGGACGCGGTCTCCTGTGCGAGTTCCAGATCAGCCTCGGCCGCAACCACGTTGGCACGTGCCAGGGTCAGGGCCGCCCGACTCTCCGCAAGGGCGGCCTTCACGTCGTCCTGAAGCAGCCGCGCCAGCACGGCGCCGGCAATCACCCGATCGCCGACATCGACGAGTACTTCGGCGACTTCCCCCGGCTGCGTAAAGCCAAGCTGTGAGGCGCGCCGGGCGGCAACCGTTCCCGCATACCGCCGGCGGGTTTCGAATTCGCCCGCTGCCTCGACGGTCACGACCCGCACGGCAAGCGGGTCAGCGCTGGCGTTGGCGCGGGGTGCCAGCAGCAGCACTGCGCCGCAGACGAGCGCCCCGGTTGCGATTCTGGACAGGAGACGACGCTGGCGTTGAGGCAATCGGCGCAGGTGCAGTACGTGCATAGAATCAGTTCCCATTCGGGTATTGGCCGGCGCTAGTGCGCGGTTGCGGCGCGCTGCTCCTGAAACCAGTCAGCAACTCTGCCGCTATGTTTACGATGCTCACATAGGCTAGGATAGGGTTTGTGAGCAGCGGGTCAACGGCCAGAAAACAGAGGCTGAGTCTCGAATTTGTGCCTGCTGTGGATGTGAAATGCGCTAACATGCGGCGCATTGAGGTGGCCCGCACCGTTTTGCAGCGGGGCAATCGACTGGTTTTTTGTCGAAGATCGAGCGTTGAAAGTCGAAAGGCGTTGAAGGTCGAAAGGCGGTAACAGTCGAACGGCGGTAACAGTCGAAAGGTGGTAACAGTCGAAAGGCGGTAACAGTCGAAAAGCGCCAATCGAGGGTCTACGGCGAGCAACCAATAGCCCTGACAGCAGCGCTTGTCGGGGGCTGGGCGCCAGTCGAAGGTCGAATTCTGGAATCCGGTATCCGGGCTATGGCACAGAGCGAACGCAGCTATCACCACGGGGATCTGCCCGGGGTGCTCATGAACACCGCCTTGAGCGAGATCGATCGCGTGGGCGTGCAGAATCTCAGCCTGCGTGCGCTGGCCCGGGCCGCTGGCGTTTCAGCCACGGCCCCCTATCGCCACTTTCCTTCGAAACGGTGTCTGCTTGCGGCGCTGGCCACGCGCGGCTTTAAACAGCTCGATGCGACGGTGCAGCGCGAAATGGCGCTGCTGGCGCCAGCACCGGAAGGTCAGGCGCCAGACCGCAAGCTGCTCGAGCAGCGCCTGATCGCCATGGGCCTGGCCTATCTGGCGTTTGCTGAGGCCAACCCCACCAGCTACCAGCTGATGTTCGGGGCCGTTGTCGATGACTTCTCGGACTACGAAATGCTGCAGCGCGCGTCCTCGGAATCGTTCGGGTCGCTTCAGCAGCTGGTCAGCGAGATCATTGACTGCGGGGGTGGTCGTGGTCTGTCCCTGCCGCAGCTGTGCGGCGCCATCTGGTCAATGGTGCACGGGATGGCAGACCTGCTGTTCAATATGGGGTCAGATACGCAGGCCGCCAAGGCGGCCTGCGCCAGCGAGCGCTCCGCCCCGCAACAGGCGATGCTGGCGGTGCGGCGTGATCCGGCTTCCGTGATGCGTGCGCTCATCATTCCGCTGATTGAGGCCTGAGCGAGAAGATCCGCCGTTCTGGCCGCAAGCAACCTCAAATTCCCCAATTAATAGCCGCAGCACATGAAAGAGCGTGTTCATATAGCAAAGGGTTCTTGACTAATTCCACAGATGCCCCGTTTCTGCGCTTTTTTACATTTTTGGTGCTACTTTCGGTAACAACTCCTTGACCGAGCGGTCTTATCCTCAGATGATCGAATAGAAGGAAATCGCGCGCCAGATCAAAGAGATAAAGCGGCGACGGCAAGCCCGGCCAGGAACTGGCCAGGGTGCTCCGAAACCGGCTGATGCTCAGCAGATCTGGGCAATGCGCCACTGGGTTCGGTAGGCCAGGGTCTGTCAATATTGGACTGGCGGCTCCGGCTTGGATGGTTTGCTAGCAGTCCGCGAACAGAAGAGTTCGCGCACAGAACAGACAGACGCGATGGATTGGTGGGCTTTCGAGCGCACCTCAACTGCGGTAGGACACTGCAGCAAGGGCAAGGGTCTAGGGTCAACGGCCTAGGGTCAACGGCCAAGGGTACAGGGCCAGGATGCACCCCTCGCGGGTGGCGCTTGGTTAAATGTGAATCAGCGTGTTGGGGCATGCTTATGGTTAACGGAGTGATCGGAGCTGTTTTCGTGGCGCTGCTTGCGACCTATCTGGTTGGCGGTGAGGCTGAGAACGGTACCTGCGCCGGCATGCTCGTTACTGCTACCGGCCTGTCATTCCTGACCTTCATCAAGGATCTGCCCCTCTGGCTCACCCGCACCGCAGCGGTTTTCACCGTTGTGCTTATGTTCTTCTTCTTCTCCAGCTTCTTTCAGCTGGTGCCCACGCTAGGCGCCGACTGGTACCGCGCGCCAGGCTCGCTCACCAGCTTGAGCTTTCTGCTCGGTGCGTTCCTTATGATCCCGCTGATGTCTGAGTTCAGCTGCCGTCTCAAGAAGGCGGATTGTCCGCGGCGCAAGCAACGGGGCGTCGCTGCTCGGGGCTTCTTTACCGTGCCCGACAAGGTTCAGAAGCAACTGTCCTGAGCCTGGGCCGGTTGACCGATTTTCTGCGGTCTTCTCCTCCACATCGCCGCGTCTGCTGACGACTATGCGACCGCGACGTTCCGTTCTCTATCTTCCCGGCGCCAATGGGCGCGCCATCGACAAGTCGGCCACGCTCGACTGCGACTCAATCATCTTTGATCTTGAAGATGCCGTTGCTCCGGCTGCGAAAGACACGGCACGCTTGCAGGTGGCCGCGGCGCTGGCCACGATCGACTTCGGTTTCCGGGAGCGTGTGGTGCGCATCAACGGGCTCGATACGCCTTGGGCGGAGGCCGACATTGCCGCGCTGGCGGACGCCCCGCCGGATGCGCTGCTGCTGCCGAAGCTGGATACGATCGAGCAGATTGCCACCCTGGATCGGCTGCTCGCCTTTTCCGGCCTGGCGGACCTGCCCCGGTGGTTTATGGTGGAAACACCACGCGCCGTTCTCGAGCTCGAGACCCTCGTAGCGGCGGGCGCAGAGCGTCTCGCTGTGCTGGTGATGGGTACGAGTGATCTGGTCAAGGAGCTGCGTGCCGAGCATCAGCCAGACCGAGCCAACCTGAGCTTTGCCCTGCAGCGCGCGCTGCTTGTGGCCCGGGCTGCGGGCAAAGAAATTCTTGATGGTGTGCAGCTTGATTTTCGCGATCTGGATAGCTTCGCAACCAGTTGTGCTGAGTCCCGGGCCATGGGCTTTGACGGCCGAACGCTGATCCATCCCACGCAGGTGGAGATCGCCAATCGCAGCTACGGACCTTCAGCGGCGACCATCGAGCACGCGCGCCGCGTGCTCGATGCCTGGGACGCTGCGTTGGTGGCCGGTGCCGGCGTGGTCGAGCTCGACGGTCAGCTGGTGGAGAATCTGCACGCGGACGAAGCGCGGCGCGTCCTTGCTCAGGCCGCTGCGCTGGCAGCCCGTACCGCTGCGGCGAGCTGACCGCTGTGGCGGGATTGGTGCCCTTAGCTCCTTAGCTCGTCAACCGTGCCGTTGCACCTCGGCTGCGCTATTGCACCTCAGCCGCTCCGGGTCTCTGCAACCCTGGGATGCGCTGCAGCGCGTTCCCGGACTGCTGGCATAACCTCGTTCAGATACGCATCCAGTGCAGGCTCGTTCCAGGGCGCGCGCAGGGCGACGTTGATATCCGTTGCGCCGGCATCTACGTAGGCCATCAGACGATCCACGGCCTCATCCGGCCGGCACAGCAGCGCCCCACCCTCGGTGCGTTCCGCCATGGCACCCCAGTCGGCGCTGAGCCGGGCTCGCTCGCGCGCGAGATCGGTATCCGAAAGCCCCAGGTTGAAGAGCAGGTTCACGCCCCGACGGACCGTGGCAGGATCGCGGTCGATGTCGTTGCACCACTGGTCCAGGACGCCATTGAGGCGCTGAAACTCATCCGCTGGCAGATAGGCTGCGTTCCAGCCGTCGGCCCGCTCCGCAACAATTTTCAGGGTCCGCTTTTCCCCGACCCCACCGATCCACAGCGGCAGCTCTTGTTGCACCGGCGCCGGCAGGCAGCTCGCATCGTCGACCTGAAAGTGTCGGCCGCTGAAAGTGACGCGATCCTCGGTGAGCATGCGGCGGACGATCTGCGCGGCCTCATCGAGCATGTCCAACCGCGTGCCGATGTCGGGAAATGGATAGCCGTATGCCGACGCTTCCCACACGTGCCAGCCGGCGCCGAGGCCGATTTCAAAGCGCCCGCCGCTGAGGTGATCCAGGGTCGTTGCGGCCTTCGCCAGCAGCGCCGGGTTGCGGTAGCCGACGTAGAACACCAGGCAACCGATCCGTGCATGGCGCGTTTCGCAGGCCAGGGCGGCCAGCGTGGAGAGCGCTTCGAAGTGGGGTTCGGTGCCGCCTTTTGGCGGCGCTTCGTAGAAATGATCCCAGGCTGAGATCCAGTCAACGCCGGCAGCATCGAGCTTGCGCCATAGCGCCCGTAGCTCGTCCATGGCGAGGTTTTGCTGGCCGATGTGTATGCCCAGGGAAAGCCCCATACTCTGCTCCTCGTGCTCGCCCCGAGCGCCGCTGCGAAGCGCTCATTATACGGTGCTGAAGCCGGCTGCGGTCGGCCCATGCACCGCTCGAGGGGCTTGGCGACTAAAGGGCCGGGGCGTCGCTGCCCCGGTTGCAGTGTTGGGTTCCCTCAGGCGGCGTCCGTTGCGGTGCGGATGCGGCTGAATCGACTCCGCAGGGTATCCCGCGTGCGCCGGTAGAGCCCTTTGCCCTGGTGCGGCAACGCCAGCATCGCCGGCGTCGCGACGAGCGTCAGCAGCGTCGCGAAGGTCAGCCCGGAGACGATGGCCTGGGACAGTGGAACCCAGAAGCTTGACAGCTGACCCCCATAGACGATGGTGCGGTTGACCAGATCGATGGAGTAGTTGCTGGCCAGCGGCAGCAAGCCGAAGATCGTTGTCACCGTGGTCAGCATCACCGGCCGCAGGCGCTGGGCGCCGGTGCGCACGATCAGATCGACGTAGTCGAGCTCGGGATGTTCCCGTTTCAAATGATTGTAGGTGTCGATGAGAACGATGTTGTTGTTCACCACGATCCCGGCCAGCGCCACGATTCCGGTTCCTGTCAGAATGGCGCTGAAGGGCATGTCAGTCACCAGCAGCCCAAGCAGTACGCCTGCAGTGGACATGACGACGGCAAACAGGATCAGCGCGCTCTGGTAGAGCGAGTTGAACTGCGTAACCAGCAGCACGAACATCAGCAGCAGCGACAGCAGGAACGCAACCGCAACGAAGGCCATGGCCTCTGCCTGCTCTTCGTTGGCGCCACGGAACGTGATCTTGAGCCGTGGATCGAAATCCTGGGTGGCCAGCCAGGCCTGGATTTCCTTGACCTTGCTGTCTGCCAGCACGCCTTCCTCGATGTTGGCGCGAATGAACTCCACCGCAACGCCATCGATACGCTGGATCGAATCTACGTTCGGGCTGGGCACACGCGTGACGAAGTTCGAAATCGGCACCATGCCCTGGCGGCTCGAGACGCGCAGCGAATCGAGGGCGGAGACACCGCGATCGGCTTCCGGGAAGCGCACGCGGATGTCCACCGCGTCGTCGGCATTGTCCGGCCGGTACTCGCCAACCTTGACGCCGTTGGTCACCAGCTGCACGGCAATACCGACCTGCGACACGTCGACGCCGTAAACCGCGGCCTGCGCCCGATCGACTTCGAGCTTCCATTCGATCCCGGGCAGGGACCGGGTGTCATCGATGTCGATGACGCCGTCGACCGTGCTCACGTAATCGACGACGCGCTGTACGGCGGGCTCGAGCAGATCGCGGTAGGACGAGGAGAACTGCAGCTGGATGGGCTTGCCGACCGGCGGGCCCTGTTCCATTTCTTTGATCTCTACGCTGATGCCGGCGAAGCGAGCCGTCCGATCGCGGATCTCCTGAAAGATCTCCGGCGATTTCCGATCACGATCTCCCTCGTCAACCAGCTCCAGCCACAGCTGGCCGATACGATCGAATCCGTCGCGCGAAGCGCCACCGGTCAGCAGGGTGAAGGTGTTCAGATCGCGGATCTCTGCGATCTGCAGCACCTCGTCTTCAACCTCGGCGACCAGCTCGTTGGTCTCGAAGGCGCTCAGGTTGCCCCGGGCGCGCACGGTTACGACCGCAAACTTTGGATCGGAGTCCGAGAAGAAGGTCATTCCGGCACCAAAAGCACCGTAGAGCCAGAAGCTGCCGAACAGCAGCCCCAGCGTGAGCAGCGCCGTGATGGGTGCAAAGCGGGTGCTGACCTTGAGCAGCTTCGCGTAGAGTCCGGTCAGCGTGTTCAGCTTGGTGGGATCGCCGTCTTCGAGCTCCTTCAGGGTCTCGAGGGATTTTGGATCCTGGGCCCCGGGCTTGCCGAACAGCGAGCCCAGTACCGGGCCGAACACCAGCGCATAGAGGAGCGACCCGGACAGCACCGCAAACACGGTGACCGGCAGATAGCGCATGAACTTGCCGGAGACGCCGGGCCAGAGCATGAGCGGCAGGAACGCCGCGAGGGTCGTGGCGACCGAGGCGGTGACCGGCCAGAACATACGCTTCGCGGCCAGGGCGTAGGCCGCCCGACGATCGAAGCCTTCATTCATCTTGCGGTCGGCATATTCCGTCACGACGATCGCGCCGTCGATGAGCATGCCGAGGCCGAGCAGCATTCCGAACATCACCATGAAGTTAAAGGTGTAGCCGAGCTGCGCGATGATGATCAGCGAGAACAGGAACGAGACTGGGATACCGAGACCCACGATGATGCCGCTGCGCAGGCCCAGGGCTGCAACCACCAGCACCATGACCAGCGCCAGGGCAGTGAAGATGTTGCCCTGCAGCTCTGTCACCTGGCTTTTCGCCCAGGGCGCCTGGTCCTGGGTGTAGAAGACTTCGACCCGGTTCGGGAAGCTGGGCCGGTACGCTTCGACGATTTCCCGGGTCTTGGCTACGGTTTCGATGACGTTGGCATTGGCGCGCTTTTTCACGTTCAGGGTGATCGCGCGCTTGCCGTTGACGCGCGCGTAGCGGGTACGGTCTTTGAACGTCCGCTGGACCGTGGCGACGTCGCCGAGCGTCACGACCGTATCGCCGTTCACCCGCACCGGAAGATCGAAGACGTCCGTTGCTTCTTCGATGACGCTCGGCACCTTGACCGAGAAGCGACCCTGCCCGGTGTCGATGCTGCCCGCGGGGATCAGCCGGTTGTTGCGGGAAATCGTGTTGAACAGCTCTTCCGAGGAAATCTGGTAGGCCTCGAGCGCCTGGGGATCGACGATGGCTTCGAGCACTTCCTCTCGCTCTCCGCGCACGTCGGCTTCGAGGACGGACGGAATGGTCTCGATCTCGTCTTTGAGCGTGATCGCCAGGTTGTAGAGCACCCGCTCCGGTACGTCCTCGCCGGCAACGTTGACCTGAATCAGCGGAAAGTCGTCCGCCGTTTCTTCCTTGATCACGGGCTCTTCAGCGGTGGAGGGCAGCTCCGGGCGGACGCGGTCCATGGCCTCGCGCACGTCGAGCTCGGCCTTGTCGAGGTCGGCATCCGCATCGAACTCGACCAGCAGCGTCGCGCTGCCCTCGGACGCGTAAGCGGTCAGCTCGTCGACGCCCTCGATCTTGCGCAGCTCGATCTCTGCCGGCATAACGAGCAGCCGTTCGCTGTCTTCCGGTGAGATGCCTTCGTGGAAGATGAAGATCGAAAAGAACGGGACTTCAATGTGCGGCTCATTGGCGATCGGGATGGATCGATAGGCGATGTACCCGGAGAGCACCACCATGATCAGCAGCAGCATGGTGGTACGGGTTCGATTGATGGCAGCGTCGATCAGGGATGACACAGGAGCCTCCGCAGGTCAGGGGCGGGTGGAAGAACTTAGGTTCAGGCGCTCGCGAGCTCTGCAAGCGTCGCCTGCTGCTCCGGGGCGCCCTGCGAGGCGTTCTGGGTTGAGGGCGGTTCGGCCAGCGTCTGCGGCACATCTTCGGCAGCACCGTCCTGCTCAGCGTCCGCCGCCTTGGCAGGCATCGCACCTTGCGCTTCGAAGCTGATCTCAACCCGCTCGCCGGGAACCACCAACTCCTGGCCGACGGTGATGATCGTGGCGACGTCCGGCAGGCCGGTCACCCAGGCGCCATCCGGCTCGCTGCTCAGAACGTTGACCCGATGGAAGACGACGCGGTTGTTGTCGTTGACGGTCCGCATGCCGATGCTGCCTTCGTCGTCGAGCGCGAACAGGGCCGGGCTGACCCGGTGCGCCTTGACCGTTTCGACGGGAATGAGGATGTCCGTGGTCACGCCGCTGCGCAACGCGTTATCGTCGTTGGCGATCTCCACCTCGACCGTGTAGGTGCGGGTTGCGGGATCAGCCTGCGCTCCGATGAAGGTGATCGGCCCCTCGACGCGGCGGCCGGTGGCAATTGCGCCTGCAGCGGTCTGGCCGGTGGCCAGCTGCATGACCTCGCGTTCCGGTACCTGGCCCACCAGCAGCATCGGAGTGAGGTCCACGACCGTGGCGCAGCTGCTGCCGGGCGCTGCGTAGTCGCCGACTTCCATTCCGACGGTTTCGACCACGCCGGCAAAGGGGGCCCGGATGCGCGTCCGTTCGAGATTCAGCTCGCTGCGGATCAGGGTTGCCTGGGCGCTGCTGAGCCGGGCCTCGGCCTGGGCCACGGCGAGTTCATTGATAAAGCCCTTGGTCTGCAGCTCGACGTTGGATTCGTACTGCTGCTTGGCCTCCTTGACGCCTGCGCGAGCCTCGTCGAGCGCCGCCTGACGATCGTCGACGCTGATCCGGCAGAGCAGGTCACCGGCTTCGACCACATCGCCGCGCTCGACCGGGCGCTCGACCACACGGCCGGTGATTTCCGCAGCCACGGCGACCGTACGCTTGTTTTCAGTCCGCCCCCGGACGCGGATTTCCCGTGTTTTCTCGACCGCCTGTGACAGCCGTGCGCGGACGCGGGTCGGTGCCAGATCCTCGATTTTTGCAGCCTGAGCCTCGCGCTGGTCCGCAAGGCTGGTCAGCGGTGTGTCCTCGGGCCGGTTGAGTTGGCCGGAAAGGAGCCAGACGACAATCAGAACGGCAATGACGACCGCGGTGAGGGTGGTAGAACGCATGATAGGGCCTCAGGAAGTGCTACCAAAAGTAACACAACGTGTTGGTATAACCAAATTAGGTTAGACCAATTTAAGCGACTGACCCTGAGCAGACTGTGAACGCCGTAGGTGCCCAACACATTCGTGGCGTGATGGCTTTGCTGGCCGCGCGCCAGCGTCGAGTGGGTAGTTCCGAAACAGTTTGGGCGCCCGGCGAGGGGCGCCCGGCCACGGCTGCCCGGCAAGGGGCGCCCGGCAAGGGGTTGAGCAGGTGAGGTCGGTGGTTGGGGCCCTGGCTACTACACGCGCTACGCCGAGGAAGACGCCCGTGCGCCGACCCGCTGGAACCAGCCGTGCAGGTTGGTGAGCGATTCGTCGTAGGCCTGGCCGACGTTTTTGCCGAAGTTCAGGAAGCTGTAGAGCAGCACGTCCGCCAGGGTGAACCGGCTGCCACAAAGAAAATCTTTCCCGGCCATCTGCTCGTTGAGCCAGACCAGCTTGTCGCGAGCGATCTGTTTCATCGCATCAGCCGCTTCAGGAAAGCAGGACATGCGGTCCTGGAAAATCGGCAGCCCTTCGGCAAAGCGAAAGCCAGCGGTCAGCGGTTCGCAGACGCCCAGGTCAACCCGGCGGGTCCACATGCGTGTCTCTGCCCGTTCTTCTGGCGTCCGGCCGATCAGTTCGGTGCCGCCTTTGAGATCATCAAGATACTCACAGATTGCCACGATCTCCGCGATGATCGTCCCGTCATCCAGCTCGAGACACGGCAGCTGTGCACCGGGATTGCGTTTGACGTAGTCCTCCTGGCGATTCTCGGCCGCCATGATGTCGACCTCGACCAGCTCAAGCGTCGTGCCGAGCTCTGCGGCAAAGGAACGCACGACCTGTGGGTTCGGTCCCATGGAATTATAGAGTTTCATTCAGTCCCCTCTTCTCAAGTAGCCGAGCGGCACTGCGCCGCTCGCGGTCATTGTTTGGTTTGCTCTGGTGGCTGGCGGCGACGGGGCCGACCTTACCAGGTGCCGGTGTTTTCCATGCTGGCCCAGGGCTCGGCCGTTGGCAGCGGTTTGCCTTTCTGCAGCAGCTCGATGGAGATGCCGTCGGGAGAACGGACAAAGGCCATGCGGCCGTCCCGGGGTGGTCGATTAATGGTCACACCCCCCGCGGTGAGCCGTTCGCAGGCGGCGTAGATGTCGTCAACCTCGTAGGCGAGGTGCCCGAAGTTGCGCCCACCCTCGAGAGCCTCCGGGTCCCAGTTATGGGTCAGCTCGACATGCACTTGCGGGTTTTCCGACGCGCCCAGAAACACCAGGGTAAAGCGGCCTTCTGCGCTGTCGTAGCGGCGGACTTCTTCCAGCCCGAGCAGGGTGCAGTAAAAGTTCAGGGCGGCGTCCAGATCGTTGACGCGCACCATGGTGTGGAGATACTTCAAGAAACCAGCCCTCTGTCTGACGCAGGCGGGATTATGCAGCAGCAGACAGCGCCACACGAGCGAGCGAAGCGGGGGTAGGCCGCAAGGCGCCGTTGCGGACGTCGACCAGGGGACCAACAGAGGACGAACAGATGAGCAGCGGTTTTGCGGCGAGGTGCGTTAAGGCTACCGGTGGCGCCGGGTCGGCGCCCGACCGGCCGGAAGCGGAGCGGCGGTGCGTCATCGCACCGCGTGCAAGCGCTCGGCTGTCGAGCGTCAGATAATGGCGGTGACGGTCAGCCAGATGGAGCCAAGCACGGAGCTGAGCCCGGCGAGCAACAGCAGTGTTTCGCCCTGAGACAGTGTGCCGTCGTCTTTCAGAATACCGGCGGACGCCTGGCCGGATGGACGGACAGCTTCCGGGCCACGAACCTGCGGGCCGTCTGCCCACTGGGCGGCGTTGTTGAAACGAGGATCCAATTCAAGCAGTTCGAACATCTATCTACCCCTACTCTTTTTCGTCGCGTTTTTCCGTCGCGTTTTTCCGTCGCGTCTTTCTGTCGCGTTCTGGCGCGGGCCGTGTCGCGGAGCATTACCGTGGGTTTCAACCCTGGTACACAGGCCCTGCTTTTCTGTTCCTGGCGCATTTGCTCCTGGGGCATTTGTTTCTGGCCCAGCAATGTGCGCGTCAGGTCCCGATCACCGGTTGCTCCCGCAGCCATTGGACCCCTGGTCACGTGGCGTCGGGCCTCTCCCAACCGGCATTAGGGACAGTACGGGCGAACAGTCAAAGGACGAGGGATCAATACTGGAGCAAATCTGGAACGGCCAGCAGTGTGGACTGTGACCGAAGATGATGTGACAGCGACCCGCTTTCAGTGCGACTTAGGGCCGCTGCGGGCGCGCGTGCTGGCGCTGCGAGCGCGCACGGCCGGAATAGATCAGGAGATTGGCTCCCTACAGCAGATCGGAAAGTCCAGATCAGGGGGTAGATGAAAGACGGACGCCGTGAGATTCCTCAATTGGCTCCGGGTCACCGCGTTACAGAGTGTTGATATCGGCCATTCCACCTGGTAATGGCCAAATATGACTCAACAGGTGTCCGTCTACTCTGCGCTTCGGCCCACGATCGATTCGCGCACCATGAGCAGTTCATAAGACCGGCGCAGCGACCGCGGCATCGGACGTCCTGAAGCCAGCCGTTCCTGCAATGCGTTCGCCATGGCCGCATCGACCTCGGACAGGTTCATCGCGGAAGTCAGTTCCGAAGTGCCCGCACTGCGGTGCCGAGGGCGGTTGCTTGCTGGCTGCATGCGTCGTCTCCAGTGGTCCCGATACGCTCTACACGAGGGCGTCAGCTCAGGACTGCAAGTTAGCGTGAATTCGCAGACCACATGCTAATTCCTGCAAACGAGATGTAAGCTGAACGACACAAGGCGTGACCGGATTGTTACCGGCGCGACCTTGCCCTTTATTTACCCCCGTGCCGCGGGAACCAGGAGCGCCACCATGACCCAGCCGTATCCGAAACACCCCCAGCTCAAGGGCAACTACGCGCCGCTGCGCATGGAGTGTGATCTTGATGACATGATCATCCGCGGTGATCTGCCCGCGGATCTTGATGTCACCTACTACCGCAACGGCCCCGATCCGCAGTTCCCACCGCGCGGCTGGCACCACTGGTTCGCCGGTGACGGCATGCTGCACATGTTTCACCTTCAGGGGGGCCGCATCCGCTACCGCAACCGTTGGGCTCGTACGGTCAAGTGGCAGAAGGAGCGGGAAGCGGGACGGGCGCTCTTCAATGCCTTCAACCCGATGGAATCCGATCCTTCGGTGATGGGGCTCGAGACGGACGGTCTCGCCAACACCAACATCGTCTGGCACGGCGGCAGGCTGCTGGCGCTGGAGGAGGGCCACCTGCCGTTTGAGCTTGATCCCAACACCCTCGAATCGAAGGGCGCCTGGGATTTCAATGCGGCCTACGAAGGCCCGATGACCGCGCATCCGAAGATGGATCCTAAAACGGGCGAGATGCTGTTCTTCGGCTACCAGGCTGGCGGGCCGTTCAGTCCGCTGATCAACTTTTCCGTCGTCGGCGCGGACGGCCGGGTTACCCGGAACGAACAGTTCGAAGCGCCGTACGCCAGCATGGTGCATGACTTCGTCGTCACCGACGATCACGTCGTGTTCCCGATCTTTCCCCTAACCGGAAGCATGGAGCGGGCCATGAACGGACAACCGGCCTGGGCCTGGGAACCGGAGCAGGGCACGCACGTTGGCGTCATGCCGCGCAACGGCTCGGTCAGCGACCTGCGCTGGTTTGAAACCGATCCCTGCTACGTATTTCATCCGATGAACGCTTACAGCGACGGCAACCGGATCACCGCGCACATGCTGCAGTTCGAAGAGGCGCCGCTGTTTCCCCACGTCGATGGCAGCAAACCGGACCCGGAAAAGGCCAATGCTCGGCTGTCGGAATGGCAGATTGATCTTGGCGCAAACAGCCGGCAGATCACGATGAACTATCTCGATGACATCACCGGCGAGTTCCCGCGGCTTGATGAGCGCTTTGCCGGGCTGCCGTACCGCCACGGCTACTATGCGGCGTCTACGATCAAGGATGGTGGTGACGGCTTCAACGCCATTGCCCATCAGGATTTCAAGACGGGTAGCCGCTCGCTGTTCGAGCTGCCGGAGGGCGATGTGACCGGCGAGCCGGTATTCGTGCCCCGGGCAGCCGATGCCCCGGAAGGGGAGGGCTATCTGATTACGACGATCTATCGCGCGGAGGAGAACCGATCCGATCTCGCGATTCTCGATGCAACGGATGTCGCGTCCGGCCCCATCGCCTGCGGCGAGTTGCCGCACCGGGTCCCGCACGGGTTCCACGGCAACTGGAAGTACAACGACTGACGCCGGAGGACCGCAAGGCGGCCGATCGCTTGATCAGAGCGTCTGCAGGCGACCGCCGCTGCCGGGAACATTGAACCCGGCTTCCAGTCGCAGCGTGGCTGCAGTGCTGACGGGCGAATCCGGGAACGCGAGCAGTGAACCCGGATTACTCGGGCTTTCCCCGAGCAGGCGGTATTCGGTCGTCCAGCTGTCGAGATCGACCGTGCACAGTGCGTAGCCACGGAACTTTCCTTCGAAGTACTCGATGTGCGGATTGGCTGGCAGCGTTGCGCGAACAAGCCCGTCGGTTTCCCGCGCATCGCCACCAAAGCTCGAGGAAATGCCCGTGCAGACGAATTCGGCGGCCACGGCATCGGAAGCCGGATCCTCGTAGTTGCTGAGCAGGTTGGCTCCCCAGGACGAATGGATGTCGCCGGTAAGGACGACCGGATTCTGTGCGCCGGATGCCGCGATCAGCTTCAGCAGTCGGGTCTGCGCTGCCTGGTAGCCATCCCAAGCGTCAACGTTGAGCAGGTCAGAAACGAGTCCGCCGCCGAGCGCGGCCAGATTCCAGCGCATGACCATGATGCCCTGTGCCATGATGTTCCAGCGGGCGCGGGAATAGTGGAGCCGGCGGCTGAGCCACCGCTCCTGACGCTTGCCCAGCATGGTTGCACTGGGATCCGTGATCTGTTCGTCGAAGAGCTTCTCGTTGAGGCCTTCTGGCCCTTCCAGCAGCACGGCGTTCATATCGGTGGAGCCGAAGCCGTCCTCAGCGGGCTGATCTGTCCGGTACTGCCGCGTATCGAGCATGTAGATGTTGGCCAGCGAGCCGAAGGAAAGCTGCCGGTAGATGCGCAGCTCCGGTCCACGAAAGAAGCGATTCCACGGCCGCAGCGGCATAGTTTCCCGGTACGCCCGAAGCGCGTTGTGCTTACGTTCGAGAAACTCTGCACCCTCGAACGGAGCGCCTTCTTCGGCAATGTTGCCGGCGAAGTTGTTGTCGACCTCGTGGTCGTCCCAGGTCACCAGGAAGGGTGCATTGGCATGCATGTCCTGCAGGTCGGGATCGAGCCGATACTGTGCGTAGCGGGATCTATAGTCGGCAACGCTGAAGATCTCGTCGCCCTGATGCACCCGTCCTGGAATCGCCGGGCTGCTGCTCCCGGCGTTCTCGTAGATGTAGTCGCCGCAGTGGATGACGCAGTCAACCTCCTGCGCCAGCATGTCGCGATAGGCCGTGTAGAAGCCCGCTTCGTAGTTCTGGCAGGAGGCGAAGGCAAGCTTCAGCTCTCCTGCCGCATCGTAACGGCCGGGGAACGTGCGGGTGCGGCCAATGCGGCTGCGTGCTCCGAGCTTCGGCGCATGGAATTGGTAGTAGAGCCAGCTGTTGCTTGGCAGGCCGCTGACTTGCACGTTAATGGCATAGCCGTTGTGCGGCCATGCGATCTGCACCCCACGGCGGACGACGTGGCGCATGCCTGGGTCCAGGGCTACCGAGACAATGACCGGCGTCGGCTTGCCGTTCATACCGCCGTCAGCAGCGAAAGGGTCTTCCACGAGGCGGGTCCAGAGCACGACCGAGCGCGACGTCGGGTCACCGGAGGCAACGCCGAGCTTGAACAGGGGCGACGGTTCCGGATCGCCTAGCCTGGTGCGGGCGATGGCTGGGGTGGCCATTGCTGCTGCACCCAGCGCCATGCCGCTGCGGCCGGCGCCAATCAGCAGCCGGCGGCGGTTGATGCTAACGGAGTTTTCCGGTCCCGATGCGCGCATAGCCAATCCCTTTGCCGTTGAAGCCGTGAATGCGGAACAGACCGGGAGGCTAGGCGCTGAAGGTGACGTCCGTGTTGCGTGTTTGCGGGATTTTTAACGGAACTGCAACAGGCGCCTCAGCGCTGCACCCAGCCGCCGCTGAAGGGAATCGCCTGGCCAACGAAGAAATCGCTTTCGTCGCTGGCCAGAAACAGCGCAAACAACGCGTCTTCGCGCGCGGTTGCCAGGCGCCCGAGCGGTACCTGGCGACGCAGGGACTGCTGGAACGCCTCTTTCGCGCGCAGCGACTCCGGGTAGTACACGGGGTTCTCCACATAGTTCTGCGCGATCAGATTGACCTGCACGTTGTGCGGTGCCACTTCGACTCCGACGGACTGCACGAAGCCGGTCTGAGCCGCCCGTGCCGCGCTGTAGGCAGCAACGGTTTTCGCACCCTTTAGAGAGACGGCGCTGCCGTAAACGACGACTTTGCCGGCACGCCGTTCCTGCATCTGCGGCAGCACGGCGCGGCACAGCCGATACAGCGGGTGCACCATCGTCGCGAAGGCGTGCTGCCAGCGCTCCTCCTCGAGCTCGGTGACCGGTATGCCCGCATTGTTCGGACCGGCGAGGTTGGCGATGAGCACATCGACCTGTCCTGCCTCATCGACCAGCTCTGCACAGGCGCACTCGGGGGTCAGATCCCGCGCGTCGCTGATCACCGTAGCGCCGGCCTCGGTGAACACTTCGATGCTTGCCGGGCCCATGTAGTCGTCGGCCTGAGTGATCAGTACCCGTTTTCCGGCCAGCCGGTTGGTCAGTTCAGCCATGTGGTGCTCATTCCCGTCGCGTCGAGTCGGTCGTTATCATAACGCTGCTACACAACGAGGATGCACCGTGACCGAACCGCCGTTGAAGCCCTATGACCATCCGCTGTCGCCCTATGCACAGAAGGTGAAGATCGCGCTGAACGAAAAGGGACTCGAGTACGAGACCGAGCTACCCGCAGCGCTCGGCAGCGGAACCACGGCCGGGGACTTTGCCGCTGGCAGCCCCCGGGGCGAGGTGCCGCTGCTTGTTCATGGGTCGGTCAGCGTGTTCGACTCGACAATCATTCTCGAGTACATCGAGGACCAGTGGCCGGAGCCTGCCCTGTTGCCCGGGACGCCCGTCGAGCGCGCCCGCGTGCGCATGCTCGAAGATGCCATGGATACCCACTACGAGGCGATCAACTGGGGGCTGTCGGAAATCGTCCACTTCCGGCGTGCGGAAGGGGCGGCCGCCGATGCGCTGCTGGAGCAGGCTCGGGGTCAGCTCGATGGCTGGTTTCGCTGGCTGACCGCCGAGCTCGGTGATCGGACCTGGTTCAATGGCGATCGGTTCGGCTGGGGCGACCTTGCGGTACTGCCATACCTGAATGGTTCGGCGGGTTTCGATTGCCGGCCCACGCAGCCGGCGCTGGTCGACTGGATGGCGCGGGCCAACGACCGGGATTCCGTGCGCCCGGTCGTTGCGGCCGCGCAGGCGGTCGGCATGGATTCGGATGCGGTGAGCCTGGAGGCCGTCCATGCGGCGCTCGAACAGGGCCTGTTCAAGCGGGAGTATCGCGATCATCGCCTCGAATGGATGATCAAGACCGGCGGCCTCGAGATCGTTCGGGCCGGTCTCGAGCGCGGCAACATCCGCTTTATCGATCCGTTCCCGACCGGCTGACGACGGCCGCAGCAGCCCATGGAGGCCCTTACCGCTGCGCTGCTGTTTCTCGGCTCTCACGCGCTGATTGCGAGGACGGCCATTCGGCCCTGGCTGGTGCAACGGATCGGGGAGCCCGGCTACCTGGCCGGCTATTCGCTGCTGTCACTGGTTCTGCTGGCCTGGTTGGTCATGGCGATTCTCGTGGCGCACCGCGTGCCGCTATGGCCGACGCCATCCTGGGCGCCTGTCTTTGCGGTGGTCGTCTCTGCGCTCGCGTTCGCGCTCCTCGGCGCCGGGGCGCTGAGCCCGAACCCGTATTCCGTTGCCTTCCGCCGTGCTGGCTTTGAGCCGAAGCGTCCGGGCATCGTGGGCTGGCTGCGGCATCCGCTGATCTACGGTTTCGGGCTCTGGGGCCTGGCGCATGTTCCTGCCAACGGGGAGTGGCCGCCGCTGCTGCTGTTTGCGGGGACGGTCGTCTTTGCGCTGCTCGGTGCGCGCTCGGTCGGCCGCCGCAGGGCCCCCGGGGTGCTGGGTCCAGGGGGACTGGACAGGCAGGCTGTGCTTGGCATCGCGGTCGGACTGCTGGCCTGGGGCGTGTTTCTCTGCCTCCATCCACTGCTGTTCGGTGCCGATCCGCTTGGACTGCTGCGGGCTCAGCTCGGCGTCTAGCCGCCTCTTTCCACAGGTTGCTGGCCGGCAGCGGCTGGGTGCTATCGTTGCGCGCGGCGGAGTGGCCAGGCGATCAGTGCGCCCATTGCCGCCAGCGTCGCAGCCGTCAGATACAGCGCGGCCGGTGCTGCGCTGCTCAGGATCCAACCCAGCGCTGGTGCAGCGGCCAGGGTCATGCCTTGATCGATGGCATTGAACATCGCCAGGGTGCTACCCCGATTCGCCGCCCGGCTGCGCTCGGTGGCAAGGGCCATGAGCACGGGATAACCGAAGCCGTGCCCGATGCCACCCAGCGCGGCGGCAGCAAAGAAGGCGGGGCGGCTCTCGGCCGTGGCCAGCAGGATGAAACCCAGGGCGTACAGCAGCACGACGGTCACGGCGAAGGGCAGCAGATCGAAGCGGTCCGGCAGACCTCCAGCGAGCACCCGCAGAGTGACGGCGAGCCCCGCGTAGACGGTGAAGTAGAGGCCCAGGCTGCCGACACCGGTCGCTGCGGTCGTGAGCTTCAGGAATACGAACACGGAAACCATGGCAGCAAAGAAGCCGATGCATAGCGACCACACGGGCCACAGCGGCGGGTCACTGATGGCGCTGAAGAAACTGCCCCGCGCCGCGGCGGCGGAATCCGTTGGGCCTGCTGGTGCCAGGTGCTCTCTCGTCGGCTGCGGATCCGACCAGACCTGAAGTGCCAGCATAGGTAGCGCGGCAACGCCAAACAGCGCCGCCATGAGCTGAAACAGGGTCTCGAAATCGCTCTGCGCCAGCACCAGCTCTCCGAGCGCGGCGGCAAGGCCAACCGCACCCATGGTGGAAATGCTGAACAGCGCCAGCCCGCGCGCGCGGCGTTGCGGATCGAGCAGCGCGATGGCGCGCAGAAACAGCGCCGCGTACAGAAAGGCAATCAGCAGCTCGAGCAGCAGAAACAGCGTTAGAAAGGCCGGTCCCAGGGACGGGGTCGAGCCGAGCGCGATGGCCAGCGCCGCTGCCGCCGCCAGAGCAACGAGGCTGAGCAGGCCGCGCGGCGAGCTGTCGAGCAGCTGACCGATGAGAGGGCTGGCGAGGATCGCGATTCCGGCGCCGGCGGCCATGATCGTGCCGACCACGGTTTCGCTGGCGCCCAGCGCCGCCAGGTGCCCGGGCAGATGCAGGAGCAGGGCACCGGCGATGGCCTGCAGCAGGTTTGCGATGAACAGCAACGCAAAGGCGGTCGACCGCATGGGCGGTACTGGCAGGCACTGAACGCCCCGGGCGGGCGTTCAGCTTCGGGTCGCGTCAGCGCGAGAGAATGGTTACGCCGGACAACCCCGGTGCACCGTAGACGTGGGTATAGCCGGTCTTTGGAGCGTTCGGTACCTGGCGCTCGCCGGCGTCGCCGCGCAGCTGCAGCGCCACCTCGTGAACCTGGCGCAGTCCGGAGGCGCCGATGGGCTCACCGTTGGCGAGGCAGCCGCCATCGGTGTTGACCGGCAGCTTGCCGTCGATCTCCGTGTAGCCTTCGGCGAGCCACTTCTCCTGATCACCGTCGGCGCAGAAGCCGTTCTCGGCCATGTGCATGATCTCGGCGCCGGACTCCGTGTCCTGCAGCTGCGCGACATCGATGTCCTCGGGACCGATCCCGGCAAACTCGAAGGCCGCTTTGGCGGCGTCAACGGTGGGGGCGCTGGCGCGGTCGAGGGCCAGCCCGCGGGAGAAGACTTCGAAGGAGCCGAACTGGCGGGTCTTCACGCTGACGGCCTTCAGGTACACCGGATTGCTGGTGTACTGCTTCGCCTTGTCGGCGCGGCACAGGATCATCGCGCAGCCGCCTTCGGACGGCGAGCAGAACATGTACTTGCGCAGCGGGTCGCAGACCATCGGCGACTGCGCGACCTCGTCGTAGCTGAACGCGTTCTTGCGCCAGGCGTTGGGATTCAGTGCACCGTTCTTGTAGTTTTTGACGGCGACCCGCACCAGGGCGTCTTCGGAAATGCCGAAGTCGTGCATGTAGCGCTGAATCTTCATGCCGAAGAACTGCGGTGTCAGCGCCATGCCGATGTCGCCGTACCACTTGCCGAGGCCGGACTTTTCCGGGTCCACGGTAAAGGCACCGCGGGGGTGTTTATCGAACCCAACGGCCATGCCCATATCGAACATGCCGGACTTGATCGCCATATAGGCCGACTGCAGCGCGCTGCCGCCGGTCGCGCAGCCGTTGGCGACGTTAATGAACTGCAGGCCCGTCAGGCCGAGCTCCGAGACCAGGCTGTCGGCGTTGCCCGCCGCCGCCGATCCCCCATCAGCGAACTGCATGTCGCTCCACTCGACGCCCGCGTCCTTGACCGCCGCGCGGGCGGCATGGGCACCCTGTTCCAGACCGCTGACGCCGTCAGTGCGGCCGAAGGGGTGAATGCCGAGACCGATGATTGCTACGTCCATAGAAAGTCCTCGTAGTTCGCTGTCTGTCGCTGGATGGGGTTTCGATTCCTGTGCTCAGGCCTCATCCGATGGAGTGAAGAAATAGGCGATGACGTCTTTGCCGTCGCGCTCGACATACTTCTCAACAACCAGGTCCATCTCCATGTCGATCTTGAGCCGATCGATGTCGCTGGTTTTGATCCGTGCCTGCACCTTCGTTTCGCCAGGCAACTCCACGTAGCCCACAGCAAAGGGTTTGAAGGTCTCGGGGGTTTCCGGCCCGTCGTAGGGTGGGCGATTGGGCAGGAAGTTCTGCACGGTCCAGGTCCACAGCTTCCCGCGACGTGAGAGCTCGATGACTTCCGTATCGGTACTCGAGCAGGCCGGGCAGCCCTTCTGCGCCGGAAAGGTGACGGTGCCGCAGTTATTGCATTTGCTGCCGAGCAGACGCGGATCATTGCTCGGCCAGGTGAACAATCCTTCGGCGATCGGTTCCTGATTTGCGACGCTGGTCGACATAGTGCCCTCCCCTGAAGCCGACGAGTGTAGCGAGGCTGCCCCGCTCGCGGTAGTCGTCAGCCCGAGCGCCGGCTTTGTGGCGCCGGCTTTGTGGCGCCGGCGAGCGGAAATCCGGCGGCGCCCGGCACCACTTTTTTGCACCGCTATTCTGGCCGGCGGAAAACTGACGCGGCACGCCAAACTCAACGCGCTGAATCTGTCGCGCTAAATCTTAAGTCATTGAAATTTCTGGATTTACAACCACTCTACACGCGGTGCGCGGTGCTGGAACGGGGGCTGCAACGGTAGCTCGCAAACCCAGTTGGAACTGCTGTGATGAAAACTCCGAACACTAAGCTGGCTTACCGCGCTCCCGTTGCCGCCCTCTGGTTTGGCGTCGCGCTGGCGAACGCCCAGATCGAGGACCCGAATGTGAGCTATATCGTTCAGGGTCCCGAGCTCGAGGCCGTGCAAACGGCCATAACCGCCGCTGGCGGCCGGGTTACCCACGAGCTTGCCGTAATCAACGGCGTTGCTGCGCTGCTGTCGGATGCGCAGGTGAGCCGCCTCGAGGCCCAATCGAACCTGCGGCTGACCCCGGACAACCGTCTCAGCCTGGACAGCGCAACCGGGTCCGAGGTTCGATTCAGTGGCAAGAAACTCTACTGGACCCTCGAGAACGGCAGCGCATCGACCAGTGCGCTGCAGAGCCTCGAGCTCGACTGGCCGGAGGACAACGGTGCGGTCAAGAAGGTCAAGCTCGATGGCGAGACGATCTTCGACGAGAAGCTCGAGACGCCTGGAACCGAAATCTCCGCGCCTGACTGGAAGGTTACCGCCGCAGATCGCAGCCTCGCGGGTAACGCGGAGCAGGAGCTGACCATCGAGTTTGAGCACGATGTAGACACCAACCAGTTCGCTTACGCCATGACGGCGCGCTTTTCCAACGGCCCTTCTCAGGCATTCGTTGCCAACAGCTGCACGGTCGCCGCGGAAGGTGCGGTCAAGCTGAAGGGAAAGAAGCTCGAGTGGGAGATTGAGAACACCGGTGAGGCGCTGATCACCCTCGATTCGCTGTCAGCCAACTGGCCGCGTGCGAACGGTGAGCTGAAGAAGATCAAGCTGGAGAAAGAAGAGATTCTGAAGGACGCGCTGGACGCGCCTGTAGCAACGATCCTCGACCAGTGGGAAGGTAAGGAAGACGATCGGGAGATCAAAGGCGGCGACTCCGCAAAGCTCACCCTCGAGTTCAAGGATGATGTCGAAACGGACGGCGAAAGCTATGCCCTCATGCTGCGCTTCGCCGAAGGCTGTGCCCTCGAGCTGACCGCTGAGCACACGGACGCTGCGCAAGAGGAGACCTCTGACTTTCAAAAGCGCAAAGCCGACAAGAAGGCTCGTTTGACGAACTTTCCCGAGCTCATTGGCGCATCGTCGCTGCATGCTGAAGGCGTGACCGGAGCGGGGGTCGGCGTGGCAATCCTGGACACCGGTGTCTGGAGTTCGGGCGGGGGCAAAGATTGGCTTGCCACCAACGCCCAGGATCGCAAACGGGTTATCAGCTATGACGCGATCAAGGACAAGGTCGGTGATTACAAGAGCGTTGATGACAAGCACGGCCACGGCACGCACCTGACCAGTATCATTGCCAGCAGCCGGGTCGCTGAGCGGAGCGGCCGGGATGACAAGGTCAAGGCCAACAGCATTGCGCCGGATGCGGAGCTGGTGATCGTTCGCGCCTTTGATGCCAGCGGCCACGGCACCTATGCCGATGTGATTCGCGGGATTGACTGGGTCGTTGCCAACCAGCAAGCGCACAACATTCGCGTGCTGAACCTGTCTTTCGGTGCGCAACCGCAGTCGCACTACTGGGATGATCCGTTGAACCAGGCCGTTATGGCGGCCTGGCAGGCCGGTATCGTCGTCGGTGGCGCGGCGGGGCACCACCGGCCGGCACCCATTTCGATAGGGGTTACCGGCCACGGTCCCAACCTAGTCCCCGGGTGGGCCACGACCGACAACC
>JBCDGJ010000043.1:0-31998 GCA_038757945.1 Pseudomonadota bacterium
ACCGTCGCCGAGCAGCCGCTCCCGCTCGCCGTCGAACGCCAGCACGCCCGGGCCGCGCCAGCTGAGCCACTGCTCGAGCGGTTGCCGGCGCAGCTGATCTACCTGCACATCGTGGAACAGCCCGGGGGCGATCGGGGCGTGGATGATGTGGCTTGGCGCGTCGCTCTGGTTCAGCTTGAGGCGCAGGCCGTGATCGTCCGCGACGCTGACGGGACGCAGCAGGCCACCGATGCTGGTCATGCCCACCGCCGCAGGATCCGCTCGCGTGAGCAGAATCTCCCGCAACGCTTTCGGTTCCAGCAGCGCGCGTGCGCCTACGAACTGTTCGGCGGACAGCACTGCGTCGATGAGCGCCAGATCCGGTCGCTCGTCTTCGATCTCGAGCTCGATCAGCTTGCTCGCCGTAAAGACCCTGCGGGTGCTGAGCTGTTCCGTGGCGAGCAGGCCGGCCGCTGTGCCGGCGACGGTCGCCTCGGTCAGTACCGGAAAGACGTTGTTGGTTCCGGTGCTGATCGGAATGAGCGGCACCTGGGGCCAGCCGAAGGTTACGGCGCGGTTGGTGCCGTCGCCGCCCAAGGTGATGACCACGCCGCAGTCGGCATCCTCGAGCGCGCGGGCAGCGCTGATGGTGTCGAGGGCGGTACCCGTCGCGGTTGCGTCCACGGGCTTTGCGTTGAGCTTGCGCCGAAGCTCATCGAGCGCGCCGCGGAGGATGCCATGCTGATCGTTGAGGTAGCGGAATTCTGTCGCTCCGGCGGCCAGCGCGCCAATCAGCAGGCGCCTGACGATCGCCTGCTTCTCCTGGTTGTCGAAGACCGAGGCTCGCGCCACCAGCCGCCGGACGTCTTTGCCCGAAGCCGGATTGGCGATCAGCCCGATGGGCCGCACGGGTCGCCTCAGAGACCGAGCTGTTTCTTCACCTCGGCGACAATGCGATCGGCGTTGGGCACGTAGTTCTGCTCCAGCACCGGGCTGTAGGGCACCGGTGAGAAGGGCGCGCCGATGCGCCCGACCGGGGCATCCAGGTAATCGAAGGCCAGCTCCTGGATCTGCGCCGCAATCTCGCCGCCGAACCCACCGAAGCGGACCGCTTCGTGCACGATGCAGGCGCGATGGGTTTTCTTGACCGATGCGATCACCGTGTCGGTATCGAAGGGCTGCAGCGATCGTGGGTCGATCACCTCTGCGTCGACCCCGAATTCCTTCAGCTGCTCGGCCGCCTTGAGCGCTTCGTGCAGCATGCGGCCCATGGCCACGATCGTGAAGTTGCTGCCATCACGGACGATGTTGGCTTCGCCGAGCGGCACCTCGTAGTAGCCCTCGGGGACCTCACCGGTGATGGCGAGGGACATTTTGTTCAGCACGACGATGACCGGATTGTCATCGGCCGCGGCGGCAATGATCAGCCCTTTGGCATCGTAGGGCGTGGTCGGCATGACGACCTTGAGCCCCGGCAGGTGACAGATCCAGGCCTCCAGGCTCTGGCTGTGCTGGGCAGCCAGGCTGGCGCCGGCGCCAGCCATGGTCAGCATGGTAATCGGCAGGTTGGTGCGGCCACCAAACATGTAGCGCATCTTGGCCATCTGGTTGCAGACCTCGTCCATGCACTCGCCGAGGAAGTCCATGAACATCATGTCGATGATCGGCCGGCAGCCGGTAGCGGCGGCGCCGACGCCGAGCCCGACGATGCCTTCTTCGGAAATCGGCGTGTCGTAGATCCGGTGCGGTCCGAACTCCTTCAGCAGGCCGTTGTAGTAGCCGTAGACGCTGCCGGCGCCGGCAACGTCTTCGCCGGCGACGAAGGAAATTTCGTAAGTCATGAGTACTTCGCGCACGCCGTCGGTGTTGGCGGCAACGTATGGCAGTTCGCGGGGTTTGGTCTGTGCTTGGGCCATATCGATACTCTCACTGGGGACGCGGCGTCGTCAGCACGGCCGCGTCGGGCAACTCGTTCGCTTGCTTGGACTCTCGGGATCAGGCGTAGACGTCTTCGGTGATTGCGCTGATGTCCGGCATCGGGCTGTCTTCGGCGTACTTGATGCCGGCCTGAACGTCTTTCATCACGGCTTCATGAATCGCGTCCAGCTTCGCGCGGGTAGCGACCTTCTGCTTGATCAGGTGGTCTTCGAAGTTATCGATCGGATCGCGCTTCTTCCACCGATCGACCTCCTCGTCGGTGCGGTAGGTGAGGCCCATGCCGCGCACGCCGACGTGGTCGAAGTAGCGGTAGGTCTTGCACTCGAGCAGCGTCGGACCATCGCCCTTGCGCGCGCGCTTGATGGCTTCGCCTGCCGCTTCGTAGACGGCCAGCACGTCCATGCCGTCGACGATAACGCCCGGCATACCATAGCCCGCAGCGCGGTCAGCAACGTCGACAATGGCCTGATGATCTTTCTGGGCGGTGTATTCACCGAAGCCGTTGTTCTCGCAGACGAAGATCACCGGCAGCTTATAGAGGGCGGCCATGTTCGCGGCCTCGTGGAAGGAACCCTCGTTTGAGGCGCCGTCACCGAAGAAGCAGACGGCGACGTCCTTGGTTTTGCGGAACTTCATGGAGAAGCCGGCGCCCATGGCGATCGGCGGCCCGCCACCGACGATGCCGTTGGCCCCCAGGATGCCGAGCTCCTTGTTGGAGATGTGCATGCTGCCGCCTTTACCCTTGCAGTAGCCGGTGGCTTTGCCGTAGAGCTCAGCGAACATGCGGTCGAATTCGCCGCCTTTGGCGATGCAGTGCCCATGGCCGCGGTGGGTGCTGGTGATCTGGTCGTCGTTGGTCAGATGTGCCATCACCCCGGTGGCGACGGCCTCCTGGCCCACGTAGAGATGGAGCGCACCGGGGATCTTTCCGTCCTCCATTAATTTGCCCGAAGTTTCTTCGAACAGTCGGATCCTCACCATGCCCAGGTGCAGGTCCATGAGCTTGGCTTTGGAAATCTTCGCCGCCATCAGTCATCCCCTTCCGCAGTCTTCTGGCTCTGTTAGAGTGCGCGGAACATTAGCACACCCGGGAGCGAACATGCCGAGCTTTGCCCGCCAGCTGGCGGCCGAGAGGCCATCTGAAATCGCACTGCGTGATGAGCGCGTCGAGCTCACCTGGGGTGAAGTCGACGATATGCTGAACCGGGCTGCCAACGGCCTGCATCTCGTCGATCTCGGGCCCGAGCGGCGCATGGCGGTCTTCGCGGAGAACGCGGTGGAGACCGGTCTCGCGAACCTCGCCGGGCTGCTGGCCGGCGCGTCTGTGGTGCCCGTGAACTTTCATCTGACGGCAGAGGAGGTGGCCTACATCCTCGGGGACTCCGCGACTCGCGTGCTGTTCTGCGGGGCAGAAACGCTGGAGCGGGCCGTCCATGCCGCCGCGCTCTCCGACGTGCATCTGGTCATTGCCTGGGCCGACGGCGACGTCTTTCATGAGGCCCTTGACCACCCGGACGTTGCCAGCGGTCAGGTGCGGCTGACGCGCTGGCAGGACTGGCTCGCCCGCAACAGCGCCCATCCCGCCCCCGAAGACGTGCGCCCCCTGCCGAACCAGCTGTATACCACCGGCACCACCGGGCGGCCGAAGGGCACCGAGCTGCCGCCGACCATGTTTGCTGGTGGCGCCACGGTTGCCGAGCACTTCGCCCAGCTTGCCGAAAGCCCAATGAAACCCTTCGGCAATCACCTCGTGATCGGCCCCATGTATCACACTGGCCCGCTGTCCGGTGCGCGGCTGCTCGCGGCCGGCGTCTGCTCGACGATTCTCGGCCGGTTTGATGCGGAAAAAACACTGGCCGCGATTGAGAAGTACCGCATCGGCTCCAGCGTCATGGTGCCGACCCATTTCGTGCGCCTGCTGGCACTGCCGGAAGCCGTTCGCAGCCGATACGATCTGTCGTCGCTCGAGCGCATCAGCCATACCGGTGCCAAGTGCCCGGTGGACGTCAAACGCGAGATGATCGTGTGGTGGGGGCCAGTCTTTATCGACGCCTACGGCGCCAGCGAGGTCGGCACCACCTGCATGATCGACTCGGAGCAGTGGCTGCGCTTTCCGGGCTCGGTCGGCCAGGCCATACCGCCGTTTGAGGCCATGGTGCTCGACGACGACAACAACCCGGTGCCGCCGAATACCGAAGGCCGGCTGTTTTTCCGGGATACCACGGGCCGCGGCGTGGTGTATCACAATGCCCCTGAGAAGACGGCTGCCGCGCACATTGCCCCGGGGGTGTTCACGCTCGGTGAAATTGCCTACATGAACGAAGAAGGCTTCGTGTTCATCACGGACCGCTTCAGCGACATGGTGGTGTCCGGCGGGGTCAACATCTACCCGGCGGAAGCGGAGCAGGTGCTGATTGAGCATCCGGCCGTCCAGGACGTCGCCTGCATCGGCGTACCGCACCCGGAAATGGGCGAGGAGCTGAAGGCGCTGGTGATCGTCGAGACCGGGCACCGGGAGCCGGAGGAGGGCGACGTCATCAGCTGGTGTCGTGAGCGCCTGTCGCACTACAAGTGTCCACGCAGCGTGGACTTCGTCGGCGATCTCGGTCGCAACACCATGGGCAAGATCAACAAGCGCAAGCTGCGCGCGCCGTACTGGGAGCAGGCTTCTTCAAACGCGTGAGGCTCTGCGTCAGAGCGGGTCTGCAGGCGGAGGGGCGTGATCGGCGTCCGGATCCTGTGGACGCTGAACATCCTGAAAGCTCTCGCGCAGCTCGCTCTTCAGCCAGTCCAGGAGCAGGGTCTCGGGGATCGGCCGTGGATCCGTGGCCCGGGCGATCGCCATTCCTTCCAGCAGGTAGTGGGTCAGCAGGATTGCCCGTTGGAACGCCTGTGAGCGTGCAAGGTCCGGAAACAGCTGGCGCGTGACCCGGGCTGCCTGCTCCTCGAACGCAAGCAGTGCGGGTTCCAGCACCGCTCGGAGCTCCGGATCGGTGCGGGATGCGACGCGAAGCTCCAGCAGCACCGTAAAGTGGCGGGTATTGAGCTGGCGCCAGTAGACGTCGATGCCGGCATCGATCTTCGTCGCTTCGGCGTCGCTCTGCACGGCCTGTTCTTCCTGCGCATACCGTTCGAGGCGCTGCGTGTTCAGGAAATCGATGGCCGCGCGGATCAGATCGAACCGGTTCGCGAAGTGGTGCAGCATGGCGCCGCGCGAGAGGCCGGCCTGCTCGGCGATCTTGGCCGTGGTCGTGTGGGCGTAGCCGTGCTCGTAGATGCAGTCGAGCGCCGCGGTGAGGATCGCATCACGGGTCATTGCACTCTTGGTCTGCTGCCAGGTGCGCGAGCCTTCGGCGTGCTGCTCAGCCATGACGTACGGCTCCGCGGCTACTATGATCGGCGGCGGAGCAACAGCTGACGAGGCCGTGACCATGTCCGCAACGAAGCCCGACCAGAGCCATGTCGCCCTGTTCACCAAGGGGCATCCGTTCGAGCGGGAGCCGTTCTTCGCGCTCTTCGACGGGCTTGCAGGTGTCGAGTACACCCATGTCGAGCAGCCGGCGGCGCGCTGCCTGTTCGCGCCGGAGCACGCTGGCCTGTTCGACGCCTTCGTGCTCTACGACATGCCGGGCATCGAGTTTCATCCGGACCGGGCGCCCGATTTCAGCGCGCCGCCGGAGTCCTTCGTGCGCGACTTCCACACGCTGATCGAACGCGGTTTCGGCTTCGTGTTTCTGCACCATGCCATTGCCGGCTGGCCAGCGCTTCCCGCCTATGGCGAGACCATCGGCGGGCGCTTCAGCTACCTGCCCGGCACCTTCAAAGGACAGCCGGTGCCGGACTCCGGCTATCGTCATGGGGTAACGCACCAGGTGGTCCGGGTTGCGGAGCATCCGGTGACCGAAGGCATTCCGGATCAGTTCACGATCACCGACGAGCTCTATCTCTACGACGTGGCCGAAGCAGATGTCACTCCGCTGCTGGCAAGCACTTATCCGTTCACCGATGAGCATTTCTATTCAGCCGCTAAAGTCGTCCTGGAGCAGAAGATGTTCAGCAACGAAGGCTGGTCCCATCCGCCCGGCAGCGCTCTGATCGGTTGGTGCCGCGAGCTCGGGCCGACGCGCCTGGTGTACCTGCAGTGCGGGGACGACCCGGTGGCCTATGCCAACCCGCACTTTCAGCGGCTGTTGACCAACGCCATCCACTGGGTCAGCAACCGATAAGCGCCGGGCCGGGCGGCCGATAACCGACGTGTGCCGCGTCCGCGCTCACAGCTTCACCATCAGCTTGCCGGTGTTGATGCCCTGAAATAGCCCTACGAGGGTTTCCGGCAGCTTCTCGAAGCCCTCGACTACGGTCGCTTCCTGGCTCAGCAGGCCCTGCTCTGCCCAGCCGCGCATCTCCTCGATCGCGTCCGGAAACCGGTCCTGGTAGTCCAGCACGATGAAGCCTTCCATGCGTGCGCGGCGGAACACCAGGTTGAAGTAGTTCTTTGGTCCCGGAATGGGGCCGGTCGCGTTGTAACGCGAAATGCCGCCGCAGATCACGACCCGTGCATTGTTGGCGATCCGCGCCAGGCACAGGTCGAGAATCTCGCCGCCCACGTTATCGAAGTAGACGTCGATCCCCTTTGGGCAGAGGCGGGTCAGCTCGGCGCCGACGTCTGCGGTCTTGTAGTTGATGGCAGCGTCGAAGCCAAGCTTGTCGGTCAGCCAGGCACACTTTTCGTCGGTGCCGGCCATGCCGATCACGCGGGCACCTTTGATTCGCGCCAGCTGCCCGGCAACGCTGCCGGTAGCGCCCGCCGCGCCGCTGACGACGACCGTTTGCCCCGCTTTCGGCTCACCAAGCTCGAGCATCCCGAAGTACGCGGTCATGCCCGTGACGCCAAACACACCGAGCGCAGCCTGTGGATCGGTCCCGTCCGGGTAGCGGCGCACGGGGACCTTCTTGTCACCGTCGGTAACGACGTACTCCTGCATGCCGAAGGTGCCGCCGACCAGCGTGCCTTCGGGCAGCTCGGGGAGATCGGACCGGATCACGCGGCCGACACCGCCGGCGCGCATGACGTCGCCGATCTCGAGCGGCGCGACGTAGTCAGCGCGGTTTTCCATCTGTCCGCGCATGGAGGGATCGAGCGACAGGTACTCGACCTTGACCAGCGCCTCGCCGGGTCCGGGCTCCGGCGTGGCGACGGTCTGAAAGCTGAAATCGCTGGTCTTGACCATACCGCTCGGCCGCGCGGCGAGGAGGAACTGTCGATTGTCGTTGGGCATTGGCGCGGGCTCCCTGCTCGGCTGGTCGAAGACTGAAAAAGTATGCGTTTGCGGCGGTACAAAAAAAACCGTCTTGACTGACTATTTTCGCCTTCCTATGCTGCCGGCGGCGCTTAACGACCAATGCTGAGGGGGAAAAATGGATCTTCAACTGAAAGGCCACAAGGCTCTGATCACCGGTGGCTCCAAGGGGATTGGCCGTGCGATCGCAGAGTGTTTTGCGAGCGAGGGCGCGGATGTCGCGATCTGCGCGCGCAACCAGGCAGAAATTGATGCCGCTGTCGATGCGCTCAAGAGCAAGGGCGTGAACGCCTTTGGCAAGAGCGTCGATGTCGGCAACGGTGACGAGTTCAAGGCATGGGTGGCGGAGGCCGGCGACGCCCTTGGCGGGATTGATACGATCATCTCGAACGTCAGCGGCGGCAACGCGCCCGGCGAGGAGGGCTGGCGGGCCAACTTCGAGTACGACCTGCTCGGCACGGTGCGGTTCGTCGAAGCCGCCATGCCGAAGCTCAAGGAATCAGCCAACGCCAGCATCTGCATGATCTCGACTACCGCCGCGCTGGAGAAATTCATTGCTGCGGGCGCCTATAACTCGATCAAGGCGGCGCTGATCCAGTACTCCGGCGCGCTGTCGCAGGATGTTGCCGGGGACGGCATCCGGGTGAACTCGATCTGTCCCGGACCGATCTTCATTGAGGGCGGAGCCTGGGACTACATCAAGCAGAACATGACGCCGTTCTACGAGCAGACGCTGGGCGAGATCCCCATGGGCCGCATGGGCAGCGCTGAGGACATCGCCAATCAGGTGGTGTTCCTGTCCAGCCCGCGGGCAGGGTTCACGACCGGCACCAACGTCGTCATCGATGGCGGCATGACCAAGCGGATTCAGTTCTGATCAGCAGCTGGGCGCCCGACGCTGCGTCGGGCGCACTGAATTTCGGCTGGTCCTGGTCTGGCAGCGAGGGGTTAGTGCCATGAAACCATTCCGCTTTGGCGTTCAATCCTTCAACGCGGCGTCCGGGGCGGAGTGGGCCGAGCGAGCCCGGCGGGCAGAAGCGCTCGGTTACTCGACGCTGCATCTTGCTGATCATCTGCTGGGTCCGGGAGCAGCGCTGACTCGCGCCAACCATCCGGAACAGAATCTGGCGGCCATTCCCGCCATGGCCTACGCCGCGGCGGTGACCACAACGCTGAACATCGGCTGTCGCGTGTTCTGCATCGACTACCACAACCCGCTGGTGCTCATAAAATCTGCTGCGACCATCGATCACCTGTCCGGCGGGCGGGTCGAGTTCGGGTTAGGCGCCGGCTGGATCGAGGACGAGTACCAGGCGGTGGGCCTCCGCTTCGATGAGCCGCGGGTTCGCATCGACCGTCTCGGCGACGTCATTGCCGGGGTTCGAGCGTTTGTCAGCGAGGGCGAGATCGGGCTCAAGAACGACACCCTCAACTGGAGCGAGTTCGCCGGCGTACCAAAGCCGGTCGGTCGTCTGCCGCTGATGATTGGCGGTGGCAGCCCGCGCATCCTGCGCATGGCCGGTCGCGAGGCGGACATCGTCAGCCTCAACTTCAACAACCGGTCCGGCAAGATCGGTCCCGATGGTGTGCAGCTCAGCTCCGAAGACGAGACGCAGAAGAAAGTGGGTTGGGTCAAAGAAGGCGCGGGTGACCGCTTCGGTGACATCGAGCTCGAGATCGGTGCCTACTTCACGGTCGTTGCCGACGACCCGGCACCCGCGGTTGCGCAGTTTGCACAGATTTTCGGCCTGTCGCCGGAGGTGATGCAGCGCCATCCGCATGCGCTGTTCGGACCACCGTCCGCCATCGCCGAGGAGCTTGAGCGGCGTCGGGAAGCCTTCGGCATCTCGTACGTCACCGTGCCTGATGCCGCCATGGAAGCATTTGCGCCGGTCGTCGCCGAACTCGCCGGCAAGTAGCTCGGACCGGCGTGCTGCAGGCCGAGGATCTGTACCTCGACCTGAGTGGAGTCCGGACTGGTCAGTCGGTCGCGGTGAAGAAGTCCGCGCGGGGTGTCATGGTCTCGTCGTAGACCGGTTCCTCGAGGTCGACGCGATACTTGGCCGTGTTGGCTGCCGTGATGCCGAAGCTGCCGATGGTGTCGCGCATCTCCAGATACCAGCGGGTCTTGAAGTGCTCGGCCAGCGCTTCTTCGCTTTCCCAGCGTTCGAAGACGCGTATGCGCCCCGGCGTGAGCGGCTCCGGGCACCAGTCATAGTCGAGGCAGCCGGGCTCTGTGAGTGCGCCCTCGATCAGCGGCTTACCTGCAGCCAGCGCGGGCTCGACGTTTTCCGGCGGCATGTCAACGGTTCCTGAGATGATGATGCGGGTGGGCACGGCGCCTCCTGAGGCTCTGAAACAGGTGGCGTAGTTAAGCAGGCCGCGGGGGTCTTGGCGAGGCTTCCGCACCGCCCGCGCGGGGTCTCAGCGGCATGCAGAACGGTTCACAATCGGTTGATTCCGGCCACCGGTGCTTGGGCTATCATCGAGGAAAAGAACGATAAATGAGTAAGGGAGAGAGCGATGGATATCCGCTTTGACGCGAATGACGAGGCTTTTCGGCGCGAGGTGCAGGCTTTTCTGGCCGCCAAGCTGACGCCGGACCTTCGTGACGCCGCACGGCGTCAGACGACGGTATTCGCCGACAAGGATGTGGCGATGAAGTGGCAGCGCATCCTTGTTGAGCAGGGGTGGGCGGTACCGAGCTGGCCGGAAGAGTACGGCGGTACCAACTGGTCCGTCACCCAGAAGTACATTTTTGGTGAGGAACTCGCCCGCGCCGGAGCGCCGGGGCTGATCCCGCTTGGCTTGCGCATGCTCGCGCCGGTGCTGTTCAAGTACGGCACGCCGGAGCAGAAGGACTACTATCTGCCGCGTATGCTCTCCGGCGAGCATTACTGGTGCCAGGGCTACTCCGAGCCCGGTAGCGGCTCCGACCTGTCGAGCCTGAAGACCATGGCCGTTGCTGATGGCGACGACTACGTGATCAACGGTACCAAGATCTGGACAACCCACGCCCAGTTTGCGGATCACATCTTCTGCCTGGTGCGCACCTCCACGGAAGGCAAGCCGCAGGCGGGCATCAGCTTTGTCCTGATCCCAATGGATCTGCCGGGCATCACGGTCAAGCCGATCATCACTATCGCCGGCGATCACGAAGTTAATCAGGTGTTCTTTGACGACGTGCGTGTGCCGCAGGCGAACCGGCTCGGACCGGAAAACGCCGGTTGGACCGTTGCCAAGTACCTGCTCGAGTTCGAACGCGGTGGCGGTGGCTCCGCACCGCGTCTGTTTGTGGAGCTCGAGGAGCTGAAAGCCATCGCCCGTAAGGAAGCTCTGGACGGCACTGTGCTGGCGGACGATCCAGGCTTTCAGAGCGCGCTCGCCGGGCTCGAGGTGCGGCTGCGGGCGCTGCAGTTTGCTGAGCTTGCCACCCTCGACAAGCTGTCGCGCGGCGAGTCTCCGGGGGCGGGCTCCTCGCTCGCCAAGAACGCAAGCGTCGAGCTGCAGCAGGACTTCACGACCCTGAAGCTCGAGGCCGTTGCCTACTACGCGATGCCCGATGCCAATCAGATCTCGCTGAACGGCTGCAACGAGGCCTGGGTTGCGCCGGATTATGTTGAAACGGTCACCGGCCGCTACATCAACTCGCGTGCGGCATCGATTTTCGGTGGCGCCCGGGAGGTGCAGAAGAACATCGTCGCGAAGGCAGTCCTCGGCCTGTAAACTGCGCGCTTTTCCGAACTGGGCAAGCGCATGACCGAACGAGTGGATCGCGCCGGACTTAAGGTCGCGGCGCAGCTGGCTGAACTGATCGAAACCGCAATGCTGCCGGGCACAGGCGTCGATCCCGGCGCCTTCTGGAACGGGTTCGCCAGTATCTTCGCTGATCTGATGCCTGAGAACGCGGACCTGCTGGCGCAGCGTGACGCGCTGCAGGAGCAGGTCGATCACTGGCACGCCGAACGTCGGGGTCAGGCAATTGATGCCAACGCGTATCGTGCCTTCCTCGAGCAGATCGGCTACCTCGTTCCGCCACCGGCCGACTTCCGGATCGAAACCGCAAACGTCGACGCTGAAATTGCCCAGCTTGCCGGACCACAGCTCGTGGTGCCGGTGCTCAATGCGCGCTTTGCACTGAACGCGGCCAATGCCCGCTGGGGTAGCCTCTATGACGCGTTCTACGGAACCGATGTCATTCCGGAAACGTCGGGGCGGGAAAAGGGCAGCAGCTACAACCCCGCGCGGGGTGAGCTGGTGGTCGCCGAGGCGGCGAAGGTGCTCGACAGCGCGGTGCCCCTGGACGGCGCCAGCCACACCGAGTTCGTCAGCTACGAGGTTACCGATACGCAGCCGGCGGTGCTGCGCGCGCTGACCGCCGACGGCGGCAATACCGGTCTCAAGGAGCCAGACCAGTTCGTCGGCTACCGTGGCGCGGAGCGGCCGCAGGCGCTGCTGCTGCGGCATAACGGCCTGCACCTGGAGATCCGCATCGATCCTGAGGATCCCGTCGGCGCCGTGCATCCGGCCGGTGTTGCAGACGTGATCATGGAAGCCGCTCTGACGACCATCCAGGATTGTGAGGACTCCGTTGCTGCGGTCGACGCCGAGGACAAGTGCGGGGTCTACGGGAACTGGCTCGGGCTCATGAAGGGCGACCTCGAAGAACGCCTGGAGAAAGGTGGCCGCGAAATCGTGCGGCGGCTTGTTGCCGATCGCGAGTACACGGCGGTTGATGGCAGCCCGCTCAGCCTGCACGGTCGCAGCCTGATGCTGGTGCGCAACGTCGGTCACCTGATGACCAACGACGCCATTCTGACGGCAGACGGACAGGAAGTACCGGAAGGCATCATGGATGGTGTCATGACCAGCCTTGCGGCCATGCACGACCTCAACGGCCTCGGCAAGTACCGCAACTCGCGCACCGGCAGTGTCTACATCGTCAAGCCGAAGATGCACGGGCCGGAAGAGGTCGCCTTTACGGTCAAGCTCTTCGGGCGCGTCGAGGATCTGCTCGACTTACCGCGGAATACACTCAAAGTCGGCATCATGGACGAGGAGCGGCGCACCACCGTAAATCTGCGGGCGTGTATTTACGAAGCCCGTGAGCGCGTGGTCTTCATCAACACCGGATTCCTCGACCGTACCGGTGACGAGATCCACACCAGCATGCTGGCAGGCCCCGTGCTGCCGAAGGAAGAAATCAAGGCGCAGCCCTGGATCGCGGCCTATGAAAACGCCAACGTCGATCACGGGCTGGCGACCGGCTTCCGCGGCACAGCACAGATTGGTAAGGGCATGTGGCCGAAGCCCGACGAAATGAAGGAAATGCTGGAAACAAAGACCGGACACCCGCAGGCGGGCGCAAACACGGCCTGGGTCCCGTCGCCGACGGCCGCTACGCTGCACGCGCTGCACTATCACCAGGTTTCCGTTGCCGACCGGCAGACCGAGCTTGAAAGCCGTGCCCTCGCGCCGCTCGCCGACATCCTCACCATTCCGTTGCTCGGCGGCCGCAACCTGTCCGCCGACGAGGTCAGCCGTGAGCTCGACAACAACGCGCAGGGTATCCTCGGCTACGTCGTGCGTTGGATTGATCAGGGCGTTGGCTGCTCCAAGGTTCCGGACATCAACGATGTCGGGCTCATGGAAGACCGCGCGACGCTGCGGATCTCGAGCCAGCACATCGCCAACTGGCTGGAGCACGGCATCGTCTCCGAGGTGCAGGTGCGTGAAGCGATGGAGCGTATGGCGACGGTGGTCGACCAGCAGAACGCCGATGATGTGCTGTATCGTCCGATGGCGCCTGCCTTTGCTGACAGCGTTGCGTTCCAGGCGGCCTGTGATCTGGTGTTCAAGGGTCGGGAACAGCCGAACGGCTATACCGAACCGGTGCTGCACGCCCGGCGGCGCGAGGCCAAAGCCCGGTACGGCAGCTAACGGCCCCGCCAGCCCGGGTCGCTGCGCTGCTGGGATCCGGGTCGCCGCGGGTGCCTTCGTTCGCGCCGTTCCCGCATGCGCTTGAACGCCGCCCGGCGTTCCTCCGGGCTCAGGCGCTGAAAGCGCTCGCGGAGCTCGTTACGGCGTTCCGGCGACAGCGATCGGAAACGGCGCATCTGGCCGCGCAGGGCTCGCTGCTGCTCCGGCGACAGGCTGCGAAACTGCTCCAAACGGCGCTGTAGCTGCGCTCGTTCCTCGCGCGGTAGCTTGCGCCAGCGCTGGTAGCGTCCGCGGAGGGCGTCGCGCTGCTCCGGAGACAGGCCCGCATACCGTTCGGCGCCGAGTGCCAGCCGTTCCCGACGCCCTTCCGGGATGCTCGCCCAGTTGCGTTCGAAGCGCGCCAGGATGCGCTGCTGCTCGGGGCTCAACGTCGACCAGTCGACTGCCCAGGCGAACGGGCTCGCGAGCCACAGAAGCAGGGCGAACAGCACACTGCGCCGCCTGCGGTTGTGGCCTGCGCCGGTCACGGCGCGCGCTCCGTGGGCGGTGGCGGGGCGGACGGATTGCTGTCGGCCGGCGGCGGGTAGTCCTGCGCCTTCGATGGTTGGCGACGCGCCTGGTGCTCTGCAGCTGGCGGCAGTGTGTCGCGTGCGGTCAGGGGATCGATCCAACCCTCGTCGTCCTCGATCATCAGCGCCAGAAACTCCAGAAAGGCGAGATCCTCGGCGGGTTCGGCCGGTGTTGCCTCGAGAGCGGTGCTGGTCAGCAGCAGCCATAACAGCAGCCTCTGGTCAGCTCGCATCACCGGGATCCTGCTCGTCCAGCCAGGCCAGCAGTTCCAGGTCTTCGAGCAGTTCCAGCTCCGCGACGGCTGCAATGTCGCCGCTTTCCAGCAGCGTCAGCGGATCTTCTTCCTTAAGTACCTGCCGCGGTAACGCGAGCACGGCCAGCAGCGCCACGGCGGTCAGAGCCGCCGTGGGTACCCAGCGCCGGGCGACCGCCACCGTCAGGACATCGCCACCGCTGTCTCCGAGCGTGCTGGCCCGCGCCACGGCCTGCCGCCGGGCGCTGTCGAGGCGCTCCCGTTCGGGCGCGCCGATGTCCCGGCTCGCCGCCTCCAGCCGCGCCCGCAGGGCGGCTTCGAAGACTTCGTCGGAGGGTTTCTGATCGCCGCTCACGAGGCTGCTTCCTGATCGATCCAGTGGTCCCCGAGCTGCTGGCGCAGAGCTGCCAGAGCCCGGAAGTGGTGTGTTTTGACGCTCCCAGCAGAGCATCCCATAACTTCGGCGGTGGCGGCGACGTCCAGACCTTCCCAGCTGCGCAGCAGGAATGCCTCCCGCTGCCGTTCCGGCAGTGCGCTGACGGCGGCAGCGATCGCATCGGCGCTGCCATCGCTCTCTACGCGCACCGCGGGTTCTTCGACCCGGGAGCCCGGCTGATCTTCCAGCGGATCGGTGTCTTCGCTGTCTTCGGTGCGCAGCCGATCGAACCAGCCGAAGATTCCGCGGCTTCGGGTGTTGCGACGATGATGGTCGGTCGTGCGGTTTCTGAGAATGCGGAAGAACAGCGGTGCCCATTCGCTGCTCGGGCGGTTGGCGTACTTTTCCGCCAGCTGCAGCATGGCATCCTGCACGATGTCCAGCGCGTCCTCGCGATTGCGCACGGCCATTACGGTCATCGCGAACGCCCGTTGCTCGACGCCCAGGAGGAACTGGTTCAGCGCTGCGGCAGGATCACCGGAGGTCCGTTGCCCGTCGCGGCTCATGCTCGCGAGGGCACCGGAGAACGATTCCGACAGGCTTCGCTGGTCGCGGGTGGCGGTAACAACAACGGACATCTCGTGGGGCTCGTCGCTAAGCGTACTCCGGGTAACGATCGAGGCCGACCGAGGTTGACTTCGTGGCCGGCAATCGGCCGAAAATGATCTCTAGTGGCGTGGGGGTGCAGCTGCAAGCTGGCGTTCAGCTGCGCGTGCTAGCGTAGGGTCATGAGATTGCTGACCGGGAACATCCGCAGTCGTCGCCTGCTCGTCGCGCTGGGGCTCTGGGCAGCGACCGGGGTTGCGCTGGCCGTGGATCCGCTGCGCTGCGGCGATCAGGTGGTCGAACGCGGTCAACGGCCCTACGAGGTCGTCGAACGCTGTGGCACGCCCGGTTACGAGTTCCGCCGCATCGAGTGGCGCTACCCCGGCATTCTGGTACAGGTCGACGAGTGGGTGTACGACCTCGGCCGGAACCGCTTCCGCCGTGAGCTGTTGTTCGAGAACGGCCGTCTGATCGACATCAACCTGCGAGGCAGGCCGATCAGGTAAACTGGCGCGCTCGATTTGTTGTGGAGCACCCAGTGACAGCCCCGTCAGCCAACCCTGAGAAGACCGCCGCTAAGCCCCGTCCGCTGCAGCCCATCCGTCCGGCGTCGACGGTGATCATCGTTCGCGATGCGCAGCCGCAGTTCGAAGTGTTCATGCTGCGCCGCACCCGCGGTGCGAGCTTTGCCGGCGGCATGTTCGTGTTTCCCGGCGGCCGCGTCGATGGTGACGATCACCTGCACAAGTACGACCGGGTTCGGGTCGAGCCGGCGCACTCGCAGGCGCCGCAGCTCAACGCGTTGGGCTACGAGTGGCGCGGTTTCTACATCGCGGCCATCCGTGAGACCTTCGAGGAAGCCGGCCTGCTGCTGGCCTATGAAGCCGACGGCTCGCTCTTGAGCTACGAAACCGATGCCAAGGAAGCCCGCTTCGACGCGTACCGCACGCCCCTGCACGATGGCGAGCTCAGCCTGCTCGAACTGTGTGAGCAGGAACGCCTGAAGCTGGCCTTTGATCAGGTGCACTACTACAACCGCTTCGTTACCCCCCTGGGCCGGCCGCGGCGCTTCGACACGCGGTTCTTCATTGCCCGCGCACCGCAGGTGCAGGTGGGCCGACACGACACCAAGGAAACCGTCGATTCGGTCTGGATCTCGCCGGCAGAGGCGCTCGAGCGCAACGCCGCGCGGGAGTTCGATCTGATGCGTGTGACACAGCTGCAGCTCAAGGCGCTGAACGAGTTTGCCCAGGCTGACGACCTGCTGGCGATGGCCAGCACCAATTCAAAGTTTCCGGTCAGCCGCCCTGAGGTGCCGGTGGACCTGCCGCTATCGACGCAGTAGCGTTCTGCCGATGCCGACCGGGAGCCCGCTCTGATGACTGCTACTGATCTTGCTCGAACCCTTTTCAACGCCTTTGAAGCAGGCCCGCTGGAGGATGCCCGGGCCGTGCTGGCTGATGATTTCTCCGGCTGCCAGAACGGTGGCCCGCCCATGACGCGGGATCAGCTGCTCGAGTTTTCTGCTGCCGTCTCCGCGGTCGTCCCTGATTTCCGCTACGAGGACATCGTTTGCGTTGCCACGGCCACGGGCTTTGTCGAGGAGCACAGTGTCTGTGGCACCCTGCCCGATGGCCAGGCTCTGAGGATTGCTGCCTGCGTCGTTGCCGAAGTGGAGGGGGGGCGTATTCAGAGCCTGCGCGAGTACCTCGATACCCGCGCCGCGATGGGCCTGCTCAAGGCATTGGGCTAGCCGGCCACACCTGGCCGGCCGCACCTAGCCGGCCACACCCGCAGCATGCCGACCGGCCAGGGCGCGTCGGGCACCAGTGGAATAGACGAATGACGGATCAATGGCGGTTGTCTCATCGGTTTGGCGACGCGCGATCCGGCGCGGTGCTGCTGGCCGTCGCGCTGCTGCTGAGCCCAGCCCTCCATGCGGACAACGACCAGACCTGGCTGGCGCTGGCAGCCAACGGCCCGGTGCAATCGGACTCCCGCTGGCATTTCTGGTTCGATGGCCACGCACGCTCGCGCACGGACAGCGATCGGCTCGGTCTCAGCATTTTGCGGCCGGGTATTGGCTACCGGCTAAAGAGCGGTACCCGGCTTTGGGTTGGCTATGCGCGCACGGTCAACCGACGCCCGGGATCCGATCCCGAGGAACATCGTTACTGGCAGCAGGCCACCTACGCGCTCGGCACCCCGTTCGGAGGACGACTGAACGGTCGCAGCCGCCTCGAGCAGCGGACCTTCGAGGGCACCGCGGACATCGGCCACCGGTACCGCCAGTCGTTCCGCTTCACCCGGCCCCTGCGCGGCGACCGCTGGTCCTGGTTCTTTGCGAACGAACTCTTTCTGACCTTTAACGACACAGACTTCGGGCAATCCTCCGGCTACGAGCAGAACCGGGCCTATCTCGGCCTTGCCTGGCGGGTCGCGCCGGGCACCCGGATCGACCTGAGCTATCTGAACAACCACCTCAACCCGGGGACCGGCGGCTCCTTCACCAACCACAACCTGTCGCTCGCCCTCGCGCTCAGCTGGTAAGGGTACGCTTCGCATACGGCGGATCGGGTTCCCTATGCGGGAAACTACGGGTGCCCGCGGCGGGGATCCTGGCCTAGGGTGGTGGCTGGGAGAGTTCGTGGATCGTTCGCGTGGGAAGAGGGGCAAGCGCCAGGGGCCGCGCCCTGTGGCCGCTGGGTATGAACAGCCGCTGGCTGCTGTTGGCCGTCGGGGTGCTGCTTGCTGCGGCAGGCCGGGCGGAGCTCAGGCTGACCCGCATCAATCCAGCCGATGAGCCGATCACCGTCGATGGCTTTGTTGAGGAGCGGCTCTGGTTCGACATCGAGCCGGTGACCGATTTCCGCTGTCTGGAGCCCGATACGCTGACGTCTGGCGAGCACCTGACGGAGCTGCGGCTGGCCTATGACGATCGCGGACTCTACGTCGGGGTCATCATGCAGCAACCGCCGGAGACGCTCGTCAAGCGGCTCTCCGGTCGAGATTCCTTCAGCACCAACCGCGACTCTTTCAGCATCACGCTGGATACGTCCGGCGAGGGCCGCTACGGCTTCTGGTTCGGCATCAACCTCGGCGATGCGCTCATGGATGGCACAGTGCTGCCGGAGCGAAAGTACCTGAACGACTGGGACGGGCCCTGGCTTGGGCGCACACAGACCATCGCCAACGGCTGGAGTGCGGAGATGTTCATTCCCTGGAACGCCGTTTCGATGCCGGCGACCGGCGGTATCCGCCAGATGGGCATCTACACGTCCCGCAAAGTGGCGTACAAGGACGAACGCTGGGGCTGGCCAGCGCTGCCGCGAACCCAGCCGCGGTTCATGTCGGCGCTGGAACGCATCGAGATGCGCGAAGTCGCGCCGCGGCAACAGTACAACATCTATCCCTTTGCGGCGGTGTCCTATGATGGCATCGACGCTGAGATGCGCTACCGCACGGGCGCTGACCTGTTCTGGCGACCGTCCACCAACTTTCAGGTCACGGCAACGTTGAATCCCGACTTCGGCAACGTCGAGTCGGACGACGTGGTGATCAACTTAAGCGCGGTGGAGGTGTTTTTCCCTGACAAGCGACCGTTCTTTCTCGAGGGGCAGGACGTCTTCATTGCTTCACCGCGGGCGGATACCCGGGGGCGTGGCGTCGGCAACCGGGGGGCGCCTTACACGATGGTAAATTCGCGCCGCATCGGCGGAACACCGCGGGTACCCGTTGTCGCTGATGATGTCGATATCCCCGATCGCGAGCTGATTCAGTTCGTTGATCTGCTCGGTGCTGCAAAAGCGACGGGGCAGGTAGGCCGGCTACGCTACGGCGTGCTGGGGGCGTTCGAGGACGGGGTAAAGCTCGATGCAACGATTGCCGGCGCTCCGGTCAACCTCCATCAGGACGGCAGTACCTACGGGGTAGCGCGGCTGCTGTACGAAGACAACAGCTCCGGTGCGTATCGGGGTCTTGGCTTCCTGTCCACCGCCGTCCTGCACCCGGACGGCAACGCGCTGGCGCAAGGGATCGATGCCCACTATCTGTCGCCCGAGGGACGCCTGAAGGTTGATGGCCAGGCCATCACCTCCGCTGTGGACGGCGCGGACAGCGAGCGTGGTTACGGCGGCTTTCTCGACTTCGAGTACACCTACCGGCAGGGACTGACCCAGCGGCTCGGGCTCGAGTACTTCGATGAGCACGTCGACATCAATGATCTCGGGTTTCTGCAGCGCAACGACCACTATCGGGTTCGCAGCGCGCTGCTCTGGACGCGGTCCAACCTCGGCTGGGCGCGGCAGAACCAGTTCGATGTGCGCGGTTTCTACCAGAAGAGCGTGACGCAATCGCTGATGAATGGCGGCGGCATCTTCGTCTCGGATCGCCTGGCGCTCAACGACCTGTCGCAGCTGACCGCACGGCTGTCCTACTTCCCGCGCCAGTACGATGACCTCAACAGTTTTGGCAACGGCACCTTCGAGATCGAACCGCGCTGGGACGTTTCGCTGCGCTGGCGGTCCGATCAGACGAAGGTTCTGCAGTTCGGCCTTGGTACGGGCTTCAGGAACGAAGATCTCGGCACGTCCAGCCATCACTTCTGGGGGCAGCTGGTGTGGCGTCCGAACGATCGCTTTGCCACCAGCCTGACCCTGCGTTACGACGACCGGAGCAGCTGGCTGCTGCATCAGGACGATGATCTGTTCGCAACCTTCGACGCCGAGCAGTGGTTGCCGAACTTTGCACTGGAGTACTTCATCAGCGCGCGGCAGCAGCTGCGTATGTCCATGCAGTGGGTGGGCGTACGGGCGCGCGAGAGTGGGTTCTACTGGATTCCCGAGCAGCCCGGTGCGCTGCTTCCAGCCGGTAAACCGACGGGTTCCGGGGCACGCAGCAGCTACAACTTCTCGGTCTCCCAGTACACGTTTCAGGCGCGCTATCGCTGGGAGTTTGCGCCGTTGTCCGATGTGTTTCTCGTGTACACGCGGCAGGCCAATCTGGGTGCTGCGCTTGGCACGGATTCCTTTTCGGATGTGTTCGACAACGGCTGGCATGAGCCGCTGGCCGACGTGCTGGTGTTCAAGATCCGCTACCGGTTCGATTCCTGAGGGCTCGGGGCGCGGCGGGGACCGGGCCGCGAGGATCTGCCACACTGTTGCCTCGTTTGCAGCCTGGGAGGCGCTCATGCATCTGAAACCCCTCTTCGTGATCCGCGCACAGCTGATTCGCAACGATGTGATTGGCGACTTCGGTCGCGGCACCCGTGCTGTGGCGGTGGTCGGCAGCGGCAGCTTCGAAGGCGAGGCGCTCCGCGGCGAGGTGCTGACCCCCGGGGCGGATTGGGTAGTCATCGGCAATCAGGGCCATGCGCAGATCGACGTTCGGCTGATCCTGAAGACCGACGACGGTGCACACATCTACATGACCTACACCGGCGTGCTGGAACAGAACGAGGCGTTTTCGCAGGCGGCGGCGAATGGTGCCGAGTCGGCCTTCGGCGATTACTACTTCGTGACCCAGATTCGTTTCGAGTGCGGTGCGCCGGACTACGCCTGGCTCAATCACATTACGGCGATTGGTGAGGGACGGCTGGTACCGGGTGGCGTCGAATATCAGGTCTACGCCTGCCACCCGGCCTAGCCGGCCACACCTAGCCGGCCCCACCTAGCCGGCCGCACCTGGCCGGCCGCACCTGGCCGGTCTCCGGGTGGCCACGGCCCACCCCTACCAGGTGGCGGGCAGGCTGGTCACGCCACGGAGCGTGATGGTCCTGCGCCAGTCGGGGGCGTCCAGGTGGGAGAGCTCGAGATCCGGCAGCCGCTCCAGCAGCAGAGTCAGGGCTTCCTGCGCCTCGATGCGCGCGAGCTGCGCGCCCAGGCAGAGGTGAATGCCGCCACCGAAGCTCAACGGCCGGTTGCGTTCGCGGGTCACATCCAGTGCTTCGGGGTTGTCGTAGGCGTCCGGATCCCGATTGGCAGCACCCAGCAGCGCGATCACGTTGTGCCCCTTGGGCAGCGTCGTGCCAGCGACTTCGACGTCTTCAAAAGCGCTGCGGCCGGTGAGCTGTACCGAGCTGTCGTAACGCAGAAACTCTTCGACCGCGCCGGGCATCAGCTCCGGGTTGGCGCGCAACAGCGCGAGCTGCTCCGGGTTCCGGTGCAGGGCGATCAAGGCGTTGCCGAGCAGGTTCACCGTGGTCTCATGGCCCGCGGCAAACAGCAGGCCGATATTGGCCGTCAGCTCGTCGCGGCTGAGCTTGCCATCCTCGGTTTCTGACTGCACGAGCGCGGTAGCCAGATCGTCACGCGGGTTGCGCTCGCGGTCTTCGCACAGCGCGGCAAAATACGCCTGGCTATCGAGGCTGCTTGCGTTCGCCTCTGCCAGCTCCTCGGGCGTCATGGGCGTCGGATCGACGAGGCGTCCGGAGATGCGGGTGCCCTTGACGAACTCGGCCTGGTCGGATTCCGGGATCCCGAGCATGTCGCAGATGACTATGACCGGCAGCGGATGGTTGAACACTGCCTTCAGATCCCCCTCGCCACGATCGATGAAGTCATCGATGAGCCCGTTGGCGATGTGTCGGATGCGTTCGCGCATGGCCTCGACCCGCCGCGCGTCGAAGGCTTTCACCACCAGCGAACGCAGCCGCGTATGATCCGGCGGATTCATGAGCAGCATCGTGTTCGCCAGGTTGCGAATCGATGCGTTGGACAGCTGCTCCTGCTTCTCTGCCTCGCTCAGGCCCGCAAAGTTGTCGTGTCCGAGCCGCTTGTCGCGCAGCACCGCCTGCACGTCGGCGTAGCGCGTAAGCACCATCATTTTTGCGTCGGGCAGCACCATGACCGGCTGCGACTCCCGCAGTTGGCGGTACAGCGGATAAGGGTCTGCAATGACTTCAGGGGTGAAGATGGATTCGAACGAAAACTCGGACATGGTGGGTCGCTCTGCTGCCACCCGGCCAGGGTAGCAGACTGGAGCTCTGCCCGGGCCTGCCTGCTTCAGGCCCTGTGCTTGGTTGCCGGTGACCGTGGAACGCAGGAGCCGGTCTCGCCACGAGCGAGCGTGCAGCTTCCGGTAACCGTGGGCACGGCACCCCTGCCTCAGAGTTCAATCACGACCTTGCCGGTAGCGGTCCCGCTCTCCAGATGCGCGTAGGCATCGCCTACGTTGGCCAGGGAAAACTGCGAACTGTCCAGGAGCGGGGCAAGTGTGCCTGCGTCGACAATACCAGCGAGCTCCGCCAGGAGCTTCCCATGTTCAGAGCGTCGATGGTTGTACAGCATGGGTATGAGCATGAAGACCACGTGGATCGATAACCCTTTGAAGTGCGCGACGGTCAGATCCAGCTCCGTCATGGCGACGGTTGTCACCACGCTGCCGTTGAGCCCTGCGGCCTCGAACGAGTTGGTCATATTGGCGCCCCCTACCGAATCGTAGACAACGTCGAATCCAGAGCCGGCGGTGTGCGTGTCAACGTAGTCCTGTGGACTGTCCTCTCGATAGTTGATGGGGATAGCGCCATAACTCTCGATGATGGCGAACTGGTCCCGGCTTGAGACGGTCGCATAGGTCTTTGCGCCCAGCGCCTGGGCCAGCTGCACGGCAACGTGACCGACCCCTCCGGTCCCACCGTGCACCAGCACCGTTTGATCGTCGCGAACGTTTGCTCGCCGTAGGCCTTCAAAAGCGGTTATTCCGACCAGCGGGAGCGCCGCGGCCTCGCGCATTGACAGCGAAGCCGGTTTGCGGGCGATCAGCCGGGTATCAGCCCTCAGGTACTCGGCCAGTGCTCCGGGAAGATCGGCGAGCCCACCGGCACACCCATACACTTCGTCACCGGGAACGAAGTCAGTGACGCCCGGGCCGACCGATTCAACGGTGCCGGCGAAGTCCATGCCCAGCAGTGCGGGCAGCGCCGGGGACAGGGATAGGCCCTCTTGTCCCAGGCGGCGGATCATGGTGTCGACGGTGTTTACGCTGGTTGCAGCGATTCGGACAACGACGTGCCCTGCGGTTGCTTCCGGCTTGGGTACGTCGCTCAACTCAAAGGGCGCGTTGTCACCGTACGCATTCAGAACCATTGCTTTCATCGGGGTACCTGCGCATTAGTCAGCTGCGGTCCAGCATAGGTCTCTGCGGGCAGAAGACTATGGGCGCTTCCGGAAATCTGATTCCTGATTTGATTGATAATCCCGCTGGCCGGCGTCGGGATCCCGTCAGCGTTCCCAGATCGGTGGGTCACCGATCTTTTCCACCAGAAAGTCGATGAGCACCCTCACCTTCGTCGTCAGGACGTTGGACTTTGGATACACCAACCAGATTGCGGAGTGATCCATCACCTCGTATTCGGGCAGCACCTGAAGCAGCGTTCCGTCGCGAATTTCGGTGTAGACGCTCCAGAAGGAATTCATGGATATTCCGACGCCGGCCAGGGTGGCGGCCTTCATCGTTGAACCGTCATCACAGGTGATCCGCTGCCGGGCCCCGGGGGGTGGGAACGTGCTGCTTGGTCTGCCTACGGTGCTTGCGAGTACGCGAGCCGGTGCGTTCATGAACTGAAGGATCTGGTGCTGGCTGAGGTCAGCGGGCTCGTTGGGCGTGCCCCGGGCCGCAAGATAAGGGGGCGACGCACACAGAATGCGGCGGTCATCGGCAAGTTTTCTGGCCCTGAGGCTGCTGTCTTCAATGGCATAGTTCCGCAGAGCGAGATCAAACCCTCCTTCGATCAGGTCCATCTGCGTGTCGGAGAGCCTCAGCTCGAGGTTCACATCCGGATAGCGATTCAGAAACTCAGAGAGTACCGGGGCGATGAAGCGCTGGGCGAACGTGCTCGAGGCGGCGAAGCGTATCGTTCCGTGAACATCGGCTCGACCGAAGCCAAGCGCTGCCTTCGCTGCGTCCTCCTGCGCAAGAATCTCTCGGGCGTAGGGCAGAAACTCTGCGCCTTCCAGAGACAAGGCGACCTTCCGGGTCGATCGATGCAGCAGGTCGGCACCAACCTGCCGCTCGAGCTTTGCCAGTCGGGAGCTTGCCAGGGCAGGGGCCAGACCGAGCTGACGACCCGCGGCGCTGATGTTCAACAGCTCAGCTGCGGAGACGAAAAGTCGAACTGCCTCGGTATCCATTTATATCTGATTTCCGAATTCTGAAACTCGAATCTACCGATTTATATGGATTTATCAAACTAATAGCCTGCATGCGCCTGTTAACTACCGGGATTCACCGCATGAGATACGACAGCTTCGTCACTTTTTCCGCTGAACGGAACAACGGCATTCTCACCGTGACCTTCGACCATGGCCCTGTAAACGTGCAGGGTCAGGAGATGCTTGCGGACCTGAACAGCCTTGCCATGCGCCTGGAGCGTGACCGGACCATCAAGGTGGTCGTTTTTCAGTCCGCAAACCCGGAGATCTGGGTCTGCCACTACGACACTGAGCTTTTGAAAGACATGTCGGGAGAGGCAGTGTCGCGCGATGAGGCACGGCTCCTGGACCTGCAGGCCGTCTGTGAACGAATCAGTAAGGTCCCTCAGGCCACCATCGCCAAGCTGGAAGGGTTTGCAAGGGGCGGTGGTCATGAGCTGGCGCTTGCCCTGGACATGCGCTTTGCGGCGCGGGGCCGGTTCAAGTTCATGCAGATGGAGGTTGGCATGGGCATATTGCCGTGCGGCGGTGGCGCCTCGCGCATGGCACGGCAGACTGGCCTTGGACGCGCCCTGGAAATCATCCTCAGCGCTCGTGACTTTGACGCCGATGAAGCAGAAGCGCTGGGAACGATCAACAAGGCGCTGAATCCGGAGGACATCGGTCCCTACGTCGATCGCCTTGCGGAACGCATCGCTCAGTTTCCAGCAGAGTCCATCAATGCCTGCAAACAGGCTGTTTACGAATCGATAGATAAGCCCATCGATGAGGCGCTGCTCGCCGAAGCCTATTGGCTCTATCAAGCGACCAGCAAAACGCCGGCCCTGAAGCGGTTTACGATCGCCGATGAACAGGGCCTCGAGCATGACATCGAAAATCAGCGCAACTGGAACGAGCTCGTCATGCAGGTGCAGGACATCAGCTAGCTCCGTTATGTGCACGGGAGCTCAAAGGAGTGGCCGCTGCGGGCTGCTCCGATCCTCATGCGCAACAGTTGTGGCCCGGACTGCGAATCAAGCGACAGGTCGCCGATCGATTCCGGCAGTGGATCCATCCGGCCAGCTGCGGCTGGTCTGGCCTAGATCACCTTGGCAATGTCCGCTGCGGCCGCGTTGTATCTGGGGCGCAGTTTTCCGACCAGGGTTTCTGGGGCCTGATCGGGATGCCCATTGTTGAACGGCGGCTCCGGATCGTACTCGAGCGCCAGCTGAATCAGCTGGGCGGCTTCCTCGCCGGCGATCAAAGCGGTCAGGTGCAGCGCGAAGTCAATCCCGGCGGTGACGCCACCACCGGTGACGAGGTTGCCGTCGACGACAAATCGGCCTGGTTTGTGCTGCGCGCCCAGGCTGCTGATCAGGTGCGTGTAGCCCCAATGGCTCGTCACTTCGCGGCCTTTGAGCAGACCAAGCTTGCCCAGCAGAAACATGCCGGTGCAGACGGACGTGATCCAGGTCGCGGTCTGCGTTTGCCGTTCCAGGAACCGCAGGAGCTTGTCATCTTCGCAGGCTGCCGCCGTGCCGTAGCCGCCAGGGATGCAGATGACGTCAGCTGGCGGGCATTCGGCATACGTGCAGGTTGGCAGGGCGGCGAACCCGCTGTCCGTTCTGATTGGATCCCGAGTTTCGGCGACGAGATGAATCTTCGCGCCGTCCATACGGCTCAGCACCTGCGCCGGGCCGGTGAAATCCAGCTGCGTCACGTCGTGGAAGAGGGGAAAGACGATGTTCATGGGTTCGTGTCCTTGTGTTGCGTCGGTGGTCGGTGCCGGAAACGCGGTTCACTGTTTCTCATCCGACGGCGTTACGGTACGCTGCTCCGATCTGACGTACACGACCAAAATTTGTGAAAAAACGACACAGTCTTCAGGTGTCTAAGCATCAGGTGTCTAAGCATCAGGTGTCTAAGCATCGGGTGCTCAAGCATCGAGTGTTTCTGCTGATCTTCGACCGCTGCCAGATTCTGGACTTTGCCGGTGCCTCCCAGGTGTTCACCTGTGCCAATCAATACCTGGATCAAGGGACCGGTTGCTTCGACGGCTACGAGGTCAACCTGATCTCCGCGGAGTCGATGGTGGCTACCGAGTCGGCAATCACGGTTGCCTGCCAGCCCCTGCCAGCTCGACTGCAAGCTCCGTACACCCTGTTGCTGGTTGGTGGCCCTGGGATAGAAGCTGTAACCCGCTCCTCGACGTATCGGGACTGGTTTCGCAAAGCACGGCGCAGGAGTTCGCGCTGGGGTTCGATCTGCACCGGGTCCCTGGCGCTGGCGGAATGGGGGTTGCTGGATGGCCGACAGGCAACCACGCATTGGGATAGCCTTGCCCGGCTCGCGAGCTTTGAGCACATCGAAGTTCAGAACGACACGCTGTTTGTCAACGATGGTGACTTGTGGACCTCAGCGGGGATCAGCGCCGGTATCGATATGGCGTTGGCGATGGTGGCCGAAGACGCCGGTGCCATCGTGGCGACGCGAGCGGCGCAGCAGATGGTGCTTGCGGCCAAGCGCTCCGGCTCGCAATCGCAGTACAGTGATCTGCTCTCGATACGGCAGCGTGACCCACAGGGCGTATTTGCTGAACTGCACGAGTGGATCGAAGAGCACCTGTCCGTGCCGCTGACCGTTGCCGATATGGCCGATTTCTGCGCGATGTCCACCCGATCACTGCAAAGGCGCTATAAAGCAGTGCTTGGGACGACGCCGATGAAAACCCTCAGTCGATTCCGTTTGCAAAAAGCGCGTACCCTGCTCGGGGGAACCGATGTCCAGATCTCTCAGGTAGCGCAGCAATGCGGCTTCGGGAGCGTTCAGCAGTTTTCCAAGGACTTTAAGGGCGCCTTTGGTATCAGCCCAAACGCGTTTCGCCAGCGGTCTTGAGCCGTACTGCCGCGCCCGTCTTCTCCGCGTGCGATGCGTCCAGTACTGGCGGGCTCCATTCAGTTCCTCAAGATCGAGACTGGCCATCCGCCCGCACAGCTGCCCACAATAGGGTCGGCATATCGGACCAAACATTCCCCCCTCGGTGCTGGCGAGCAGGGTCCAGCGTGTTTATGGGGTTGCCGGTTCGTTATAGCATGCTACCGAATCGGGAAGATTGAGCAGTTCGGGGCGTGCTTAGATACAGGCAGGCAATGTTGCTGCTGCTGTGCCTGGTCTGCGGTTGGCCAGAGATTGGGTACGCGTTAGAGCAGCTGCGCTTCGATCACCTGGCGGTTGGTGACGGGCTTTCCCAGGATGTCGTCACTGCTATCACCCAGGATGGTCGCGGCTTCTATTGGATCGGCACCCAGCGCGGGCTGAACCGATACGACGGCTATGAGTTCCGCACCTTCTACAGCAACGGTGCAGATCCGAATTCACTGCCGGCCGATTGGATCTGGGCGCTGCACACGGACCGTCACGGGGATGTCTGGATCGGCGCCGATTCCGGCGGTGTCGCCCGGTATGATCACCAAGCTCAGAGCTTCCGCCGCTATCCGTTCGTGCCAGCAATCCGCGCCATTGCCGAGGACGCCGAGGGGCAGCTCTGGCTGGCCACGGACGGTGACGGCATGGTGCGTCTGGATCCGGTTTCGGGGGCGCAGCTTGGATTCCCGGTTGGTAACGGACGCGTCAAAGCGGTGTACGTCGACGCTGCGGGTAGTGTCTGGGCGGGAACAGATGGCACCGGGCTTTTCAGGCTGAAGCCGGATTCGCCAGGTTTTGTGCGCGTCGCGAGCATCCCGGAGACAGAACGCGTCCGGAACATCGTCGGCGATGACGAATCAGTCTGGATTGGTACCTACGAAAACGGCCTGTATCGCGTTGATCCGCAGACGGCTGGCGTCGAACATCTTGTTGCAGCAGCTGATCGCGTAGCCGGGCTCCCCTCGAACAGCTACCGGGCGCTTCTGATCGATACCGAGCGTTCGCTCTGGATTGGCAATGAGGCGGCGGGATTGACGCGTTTTGTGGGTGGGTCCTTCGCAACCTTCCGCCATAGCGGTGGCAACCTCCGCAGCCTGGCGAGCAACTACGTTTCAGCACTATACGAAGATCACCAGGGTTGGCTCTGGGTGGGGTCGCACGCAGGCATCAGCGTGCTGAATCCCGGCGCGAGCGCGTTCGTGAACTACAACGAGCTGACCAGCAGCTGGATTTCGGGCTTTGCCGAAGGCGAAGCTTCCGACGTCTGGGTAGCGACGATGGGTGGGGGTATCAACAGGGTGAACCTGACCTCCGGGACGGCGGAGCCGGTGCGGGATGCGATGCTCAGTGATCGCGTATCTACTCTCCTGATCCAGCAATCCGGAACCGTCTGGGCAGGTACCAGGGCCTCTGGTCTGAGCCGCTACGACCCTGCTGCGAAACAGTGGCGAAGCTATCGCCATGACCCGGCGGATCCGGGAAGCCTCGCGTTCGACGGGGTCACCAGCCTGCTCGAGGACAGTGCCGGCCGGATCTGGGTGGGCACCTATCAGGGTGGCCTCAATCGGTACGAACCGGCGACCGACAGCTTCACCCGCTTCCGCAACGTTCCGAACGGGGCCTCGAGCCTCTGCGCTGGCAGAGTACTGTCCGTATTCGAAGACCGTTCGCGCCAGCTCTGGCTCGGAACACATGGTGATGGCATCTGTCGCTTCGACCCGGCGGACGGGACTTTCATATCCATCCGCCACGAGCCTGATCAGGCTGATGGCCTGGCGAGCAACGATGCCTGGCTCTTTGCTGAAGACCCTGCAGGCAATCTCTGGATCGGCACGTCTGATGCGGGGGTCAACGTCTGGCTGAGCGGCGATCGCGCTGCGGGTCGAGTCAGTTTTCTTAAGTTCGACGCCTCGGATGGCCTGGCGAGCGATGTCGTCTATGGATTGCTGGTCGACGATGATGGCGCTGTCTGGATCAGCGGTAGTCGCGGCATCACGCGGGTGGTGCTCGACGCGGAAACAGCGACGTTGCGCAACGTGCGTCGTTTTGGCGAGATTGATGGACTGCCGGGTTCGGAGTTCAACTTTGCCGCCGCCCTACGGATGCGCACCGGCAGGCTGCTCTTCGGCGGCACTTCAGGGTTTGTCGCCTTTGATCCAGCGCGGATCAAACCCGATCGGCCGATATCTGAGCTGGTGCTCACGAGCTTTGTCAAACTGAACGAAGAAGTCCCGATCACCGATCCGGCGCAGACGGTAGTGCTCGAGCACGCGGACAGGCTGCTGGCGCTGAGCTACTCAACGATGAACTTTCAGGCACGAAGAACCAGCCAGTATGCGCACATGCTCGAAGGTTTCGACCCGGACTGGGTGGAGGATGGGTCTCGACGGCACGTTTCCTACACCAATCTCGAGCCCGGCACATACACCTTTCGAGCGCGGGCTGCCAACGCAGACGGTGTCGCCGGCACGGCTGAGATAGCGCTACCGATTCGGGTGCTGCCGGCACCCTGGGCGAGCACCGGCGCGTACCTGGCTTACACGCTCGGAGGGCTGCTGCTCGTGGCGCTGGGCTGGCGGTCCTTTCGAATCCGTACGGCGCAGGCGGTTGCGCTGCGTAAGGCCCATGAGGATTTGCTCGGCGAGGTTCTCGAGCGGGAAATCAAGGAGCGGCAGCTCGTTGCAGAACAGCGGCGTGCGCAGCAGTACCTGGATATCGTTGAAGTCATCATCCTTGCGTTGGATGACGAGGGAACAATATCGCTCATCAATCAGAAGGGCGCGCGGGTATTCGGTCGTGACGAGTCCGAGGTTGTCGGTGCCAACTTCTTCGAGACCATGATTGCCCCGGCGGAGGTACACGCCGTGCAGCCGCTCCTCGAGGACGCGAGCCAGTATGCGTACCGCGAGTTTCACGTTCAGAATCGGGCGGGCGAAGAACGGCTGATCGCCTGGCACGTCGTGCGGCTCGCCGATGGCCTGTTGCTGTCGGGCACGGACGTGACACAGGTGCGCGCCCTGGAAACTGAACTGCAGAACGCCCAGAAGCTCGAAGCTCTGGGTACGCTGGCGCGTGGGGTCGCGCACGACTTCAACAACATACTGAGTGCAATCCTCGGCCATGCCGAGCTGTCACAAATGGTCTTGCCAGACGACCATCCTGCGCAGGGTTACCAGAAGAGAATCGGCGCATCCGTTGACCGTGCGCGGGAGATCATCAAGGGCATACTGACATTCGGCCGGGTCAGCAAGGGCACGCCCAGGCTGCTTGATCTTTCCAGCACCGTGGTGGAAGCGCTGCAGCTGGTGTTTCCAGTGTTGCCGGATAAGGTGTCGCTTGCCGAGCAGCTCGACGGTAACCACACAACGGTGCTGGCGGATGCTGCGCAGGTTATTCAGGTGATCCTCAACCTCTGCACCAACGCGATCCAGTCGATTGGTGACGCATCAGGCAGTATTGTCGTGTCGACCCAACCGGTCGACCTCGACGCTGAACAGTCGCACCCACTGATGCTGGCGAAAGCTGGGCGGTATGTCCTGCTCAGCGTTTCAGATGACGGCCCCGGCATGGACGAGCAGGTTCAGGCCCGGGCGTTTGAACCCTACTTTACGACCCGGCCCCCGGGCGAGGGATCTGGTCTTGGCCTGTCAGTCGTACACGGGATCGTAACCGAGCTGCGCGGCGCCATCCGTGTTCATAGCGCGCCAGGCCGCGGCACGCGGTTCGACGTCTACCTGCCCTACCATGAGGGTGCCGTTGCCCCGATAGAAGAGCCTGCGTTCGCCCCGGCACCGCAGGGGGCTGTTCAGGCGACGGTACTGCTCGTCGACGATGAGGAAGACATTGTCAAAACGATCGCGGGCCTGCTCGAGCACACTGGCTACGAGGTGATCAGAGCCGGCTCCGGTGAAGAGGCCATGGCATTCATCGCGAGGGCGAAGATCGACCTGATGATCACGGATCAGACCATGCGCGGCGCCCGGGGCCAGGATGTTGCAGCAATGGCCAAGGCGGCGCGACCTGATCTGCCCGTGATCCTCATGAGCGGGGCGGTGCGCCCCGAAACCGATGCCATTGACGGGTTTATCGGCAAACCCTTCACGCGTCGCCAGCTGCTGGCACAGATTGACGAGGTGCTGGCGTTAGCTGCGGCGAGATCGCTGCCGCCGAACGCTGAAGGCTCCTGAAGTTCAGGCTGCCGGTTCACCCCTCAGGTTGCGGTGAGCTCCTGCTGTACATCAAGCCCGCCCAAGGTGCGGCGGGCGTCTCTGACGATCCATGCGACCCATCCTGCAAAGGCGAGTCCGACCGGCGCTGCGGGGAGGAAGGCCAGAGCGCCAGCCCAGAAAGCCAGGAACAGCAACCAGCGCGAAAAGGCGCGTGCGAAGCGCGCAGGAACCGACTTCACTCCCGGCGAGTATGCAAAGGACTTCACTCGAAGAAACCAGCCGTTCGCGATAAGGGCAGCGATGAATACGATGCGCGGTGGCGGCGCCTGGTCGATCTCGGGGGCGTCGTCATGGGCGGCGTCGCCAGCGGCGTTGCCGGCTTCGAGTGATCGTTTGATGTGGCCCCAGGCGTGCTGCGCCGTGGGCCGCGCGACAGTGCCGTTCAGGTTTGCGGCCGACGGCACCGAGCGCCAGCGGTAGAGCACGCGGCCCGTGTTGCCGAGGGCCAGAACGCCGGGTTGGAAGTAGCCCTTCGGATGCTCAACTTTCCAGTCCGCTCCGCGTTGCAGGAACTCGAGGTCGCCCTTGTTTGCATAGAGCGTGAGCCAACCCCGTTCGCTGCACGTCCTCGAGATTTCCTGATGGGGATCACCGACGTTTTCGAAGTTGAGCGCCCAATGTTCGTGGGCCTGATCAGCCAGATGTTGCGGCTCGCTGGTGATGGCGTAGATCTCACCACCCGCAGCGCGAATCTGCTCGACAATGCCGTCGTCCCGGTAGCGCCGTAACTCGGCGCGACAAGGCGGTCACCAGA
>JBCDGJ010000044.1:0-31658 GCA_038757945.1 Pseudomonadota bacterium
CACCTTGATGCGAAGGCATTCCGCCACAGAAGCAGTATCCCGAACCGACAGATACTCGAGACGGTCGATGAATCTTCTCGCCGCCATTTCGACTTTCGGCGAATCAAATGGGCCAACGGAAACACCGATCGCGCTGAATCGACACAACCTGAGCCGTGCAAGCAAGAATTGGAAGTTCCGCATCCGGTTAGATGTTCCCGAAGATAAGACCGATCCTCCCGCCAACACGACCCGTCGATACCGCAGTGCCGCATAAAGCATGAAGTACACACGTAACGCTTTACCGCGCCAATCGCTCGCCCGGTACGTGTCGGCCAGATACTCAGGAACAAGAAATCTGCAGTACAACCCTGGAACGGGCGGAGAGAGAATGACTGCTTCGAATCCTGAGCAGAATTCTCTGACACCACCCGAGCATGCCAGCCCGAATAAATCGTCGCCGAAGTTCTGAAAACCATAGTATCCAGAAAAGACAAGCTTCTTAGTCATTCGTTTTGCGGTATCAACTCTGTTGCACCCACTATGGTCGAGCTGCTAAGTGACCTTCGAGGAACCGAATATGTTGCGCTTAGCGTACCTATGCATCAACAGGGCAATGAGAGTTTCCGTAACCACCGTCGAAACTGCAGCACCCATCGCTCCGAACGCTGGAATCGTTGTCAAATTTATTAGCACGTTAACTAAAGCGCCAACCGCCAGTATGCGAGCTTTTTTGGCGATATGATCACCTGTCGAAAGGCTTGCTCCAGCACTGGCGCCAAAGAAACGGGCGGGTATCGCGACGGACAGAACGTAGAGCACAGTAACGGTTTTTTCGTAGCCCACACCAAAGACCAAACTAACTACCGCATCAGCGCACAACGCGCAAACGCCAGCAGCGAGCAACCCTGCGAGCATCATCGAGGCGCTACCTGCTCGATAAGCCCTCTCGAACTTCAGTGCATCGAACTGTGCCCAACGGTGCAGCATTGGCTGCATGAATCGCTGATAGACAACACTGGGAAACACGTAGACTGCGGCTATAACAGCGAAACCCGCACCATAGATCCCCGCGGCTTCATCACCCTGCAGGTACTTGAGCAGCACCACGTCACTTTGATAGTAGACTAGGTACAAGCTCGCCGTGAGGCCGAACGGAAGCGCACGTCGCGCGATAAGCCTTGCGGATGGTATGCATAGATCATGCGCTGCGACTCGAGCCTTCAACCCATGGCCGACAAGAGCCAGGTCACCAACGTACATTCGGCTCAGCTCAGCACAGCCGAGTAGCGTTATCAGGAGGGACCCTGCCGCGAAGGAATACGCGGCGACACTCGGGCTTGGACCGGAGTCGTACAGATAGCCGGAGACTACGAGAAGCGTAAGTCGGGTTGCATGCAATATTGGAGGTAAGGCCGCGAGGCTGGCATACCGACTTTCGAGCTGCAGCTTTGCAGCCAACAGTTCTGCCGATGCTTGGCCAAAGATACAGACCAAGAGGACCATAAACAGGTCTTCGGTAAAGTTATCGTGTGGCCCCAGTTGCGCCCACATGACCAGCGCTGTCGCGACCATCAACGTAGAGAAAGCGACGAGCTTGAACGAGTTTCTGAGCCAGCGGATAGCGCGCCAACCCTCTTGACCGAAAACACTGAGCCATAGCCCACCGATGCCGAAGCTGCAATACGGTGCTAGCAGGGCTACGAGCCCAAGCGTTGAAGCAAACATTCCATAGTCTTTTGGACCGAGCGCTCTCGCCAGCAGGACCTGCGTCGCGAAGGCCGTAAAGCCCCCCAAAAACGCGCCGGATAGCAACAACGCAACCGCTCTAACCGCTATGTTCCGCGTTCTCATGAGCTTATAGGCCTGCGACTGTCGCCAACCTCACCCAGGTAAACCCGTTTACCAGCCAAGACGACTTAAACAAGTATCTTGCTTTAATAGCGGCACACATTGAATTCGTAAATTTCGGGTGGCGGTTGTGTCAGCAACGATCAGTGCCCGTCGTATGAGTTCGCCACTGCAGCTGCGGCTCGGGCAGCATAGTACAAGCGTCGGCGGGCTCGACAGTGTGGATCACACGATAGCTCTGGACTAGGAGTGGTTTGTGTGACCAGCACACGCAAAAAGAACCCAACCCACACTCGGGTTGGCCACTAGATCAATCTAACCCGCATGCATTACCTGCTCCGAAACCTCCCCCGAACGCCTGTCGCACCTAGTTCCCCGCTGGGACCGGCGACTAAGAATCGCTCAGCATCATGCACTGATCGAGCGATTGGCTGAGTCGGGCACTTCAATCGGTGTAGAACCGACCCAGGCAGGCGTCGATCGCCTCCGCCAGCGCTTCGGGGATGGCAAAGAATGGCGAATGGCCACAGGGCAGCTCGGCTACGAACTCGATGTCTGCAGCGGCAGCCATGCGCCGCTGATCCGTCACGGCGATGCAGCGATCCTGCTGGCAGGCGACGTAGGCCTTCGGGACCCGACCAAAGCCGGCGGCCGACACCCCTGCGGATCCGCTCAGCGGCTGCGGTGCCTGCGGCACCAGGCAGCTCAGGGCCAGCGCGCGAGCCGATTCATCACAATCCGCGAGGAACGCTGGAACCACGGCATCCGGCGCCAGCTGAAGCGCCCCATCGCGAAAGGTAAGCCCGCGGGAGAAGTCCGTCGGCTCCGTATCCGCTGCCAGATCCGAGAGCGAGCGGCCGGCTTCCGGGACGAATGCAGCGAGGAAGATGAGTTGCCGGACCCGCTCCGGCCAACGCTCCGCCACCTCGCCGATGAGCTGCCCGGCCATGGAGTGGCCAATGAGCACTGTCGGCACTTCTCCCGCCGCGGCATCGGCAATCCGTTCAACGCAGGCGGCGAAGGTCACCTCCGCGACCGGGGTTCGATCAATCCCGTTACCTGGCAGATCGAGCGCGGCGACGCTATGCCCCCGCGCCGCGAGCAGAGGCTGCAGGCGGTGCCAGCACCAGGCGCCATGAAACGCCCCATGAACGAGCAGCAGTCGTGCCATCAGCAGGTTCTCCGCAGCGGTCTCAATCAGCGGTCCGGAGCCGGTCGGTTCCGGGCCAGCCAGCGATCCAGCGCATTCGCGAACTGCTGGACGTCCTGAGGTGAAAAGGCGGGGGGACCACCCCCTTCGAGCAATCCAGCCGCGCGCATGGTTTCGTTCCGGTCCCGGCGCGCGAGATCAGCCTTGATGTTCTCCGCCGTGTAGAGCCGACCCCGGGGGTTCAGGGCTACGGCACCCCGGGCAATGACCGCATCGGCAAGCGGAACGTCGGCGGTAATAACCAGATCGTCGGGTTCGACGCGCTCGACGATCTCGTGATCGGCCACATCGAAGCCTGCGGGCACCTGCAATGCCTTGATCCAGCGGGACGGCGGCGTCCGGAGATATTGGTTTGCCACCAGCGTCGTCGGGGTCGCAGTGCGGTTCGCGGCGCGGAACAGGACCTCCTTGATCGGCCTTGGACAGGCGTCCGCATCCACCCAAATCTGCACGTCCAGCCTTACTCTCTGAATCATTCTCATTCTCTTTGCGCCGCCGACCAGCGCAGTCACGGGCTCGCGGAACCCAACGATCTCGTTCCTTAACGCTGACCAACGAGCACTTGCCACCCGCCCATCGGCTAGCCATCGGCTTCCGACACCCGTCCCCGCTGCCGAGTCGACAATGCGTCACAGCCTAGCCATAGTAAGGCGTTCGCGGGCCCCTGCCAGCCCGTCGTCGCGTTTGATCACTGCGCTATCGATCTGTCCAGGAGCTTTCAGGAGAGCCAAGCCATGCCCAAGTTGAACGTCAACGGCGAAGTCGTTGAAGTCACCGCCGATCCAACAACCCCGCTGCTGTGGGTACTGCGCGAGCAGATTGGCCTGACCGGAACCAAGTTCGGCTGCGGGGTGGCCCAGTGTGGCGCCTGCACCGTGCACGTTGACGGTCGCGCCGTGCGTTCCTGCGTCTACCCGGTCAGCGGCGTGCAGCCGGAACAGCAGATCACCACCATCGAAGGGCTGTCCGACAATGGCGATCACCCAGTGCAGCGCGCCTGGGCGGAGCTCGATACGCCGCAGTGCGGCTACTGTCAGCCCGGGATGATCATGGCCAGCGCGGCGCTGCTCGCCGGTAACCCGAATCCATCCGACGCCGATATCGACGCCAACATCACCAACATCTGTCGCTGCGGCACGCTACCGCGGGTGCGCGAAGGCATCCACCTCGCGGCCAAGCTGGCGCAGCCGGCGAAAACTGCGGCCACCACCGCGGCGCGCAACGCAGCAGAGGAGGTCTGAGCATGACGAGCATCATCCTGAATCGCCGTCGTTTCGTCATCGGCAGCGGCGTTGCCGGATCCGGGCTGGCGATCGGTATGGCGCTGCGCTCCGAGCAGGCCGCGGCGGACGGCCACGCCGTGCACCCCGACGAGGTCAACGCCTGGGTTGTTGTTGATGCCGACGACACGGTCACGATTCGCATCGCCCGCTCTGAAATGGGCCAGGGCACGCTCACGGGTCTTGCGCAGATGTTGGCGGAAGAACTCGAGTGTGACTGGGATAAGGTGACCACGGAGTACGTCACGCCGGGTCAGAGCCTGGCCAGAGATCGGGCCTGGGGATCGTTCTCCACCGGCGGCAGCCGTGGGATCCGCGGCAGTCACCAGTACGTCCGCGAGGGCGGCGCCGCCGCGCGCATGATGCTGATCGAAGCCGCGGCCAAACAGTGGGGCGTCAAAGACAGCGAGTGCACGGCTGCCAACAGCGTCATCACGCACGCCGCGAGCAATCGCAGCACAACTTACGGCGCCGTTGCCGATGCGGCCGGCAAGCTCGCACCTCCGCTCAAGGTCACCCTCAAGGATCCCAAGGACTGGAAGCTGATCGGACAGCCGGTCAAACGCCTGGATACGACGGACAAGCTCACCGGCAAACAGGTGTTCGGCGCGGATCTGAAGCTCCCCGGCATGCTGAACGCCGCGATCAAGGCCTGCCCGATTGTAGGCGGCAGCATCAAGTCCTATGACGCCAAGACGATCGAAGGCAAACCGGGCGTCCGCAAGGTCGTTGCCGTGGGCGATGACGCCGTGGCGGTCGTCGCAGATACCTGGTGGCAGGCCAAGACCGCGCTCGACGCCCTGCCCATCGAGTGGAACAAAGGTCCGAACGCCGATCTCAACAGCGAGGCTATCGACGCCATGCTGACAGAGGGCCTGACCGCGGACGAGGCCTTTGTCGGCAACCAGAACGGCTCGGCGAAGAAAGCCCTGACCAAGGCCGCCCGCACCGTGGAGGCCACGTACAGCTACCCGTATCAGAACCACGCCACCATGGAGCCCATGAACGCAACGGCGAAGTGGACCGAGGAGCGCTGCGAGGTCTGGTGCCCTACCCAGAACGGTGAGGCCGCCCTGGCGGCAGCGTCTCGAGCCGCGGAGCTCCCGCTCGAACAGTGCGAGGTCTACAAGATTCATCTCGGAGGCGGTTTCGGGCGCCGCGGCGCCGGTGACTACGTCGAGCAGGCAGTGACCGTGGCCAAGGCCATGCCGGGCACGCCGATCAAGCTGCTCTGGACCCGGGAAGAAGACATGCAGCACGGCATGTACCACCCGATTACCAAGGCCAAGCTGGTCGGCGGTCTCGATGACGACGGCAATCTCGATTCGCTGCACGTCCGCATTTCCGGACAGTCGATCATTGCCGGCCTCAACCCGAACGGCCTGCAGCCGAACGGCATGGACGGCCTGGTCTTTCAGTGTTTCCTGCCGGGCAAGGACGGCGGACCCGGTGCCGATCATGCTTTCATCTACGACGTTCCGAACCTGCTGATCGACCATGCCATGCGCAATCCGCCGATCCGCCCGGGCTTCTGGCGCGGCGTGAACGCCAACCAGAACGTGCTCTACATGGAGAGCTTCCTGGACGAGCTGGCCGATGCGGCAGGCAAGGACCCGCTGGAGTTCCGCAGGGCACTGCTGAAAGACGAGCCCAAGGCACTGGCCGTTCTGAATGCCGTGGCCGAGAAATCCGGCTGGGGCAAAGACCTCGGCGAAGGGCGCGGTCGCGGGCTTGCGGTCTGTAAGGCCTTCGGCAGCTACGTGGCCGCCTGTGCCGAGGTCACTGTCACCGACGGCAAGTTCAAGATGGATCGTATCGTCGCCGCAACCGACCCGGGCTATGCCGTCAACCCGCAGCAGATCGAGGCACAGGTCGCCGGGTCCTTCGTCTACGGGCTGTCGGGCATGCTGTATCAGGAGGTCACCTGGAAGGACGGTCAGGCAGTACAGACGAACTTCCACAACTACCCATCGCTGAAGCTTGCGGACATGCCCGCCGTCGAGACCCTTGTCATGCCGAGCGGCGGCGGCTGGGGCGGCGTAGGTGAGCCGACCATTGCGGTCGCTGCACCGGCGGTGCTGAACGCGGTATTTGCCGCCAGCGGCCAGCGGCTCCGGGACTTCCCGCTCGGAGGCACGACGCTGGCCAGCGCATGAGCGGCCGCTCACGAGCGCGCGGTACCTGCCGCGTGGCTGCTGTAGCGATAGCCACGGCGCTCTCGGCGACCGCGGCTACTGCTCTGGCAGACACCGAGCGTGGCAACACGCTTGCGGCTGTGTGCGCAGGGTGCCACGCGCCCGGCACCGCTGCTGCCAGCGTCACCGAGACGTTTCCCAATATCTGGGGGCTGAATGAGCTGGCCCTGCGGCAACGACTGCTGGACTACCAGCAGGATCTGGGCGCGCCGACCCTGATGAATCGGATCGCGAAGGGGTACACGGAAGAAGAGCTGACGCTGATTGCGGCGGCTATTGCAGCGGTCGCCCCTGAGGAGCAACCGTGAGCATACGACGCCGAACCCTGCTCAAGCAGGGCACGCTGCTTCCGTTCACTGCGTTGCTTGCCAGCTGCCAGAGCAGCCCGACCGGTTCCAGCGACACTCGGAACGCCCGGGTTGTCATCATCGGCGGCGGGTTTGGCGGCGTGACTGCAGCCAGAACCCTCAAAGCCGGCGCTCCGGATCTCGATGTCGTGCTCATCGAACCCCGCAGGAGCTACGTCGCCTGTCCGTTCAGCAACCTGGTCGTCGCCGGTCTGCGGGACATCAAGGCACAGACCTTCGGGTACACCGCGGTCGAAGCCATGGGAGTGCGCATCCTCCATGATCGAGCCCTGGAAGTGGATCCCGTCGCCCGGCGGGTAACGTTGGACAGCCGCGCGGAGCTCAGCTACGACCGGCTGATCATGGCACCCGGCATCGAGCTCAACTACGACGCCCTCCCCGGCTACAGCCGCGACGCGGCAAACAGCCTGCCGCACGCGTGGGATGCCGGTCCGCAGACCGTGCTGCTGCGCGACCAGCTGCGGGCACTGCCCGAGGGCGGCACTGTCGCCATGGCGATCCCCGACAACCCGTACCGATGCCCACCCGGGCCTTACGAACGGGCGAGCCTCATTGCCTGGTACCTCAAACAGCACAAGCCACGCGCCAAGTTGCTGTTGCTGGATGCCAAAGACCGCTTCTCGAAGCAGCCGCTGTTCATGGCGGCCTGGAAGACGCTCTACGGCGACCGCGTGGAATGGCTTGGTCGTTCCGACGGCGCAGCGGTCATCGAGGTGGATGCAGCCAACCGCACGCTGATCACGGACTTTGATCAGCACCAGGCCGACGTCGTCAACGTGATTCCGCCGCAGCGGGCAGCGGCCGTTGCCCGTCGCGCCGATCTGACGGACCGCACCGGGTGGTGTCCCATCGACGCAGCTACCTTCGAGTCGAGCCGTCATCGCGCCGCCCACGTGATCGGTGATGCAGCGATCGCAAATGCGATGCCCAAGTCGGCCTTCGCCGCCAACGCCCAGGGTCGTCTGGTAGCCCTGCAGATCCTGCGCAGCCTCAACGATCTGCCACCGATCGACACCAAGCTGATGAACACCTGCTACAGCCTGGTGTCACCGGACTACGGCATTTCCGTGGCCGGCGTCTACGCCGCCGACGGCCCGCTCTGGGCCAGCCAGCCTGGTTCCGGTGGCGCCAGCCCCATGGACGCCCCGGACGGCCAGCGCAAGGCGGAGGCGAACTATGCGCGCGCCTGGTTCCGGCACATCACCGATCAGGTCTTCGGCTGAGCGCCAGCCGGTCATGGCCCGAGCTACTCACTGGTTGCCAGCACTTGCCCTGCTGTTCGGAAGCGCGGCAATTGCAACCGAGCAGCCGCCGCTCACCGACAAACCCGGCAACGCGAACCGGGGTCGCGCGGTGTTCCTGGATCGTCAGCGCGGGCACTGCCTGCTCTGTCACCAGTACAGCGCCGTCGACGAGGGCTTCCAGGGCAACATCGGACCCAGCCTCGATGGTGTTGGCAACCAGCTGAGCGCTGCTGCACTGCGCTACCGGCTGGTGGACTCGACGCGCCTGAATCCACAGACCGTTATGCCGGCCTACCATCGCCAGGGCGGCTTCCGCGATGTAGCACCCGCCTTTCGTAATCGCCCTGTCCTCACCGCACAGGAAATCGAGGATCTCATCGCGTTCCTCCGGGCGGGTGGCTCGTGATCAACCGGCGCCGCTGGATCCGCCGCAGCTCCGCGGCCACGGCAGTGCTGGCGCTGAAGCCACTGACCGGGCTGGCGGCGCTGGCGACCACAGACGCTTTCGAGACCGCGCTGAACGACCTTCGCGCCGGCCGCAGGCTGAACCAGGGCCGGGTGGACCTGTACCTGCCGGCGCTGGCCGAGAACGGCAACTCCGTTGGGCTGACCGTGTCGGTAGCAACTGCTGACACCGCACCGGTGACCCAGCTGTGGCTGTTGTCGCCACGAAATCCGGAAGCGCAGATCGCGCACTTCCGTTTTGGTACACATGTTGTCGCGGAAGAGATCGAGACCCGCATCCGGTTGTCAGGCACGCAGGAGGTGCTGGCGGTGGCGGAGCTTGCTGACGGGACCCTCTGGACCGCAGCAGCGGAGGTCATCGTGTCCGTCTCCGCCTGTATCGACGGGTTGCTGTAATGGCCAGCAGCACCCGCCGAGTGCGCGTCGCCCTGCCGGACACGGCCACCGCTGGGTCGGTGATCACCGCAAAAGCGCTGATCTCGCACCCGATGGAAACCGGCTATCGTCGTGATGCCATGGGCAAAGCCATCGCGCGCAATATTCTCACGCGCTTCCGCTGTCTCTACGACGACGAACCGATCCTGGATATCGAGCTGAACCCCGGCATCGCTGCCAATCCGTTTCTGAGCTTCCGCTTCCGCGCCGTGCGCACGGGCACCATACATTTCGAATGGACCGACCAGAACGGCACGGTGACGCGCGAACAGCGTACGCTGACGGCCGGCTGATGCGCCGGCAACGCTTGTTCACAGCCCTCGTGCTGCTGTGCTGGACCGGAATAGCAGCGCCAGCACCGGATGCTGCCCCGGCGTCGGAGCCCCCGGCCGCAACGGCACCGGGAGCACCCGCTCCGGCCGCTGCAGCGCAACCGCCCCCGGAACCGGCCCGCACGCTTACCGACCTCAAGTCCGGCCTCACCTTTCAGACGCCGGACACCCGGCGTCTGCAGCACGACCCTTTCAGCAATCCAGGGATGCTGGCGGTCGATCTGGGCCGCGAACTCTACGAGAGCGGCAAACCGAGCTGCGCCTCCTGCCACGGCACCGGCGAAGCGCCGCTTAAGGGCGTCGCAGCGACCTTTCCGAAGGTCCACACGCGGCTCAAGCATCTCCTGAACCTCGAGCAGCGCATCAACCTGTGCCGTATCGAGCATCAGCACCGTGCGCCCTGGCCCTGGGAATCGCCAGAGCTGCTGGGTATGACAGCCTACATCGCACACCAGTCGCGGGGGCTCCCGTTCGCCGTTGCCATCGACGGACCGGCGCGCCCGTTCTTTGAGCAAGGCCAGCAGTACTTCTACGAACGGCGCGGGCAGCTCAATCTCGGCTGCCACCACTGCCACGAGCAGAACTATGGTCGTCGGCTGCGCGGGGATCTGCTGAGCCAGGGACAGAGCACGGGCTATCCGATCTACCGCCTCGACTGGCAGGCCACAGGTTCGCTGCATCGCCGGCTGCGCTTCTGCAATGAGGGCGTACGGGCGAACCAGCTGCCCTTCGGCGATGAACGTTACGTGGCGCTGGAGCTGTTTCTGGCCTGGCGCGCAGGCACGCTGCCGATCGAGACACCGGCGGTGCGGCGCTAGGCCCCCGCAATCTCCGAACGCAAGGGCATCGACGTCTGCGCGCCTTCACGGGTGACGGCAATGGCGGCCGCCCGGGTCGCAAACGCCATGGCTTCGGGCAGCGTCGCCCCGCGGGCGAGTTCCGCCACCAGCACGCCGTTGAAGCAGTCTCCGGCGCCAACCGTGTCTACCACGCGCGCTGCGATGCCCGGCACCGGCGTGGTGCCGGCGGGCTCCACCAGCAGCGCGCCGGCCGCGCCCTGGGTCACGATGACTGTACCCACGCCCAGGGCCAGCAGCGCGCGCGCTGCCGCTTCGTCCGTCTGAACTGAATCCGGCAGCAGTGTCCGGGCTTCTGTCTGGTTCGGTGTCAGCAGGTCCACCTGCTGGAGCAGCGCGCTGGGCAGCGGGCCCGCCGCGGGCGCTGGGTTGAGGGCAACCCGGGTACCGGCGGCCTTGGCGATTTCGACGGCGCGCTGCACGGCCGGCAGCGGCACCTCGAGCTGCATGAGCAGCCAGTCCGCTGCCGCAATCTGCATGCTTGCGGCTTCGACCCGCTCGATGGCCAGAGCAGCATTCGCCTCCGCGGAGATGCCGATACAGTTTTCCCCCTGGTCGTCGATGAAGATCAGCGCCGCGCCCGTACGCGCATCGGACAACACTGTGACGCCGGATACGTCGATGCCGTCCGCCTCGAACCCCGCCAGCGCTTCGCGGCCATAGGCGTCGTCGCCGATACAGGCAACGAGCGCACAATCGCCGCCAGCGCGCGCGCAGGCAACCGCCTGGTTCGCCCCTTTGCCGCCCATGGTGACCCGGAATTCGCTGCCGGCCAGCGTTTCACCAGGCTGTGGGAACCGGGGCAGGTGCAGCACGTAGTCAATGTTCACGCTGCCAAGCACCACGACGCGGCTCACGAGCGGCCTCCATTCGAAATCTCTGCCAGCCGTTCATCGAGATAGCTGCGTGCGGTGTAGCGCACGGACAGCCGTGTTTCGAGCACCGGCGCGATAAAAAACGGGATCGAGATCCGCGATCGATTGCTGTCTGCGTCACCCGGGTTAACGACCCGATGGGTCGTTGATGGGAAGTACTGATCGGTGGCCTCGGACAACATGTCGCCGGCATTGACAATGAGCTGGCCGGGCTCGCCGTGTACGGCGTGCCAGCGACCCTGCTGATCGAGGACTTCCAGCCCCGGCTCCCGCGTCACTGGCAGCAGCGTAATCAGATTGATGTCCTCGTGCGCGGCTGCGCGTACGGCACCCTTGGGTTCCACACCGGCGAGCGGTGGATAGTGCAGTACCCTGAGCACGCTCTCCTCGTCGCAGACCAGCTCGGCCATCGGACGCTCGAGCTGCCGTATTCCGGCATCCGCTAGCGCCCGGTCGATCCAGCCCAGCAGCTCGATACCGATCTCGAGCGCGTCGCGGCGGAAGTCGAGAATCTCGTCCCGCAGCGTTTCCGGCAGCGCCGTGTCACCCAGCAGCTGAAAAAACTCCTTCAGGTCCGGCTGATCGTGACCGACGGCGGTCTCGCTTTCCTCCGCCGGCCAGTAGCCGCTGCGCGCGTCGACGCTGGGCGCATGCAGGTAGCGGCGTTTGTCTTCGCTGCGGAAAAAGCCGATCCAGGCCTCGGTCAACCGATCGAACCGCTCCGGCGCAATAGGGTGCTCCTCGAGGATTGCAAAGCCCGTCTCCCGTAGCGCCCGGACAAACTGCTGCGGCGCATCCGCTGCGGCGTAGCACACTGTTGCTACCTTCATGATGGCTCCTCAGTTCCGATACTCAGTTTACCCTGCACGCGGCGGCCGAGGATCGCGAGGGTCAGCGCTACGGCAGTGAGGCTTAAGGACCCGAGGGCCAGCCCCAGCGTTGCCCGGGGGCCGAACTGGGCGGCAACAAAGCCGGACAGCACCGGCGCAAGCGCGGTGCCGGAAGTCGCGGCAAACAGCAGTCGCGGCAGAACCCGGGTGAGATCGAGCCCCGGCTGGTCGCTCACGAAACCAAGCACCACCTTCAACAGCGCAAAGTTGGCGAGACCCCAGATCAGCATCGCTGCACCGAAAGCGGACTGGGGTACGCCCAGCACCAGCGGTGTGGCTCCGAGCAGCGTTCCCCAGGCCGCCAGCCACAGGATCAGCACCGTGCCCGAACGCAGCAACCAGACCGCAACCAGCAGTTGTGCGACGAACATGCCCGTCCAGTAACGGCCGATGAGGACGCCGGCCTCCGCACTGTCAACGGTTCCCGCCGTGGTCAGCAGCGTCGGGAGCCAGATCAGCAACGACTGCTGGCCCAGCGTGTATCCCAACAGGGCCAGTGCACACAGCCAGAACACCAGCGTGGTACCGGTCCTTGCGCTGCGTGCGACCGTATCCGGCGTTGGTGCGGTTGCGACCCGGGGCACCGCTGTGAGCGCGGTCAGCAGCGCAATCAGCAACGCAAGACCGGCAATCACCAGATAGATGTCCCGCGCGCCACCGCCGCTGGCCAGCATCCAGCCGGCCAGCGGCGCGATGATGTACCCCGCACTGCTGAAAGAGGCATCGGTCACAACCAGCATCGACGTGCGGTGAGCCGCACGATAGCTCTGCGCGATCAGCAGCGCCGCGCCGGCCAGGCCGATGCCCGAGAGTGCCCCTACCAGCCCCAGCCCCCAACGCAGCGCATGGCTGTCGGCCAGGCCTGGCAGCAGCCACAACGCCGCCGCGAGCAGTGCGTAGGTCGCAGCCACCAGCGGCCGCAGCGGCACTCGCTCATAGAGCGGTACCGCCAGCAGCGCACCAAGCAGAACGCCGCTGGTGAGCCAGCCGAACACGGCAGAGACGGCGGCAAGCTCGAGGCCAAACTCCTGTGCCAGCGGCGCGAGCTGCAGGCCAATCGGCGCCAGCAGGCTCGACATCACGAAGTAAGCGAGGAAACTGGCAAGCGTCAGTGCTGTGCGCGCCACGGGCTCTCCGCTTGCGGTTCAGGGATTGAAGCAGCGAAGGACCATAGCGCACACTGCGCGCCTGAGCACGCAGGGATCCCGATGACCGCAACACCCATTATCTTTGACACCGATCCCGGGATCGACGACGCCATGGCGCTGCTCTATGCGCACTACTGTCCGGCCATCGAGCTGGTCGGGATCACTACGGTGGTCGGCAATGCCAGCGTCGACACGACCACCCGCAACGCGCTGCACATCTGCGAACGCTTCGCAATCGATATCCCCGTCTATCGGGGCGCGGCCCACCCGCTGTTTGTGCCGGACGAGGATGTACCGACCTTCGTTCACGGCGACGACGGCCTCGGCAACATCAACCCGCAACCGCCCGCAACCACGGCGCAGGCGCTGCCGGCAGCCAACTACCTGGTCGACGCCATCCGCGCCCGACCCGGCGAGCTCACCCTGGTGGCCGTGGGTCGCCTGACCAATCTCGCCCTGGCACTGAGCCTCGATCCCTCGATCCAGGAGCAGGTGAAGGCTGTGGTCGTGATGGGTGGCGCCGTCGGTACCAACCGGTTCACCGGGAACGTTACGCCCTGCGCCGAGGCCAACATCTATGGTGATCCGCATGCTGCTGATCGCGTGCTGAGCGCGCGCTGGCCGGTCACGCTGGTACCGCTCGATGCGACGATGACCTGCACGATGCTGCAGGCTCAGGCAAAGCGGCTGCGCGACAGCAGCGGTGCCGTGGGCGAGTTCATCTGGGACATCACGCGTTTCTACGAGAACTTCTACTACAGCCGCCACAAGTTGGCCGGCTTTGCCATGCACGACTCGCTGGCGGTCGGCTACGTGGCTGCCCCGGAGCTGTTCACCACGCGCCGTGCCGCGCTGCGGGTTGTGCCCGGTGGCATCGCCCGAGGCCAGACCATCTGGGCGCCGGTAGAGACGAGTTTCCCTCCAGGAGACTGGACAGACGTTCCGCCCGCCGAGGTCTGCGTTGCCGTCGAGGCGGACGCTTTCCTCGAGCACTACGAAGCAACGATCGTTGCCGGAGCAGCCTGAGCCATGAGCAACACCGAACAGATCGACTACTGGAGCGGCGAAACCGGGATCACCTGGGTCGAAACCCAGGATGCGATCGACGCGATGATGGCCCCCATCACCGCGGAACTGCTGCGGCGTATTCCTCGAGAGCCGACGGAGCAGGTGCTGGATATCGGCTGCGGTTGCGGCACGTCCACCCTTGCCCTCGCACCGCGGGTCCGGCAGATCACGGGCGTCGACGTCTCGCCACCGATGCTCGCCGCCGCGCGCGAGCGCGCGGCAGGTACGGACAACATCGAGTTTATCGAAGCGGACGCTGCGGCAGCTCGCTTCCCGCACCCCTTCGACCGGGCGATATCGCGCTTTGGCGTCATGTTCTTCGACGCTCCCGGGGCCGCCTTCGGGCACCTGCGGTCGCAGCTGCGGCCCGGTGGCCAGCTGCAGTTCGTATGCTGGGCATCACCCCGAGACAACGGCTGGCTCTACCTCGCCGCCGCTGCCGTGAAGCCGTTTGTGCCACCGCCCGACCCACCGCCGGATCCGAAAGCCCCGGGACCTTTCGCGTTCGCCGACCCAGCGGATATCCAGCGCTATCTCGAGCAGGCAGGCTATGGCGACATCACGATCGAAGCCTATGGCTGTGACCTGACCCTGGGCGCCGACCTGGACGCGGCGGTTGCCTTTCAGAGCCGTATCGGGCCGTTGAGCCGGGCACTGAAACTGCTGGAGGAGCCCGATCGCAGCGCGGCGCTGAGCGCGGTCCGCGAGGCACTGACGCCCTTTGCCGGCGCAGACGGCGTTCAGCTGCCCGGACAGGTGTGGTTCGTGACGGCACAGGCTTGAAGCACGCGAACGGCTCCGGTAGTCAGCGCGCGGAGATCCCGACGATACGCTCGACCTGGTCGACGTACTGTCTGAGCCCTTCGTAGGGCTCGGCCAGCCGTGTCAGCCAGGTCGCGGGCTCGTTGTAGAAGATGCCGGTCAGAACGGCGGCGACCGCAAAGTCGTGCACGGTCGGTTCGGTGCCAAACAGGAACGGCCCGTCACCAACGGCCTGTTCGATTGCGCGCAGATCGGCGTGCGCGAACGCGCGCTGCTCTTCCGGACTGTGGCGTCCCAGCCCCTGCAGATCGTAGGTCTTCGCGGCCTGACGGCGGGCACCCGCCGCGACCAGGGGGCGGATCAGCGCCGGCGCAATGCCGAAGAAGCCGGTAACAACGTTGGGAAACCAGTCGTCATCCAGCCAGCGGGACGCCACCATCAGCCAGTACAGGTGTTCCTCTGCCAGACGTGTCAACGCGGTGCCGTAGGCGGCCTGCTGAGGCGACAGGCCCCCATACACCCGCCCATCGAGAACACGATCCAGGTGCGCCATGATCAGCTCCGAATCCGCCACGGTGACGCCGTTCATGCGGATGTAGGGGAGCTTTCCCTTCGGCGCTTTGCGCGGATCCTGGACCACCTCGAGGGTAAACGGCTGGTCGAGATGGGTCAGCAACAGTTCTGTCTTGAAGCAGAACGGGCTGACGTTACGCATGCCAAAGGCACCGCCGAGGGTGAAGAGAGTGATTTCTGAATCGGCCAACGGATGTATCCTCGTGCAGTTGTAGCCAGAGGTTACCGCACCACTCCTGACAGCCTGCTGTCAGGACGCGGCGGCGCGGTCCGGCAGCCGTTGCGGACGCCTAGCGGGCAAACAGCTGATCGAGGTCCGCGAAGGCTTTGAACTCGAGCACGTTGCCGCTCGGATCGGCGACAAAGAAGGTCGCCTGTTCCCCGGGGGTATCTTCGAAGCGGACCGTTGGCGCAACCACGAACCGGTGCCCGACGGACCGGAACCGGGCCGCTGCCGCATCCCACTGCGCCCGGGTCAACACGACGCCGAAATGCGGTACGGGGATCGACTCGCCGTCGACCGGGTTACGGCCGGCAACGGAATCGTGATGCTCGACCTGATGACAGACGAGCTGGTGGCCGAAGAAGTCGAAGTCGACCCACTGCGCGGCGGAACGACCTTCGGGGCACTCGAGCAGCTCCCCGTAGAACGCCCGGGCCGCAACCAGATCCGCGACGGGAATCGCCAGATGAAACGGTCTCAGCCCGGGCATCGCCATCAGCTGCCGGTGGGCACTTCGTTGAACGGAATGCCCTTGTCCATCCGAGGCTCCTGCGGCAGGCCGAGCACGCGCTCCGCGATGATGTTGGCCATGATCTCGTCGGTACCGCCGGCAATCCGCAGCCCGGGAATGGCCAGGTAGCTGTCCTGGAACAGCGCTCCGAAGGCGCCGAGCCCGGCATCACGGATAACGCCCTGCTGCTCCAGCAGATCGATGGCGAACGATGACATGTCCTGCGTCTTCACCGCCCCAACCAGCTTGCCGATGGAGTTCTCCGGGCCGGGGATGTCGCCCCGGGACAACGCGGACAGCGTGCGGTAGGCCGTGTACTTGAGACCCGCCTCCTGCACGTACCAGCTGGCAAGCTTGGCCCGCACCTGGGAGTCCTCGATGGCCGGCCGGTCACCGATGTACGCCTGCTCGGCGAGCTCCTTAACCTTCTTGAAGTTCACCCCGCCGCCGCCGGCACCAATGCTGGCCCGCTCGTTCATCAGCGTGGTCAGCGAAACCTGCCAGCCCTGCCCGACCTCGCCAAGGCGCTGGCTGTCCGGGATCCGCACGTCGGTGAAGTACACCTCGTTGAAGTTCGCGTCACCAGAGATCTGCTTGATCGGCTTGATCTCGATGCCCGGGCTCTTCATATCCACGTAGAAGTAGGTCAGTCCTTTGTGCTTCGGTACCGTCGGATCGGTGCGCACCACCAGAATGCCCCAGTCCGAATAGTGGGCCCCGGAGGTCCAGATCTTCTGACCATTGACGACCCACTCGTCGCCATCTTTTTCCGCCTTGGTGCGGAGCGCTGCCAGATCCGAACCACCGGCCGGCTCGCTGAACAGCTGGCACCAGATCTTCTCGCCGCTGGCGAGATCCGGCAGAAACCGCTGCTGGTCTTCTTCGTTGGCCCAGGTCATGAGCGTCGGCGCTGCCATACCCTGACCAATGCTGAACACGCCGGTCTCAGGCACCTTCACTTTGGCTTCTTCCTGCCCGAGGATGACCTGCTCAATCGCCGATGCGTCGCGGCCGCCGTAGGCTTTCGGCCAGCGGATGCAGGCCCAGCCGGCTTCTGCCTTCTTCTTCTGCCAGTATTTGGCACGCTCCATGCCATCCATCCCTTCGAGCTCGGCCACCGTCGGCGCGTTGGCCTGCAGCCAGTCACTGGCTTCCTTGCGAAACGCGGCTTCTGCCGCTGAATCTTCAAAATCCATCGTCGTTACCTCTGCTGTCTTCTAAATTCTGTTCGTACGCGGTCAAGTCGTTCTGCGCCGGTGCCCGCGCTCAGGCGACGTCGGCCGTCTCGGTGGCATCGATCAGGCGCTGCTGCCAGAGGGCTTCGCTGCCCAGGGTGACGGCGAGCAGCTTCGAGCGCCGGTAGTAGAACTGGCAGTCGAACTCCCAGGTGTAGCCCATGCCGCCGTGAGTCTGGATGTTCTCCTTCGACGCGTAGTAGTAAGCCTGCGTGCTGCCGACCCGCGCGGTTGCGGCTGCCAGCGGCAGCTCTGGCGCGTTGGTGCTGAGCGCCCAGGCACCAAAATAGGCGTTCGAACGCGCCAGCGTGTTCTTGACGTACATGTCGGCGAGCTTGTGTTTGATGGCCTGATAGCTCGCGATCGGCCGCCCGAAGGCGTAGCGTCCGAGCGCATATTCCTTGGCCATCTCGAGGCAGGCCTCCGCACCGCCGAGCTGCTCCCAGGCAAACAGCACCGCCGCGCGATCGAGCAGGCGGTTCAACAGCGTCCAGCCTTCTCCGGCTGCACCCAGCGGATCTGCCTCGACGTTGGTGAAGGTCAGGTTGGCATGCGCGCGGGTCGGGTCGACGGTCGTCACCGTTTCTGCTTTGAAGCCGCTGGCGCCTTTTTCCACCAGGCACAGCTGAGCGCCGTCGCCACCATCACATTTGGCGACGACGACAATCAGATCCGCGCAGCAGCCATCGGCCACCGCCGGCTTGGCACCGCTGAGCTGGCCGCCGCTCAAAGTGGTTTCGAAGCGCGCCGGGCTCGGCTGCCCGAGACCTTCGGCATAAGCCAGGGTGCCGATCACCTCGCCGCTCGCAAGCCGCGGCAGCCAGTGCTCCTTCTGCTTCTCGCTGCCTGCCAGCAGCAGCGCTTCGGTGGCGAGATACACCGAGGACGAGAACGGAATCGGTGCTGCCACCCGGCCCAGTTCCTCGGCAATGACCGCAAGCTCCAGATAGCTGAGCCCGAGGCCGCCGAGTTCCTCCGGAATCGCCGCGGCCGTCCAGCCCATCTCCGCCACCGTCGCCCAGAGATCCTGCGCGTACTTCTCATCGGTATCGAGAATCCGCCGCACCACGTCCGGTGAACACGCGTCGTTCAGGAGCCCTCGGGCCTGGTCCCGCAGCAGCAGCTGCTCTTCGGAAAATTCAAAGTTCATCAGTACTCCCCGTTGTCATCGTCTTTGGTTTCTAAGCTCTGTTGTTTAGCTGCTCAATCATTGGTCTGCTGAATCATTCGCCTGCCGAGCGCCGCTGCGGACGCGAGCTCAGGTACAGGCGGTGCGGGTCGCACCCTGCGGTGCGGGTCGCACATGTTGGTGCGTACGCAGCTCCGGCACGCTTTACAGCTGCTCCTAGCTGGGGTGCCCGCCGCTCCTGCGGTTCCCGGGGTACCTGCTGTGCTGAGCCGTTCAGCGCAGCAACTCCTTGGCAATGATCATCTTGCGCACCTCCGTCGTTCCAGCGCCGATTTCCAAAAGTTTGGTGCCGCGAAACAGCCGGTTGATCTCCGATTCCCAGATGTAGCCTGCGCCACCGTGGATCTGCAGCGCGCTGTCGAGCACGCGGTTACACATGTCAGCGCAGTACATCACCGAGGCCGCGGTCTGAGCATGGATGTCGCCGCGCCCGGCTTCCTTACCCTCGATCCGGTCACAGGCGGCTAGCACCTGCCAGCAGTAGGTCTGCATGGTCTGCACCCAGACGAACATGTCGGCCAGCCGCGCCTGAATCATCTGAAAACTGCTGATCGGCTGATCGAACTGCTCGCGGGTCTTCGAATACTCGAGGGCCAGCTCCAGGGCACGCTCCGCCATACCGACGTTGATGGTCGCGATCATGGCCCGCTCGATGTCGAGGCCGCTCATCACCACCTGATGCCCCTCATGCTCAACACCGACGATGTTCTCGCGCGGGACGATCATGTCCTCGAACACCAGCTCCGCGGTCTGGCTGCCGCGGAAGCCCATTTTCTCGAGCTTCTGCGCCACTTTGAATCCGGGCGTCGAGGTCTCGACCACAAAAGCAGTGATGCCCTTCGAGCCCCGTCCCTGCTGCGTTTTCGCATAGAGCAGGCAGACGTCGGCAACGGGACCATTGGTGATGTAGAGCTTCGCGCCGTTAACCACGTAGTGGTCACCCTTGAGCTCGGCCCGGGTGCGCATCGAGCCGAGGGCGTCGGACCCGGCTCCTGGTTCGGTCAGCCCCAGGCACCCGGTCCACTCACCGGAGCAGAGTTTCGGCAGGTAGGTTTCCCGCAGGCGCTCGTTGGCGTTGGTGCACAGATTGTTGGCGCAGAGGTTGTCGTGGGCCACCCAGCTCAGGCCGAAGGCGTAGTTCCAGCGCGACAGCGCCTGCAGTATCAGCCCGGATTCGAGCATGCCCAGCCCGACGCCGCCGTATTGCTCGGGCACGGTTATGCCGAGCAGGCCAAGCTCCCCGAGCTGTCGCATGATGTCCGGCGGCCACCACTCTTCGTTATCCATCTTCGCCGCCAACGGATAGAGCACCTCACGACCGATACGGTCGGCATGATCCAGCAGGTTCTGCTGTTCCGCGGTCAGCGCAAACTGGTCGATCGACACGGCTCAGGCCAGCAGTTCGGCGAAGGGGCGCAGCGGCCGATCGCCGCTCCAGCTGCGGCCCTCGGCGGCAACACGCGTGAACAGATCCTGCATGCCTGGCTCAACCTCCAGTATCTCGATCATGTGGCCGTTGTCGGCACTGGTATCGAAGTACGCAAAGCGCGCGTTCGCGGGCCCCGAGGCCATGGCCGTCTCGTAGCCGGCTGAGTTCATGGCCTCGAGATCGGCATCGTAGTCCGAGCTCCAGAGGCACACATGGTGGAAGCGGGTCTGGCCTTGCGGAACCAGATCGCGATAGACGTTCGGCTCCGGGGACACCGGATTGATCAGCTCGATCTGGACGTCGCCGGCCTGCGCCAAGGCGACCTGCATGCGCAGCGTGCTCGGCGCACCGCGATACTGGAGCTCTGGCGCACTCTCGTAGTCCATCGCGAAGAACGGCCCGACCCCGAAGCGGTTTGCCCAATGGGCTACGGCGGATTCGAAATCCGCAACCACCCAGGCATTCTGGAAGACGGTGGCGGTCGATAGCTGCGGCGTACTCATCCGGTCTGTTCCCCTGTTCGCGACAGCTCTCAGTGTACCGGATCAGGGCCGCTGCCTACCCTTCACCGTGCGCTCCACCCGGAGATTGCTACCATTGGCGTTGTCGTGGGCAGCTGCGGCAGGTGCCCGCTCGCTGTCCCTGCAGTAAGGTGCAGCGAGAGGATCAGCCGGTCACGGCGCCAGGCGCTGACTGCGACCGACGTTGATCCGCGATGACCAGCACGGAGGAAACCAATCATGGCAATTGTCCGTCGTCGCCTGTTGGGCGCACTCGGCCTGAGCGTTCTCGGCGCAACGCCTGCTGCAGCGTTAGCCCGATCCGAGCAGAACGCCGCTGCCCTGGACACCGCGCTGGCTGAGAGCCCGCTGCTGTATCTCAGCCCGCTGCGCAGCAACGGCGCGCTCAGCCGCTGTCAGGCGGAAGTCTGGTTTCAGGCGGTGCCCGGAGCCGCCGTGGTCGTGACCCGTAGCGATGCCTGGCGCGCACGCGCGATCCGCCAGGGCCTCACTGCCACCCAGCTCTGGATCGGCGATGTCGGCCTCTGGCGGCGCAGCAACGGCAGCTACCGGTCCCTGCCGAGCGCACGCGCCACCGGAACGACCATTGAGGACGCGGCCGAACAGGCTCGACTGCTGGATCTGTTCGGCGCCAAGTATCGACGCGAATGGGGCGTCTGGGGCCCGCGCTTCCGCCGCGGTCTGAACGAGGGCTCACGGGTCATGCTGCGTTACGACCTGGAACCCCTTACTTCTTGAAAAACACTAGGGATCAATAAGTTAGATGGTACTTCTCGCATTATCGGTACTTCTTATCATCACCGTCCTCTGGTTCCTCACGGTGCGCAAGCTGCGCGGACCCGATCTGCGCGCCTACGACGGACCCAAGCTCGAACCGATCAATGCCGGCTCGCCCCCCTCCCCGGGTCATACCGCGGCAGTTGCGCAGATCAAGGAGTTGTTCAGCGGCGGCACCGGGGGCCTGGGTTCCGGTGGCGGGCTTGAAGGCATACGCAAGACCATGGACAGCATGGGCGAGAGCGCCGATCTGTCGGACATCACCGTCATCCCGGCCACGGCGGATGGGGTTCCGGGAGAGTGGATCGTCGCGCCGGGCTCGGATCCGAACCGGCGGCTCCTGTACATCCACGGCGGCGCATTCACTGCGGGGAGCCCGCTCAGCCATCGCCCCATCACCACGGCGTTTGCGCGTCGTATGGGGTTCTCGGTGTTCGCGGTTGACTACCGGCTGATGCCAGAGCATCGGCGGCAAGCGGGAATCGATGATTGCCACCGCGCCTACCGCTGGCTGTTCGTCAACGGACCGAACTGCTGGCACCAGGTAGAGACGCTGTGCGTTGCCGGCGATTCTGCGGGCGGCAACCTCGCGCTGAACACGGCGGCCTGGACGCGGGATCATGGGATTCGCATGCCCGATGCCGTTGTTGCCCTGGCGCCGGCCACCGATTCCGCTTTCGAGTCGCCCAGCATGCGTGACAACGTCGACACCGACCCGCTGCTCGGACCCCTGCTGCGACGGGTGGTTAACGCCCCACAGCTCCTGCTGCTCTGGTTTGGCTGGCTCAGCGCGCGCATCCCGCCGAGGGATCCCAGCGTTTCTCCGGTGCGGGGCAATCTGGCCGGCCTGCCGCCGACGCTGATTCACGTGAGCGAAGCCGAGATGCTGCGCGACGACGCCTACCGCTACTTCTACACGGCCCGCGAAGCGGGCAGCCCGGTGACCCTGCAGACCTGGGACCACGCGATCCACGTGTGGCACATCTTCGAGCCCAGCATGGCCGAAGCACAGCAGGCCTTCGACCGCATTGAGACCTACCTGGCCGAGGTCGTGCCCGAGCTTCGGGCAATGCCGCAGGCCGTGGCAGCGGGATGATCCGGCTCGACGACCAGGTCTTCATCATCACCGGTGGCAACGGCGGCATCGGTCTCGGCATGGCCGAGGGCATTGCCATGGCCGGCGGTCGTATCGCAATCTGGGGACGGAACGAGGACAAGAACGCGGCCGCGCTGGCGAAGCTCGAGCAGATCAGCTCGGGCCATCGTGCCTATGTCTGCAACGTCGACCAGGAAGGCTCGATCGTCGACACCATGCAGCAGACCGTGAGTGACTTCGGACAGCTGAACGGCCTGTTTGCGAACGCTGGCCGCGGTGGCACCGGCACGCCGTTCCACAAGCTGTCCCTCGATGAATGGCGCCAGGTCATGGTCACCAACCTGGACGGCGTGTTTCTGACCCTGCGCGAGGCGAGCCGGGTCCTCATCGAGCAGGGTACCGGCGGCAGCCTGGTGGCCGTCTCTTCAACCTCAGCGATCCATGGCGCCGCTGGTAACGAGGCCTACGGTACGGCCAAGACGGGGCTCAACGGGCTGGTGCGGGCCCTCGCCGTTGGTCTTGCCCGGCACCGGATCCGGGTTAACTCGCTGCTGCCGGGCTGGACGATCACCGAGCTGGCCAGCGGCGGGTACGAAAACGACAAGTTCCGCGATGCCACGGTCCGAAGAACACCGGTCAGGCGCTGGGCCGACCCCAGCGAGTTCCGGGAAGTCGGCGCGTTCCTGGCCGATCCCTCGCAGACCTACCACACTGGACAAGAGATTTGCGTAGACGGCGGCTACACCGTCTTCTGAGTCGGGACGGCTCGGATCCCTCCCCCTGGGCGCCAAAAAAATGTGCACCTATTTGTTGCACGAGCTACGCAGCTTTGACTTTTCCTCTCTATAATTCGCGCGATGCCGCGTAACAAAGGAATAACAATGCGACTATTTACTTCATTCATGGTTGCTGCCGCAGCGCTACTGCTTGCCGGCTGCGATCGTGACAACGAAGGCAATGGCGGTCCGGTCGGCACCGTTCCTGCCAACAGCCCGGTGGTCGGCTTCGTACACGCGGTAGCGGATGCACCCTCCGTCAACCTGCGCGCCGATGGCGGCACCATCCTCGCAGGCCCCTTCAAGACCTCATCCTTCGGCGTCGTCAGCCCTGGTGACTACTCCATTGACGCCGTCGTCTCCGTACCCGGCATGGACGACCCGGTCGAGGTCGTCGCGCCGACCCCGGTCAGCGTCAGCAACGGTGACGTGGTCACCGTGGTCGCCATCGGCACGGCAGCGGCCGTCACGCCGATCGTCATCCAGGAAGAGCGCCCCAACGTCGCCCTGACCAGTACGCGGGTCCGGATCATCCACGGCTCACCGGCAGCTCCGACCGTGGACGTTTACGTTGAGGCACCGGGCACCGACATCGCCACCGCGAGCCCTGCGGCAACGCTCGCCTTCGGCGATCAGACGATGCCCCTCACCATTCCATCCGGTGAGTATCAGGTGACGATCACAGTCGCTGGAAACCCGGCAGCCGTTGCTTATGACTCCGGCACGATCGACTTCTTCGGCGGTGACGACGTCGTCGTCGTGGCGGTCAACAACACCGTGCCCGGCGCAGCCGCCGTCAGCCTGGTCATGGCCGGTGAGAACCGCTCAGCAATCGACTACCTCGATACCAACACCCCGGCCAGCGTGCGCGTGATTCACGCGTCTCCGGATGCGCCGAACGTCGACGTTCTTGCCGGCGATCCGGGTGCTGCGATCATCACCAACCTGGCCTACACCGAAGAGAGCATGACGCTCGAGGTAGACCCGGGCGAAACGCGCATTCAGGTCACGGCGACCGGAACGGTCACCCCTGCGGTCATCGACGAGACCCTGACCCTGGCCCAGGGCTTCGAGTACACCGTCCTGGCGACCGGTCTCGCGGGCGTTGCCGACACGGAAGACAATGCCATTGGCGCGCTGGTGCTGGTCGACGACAACCGCGCCATTGCCACCGAGGCACGGGTTCGGATCATCCATGCGGCGGCCACCGCCGGCGAGGTCGACATTTTTGTCGTTGAGCCGGGCACCGACATCGCGGCGCCGGACATGGACGGCGAAGACGTCGCCCCGGCCTTTGCTGGCGTTGAGCTGAACGACACCACGGGCTACGTCAGCCTCGAGCCGGGCAGCTACGACGTCATCGTCATTGCGGCCGAAGACGAGGACAGCATGGCTGCAGATCGCATGCCGGTCATCGGGCCAGCAACGATCACGGTTGCAGCCGGTGGCGTTTACAGCGCCGCCGCGCGGGATGCAGCCGGGGGCGGCGCGCCGTTCGGGTTGATCCTGTTCGACGACTTCTAGCAACAGGAAGCGACCGGCCGGAGCACCGGCCGGCAGCACCACGCCGCAGCGCCTCGCAAGAGGCCCTGCGGTTTTTTTTGGCCTGTGCTACCCATGGGCCGCACTGCCGCAACCGATGCCTTAGGACGGTGGCTTTGCTACCATCAGCTGCACTAACAGGAGGGCATAAACATGGCTGAAGTAGTGGAACAGCGGGCAAAATTCACGCGCATGGACGAAGGCACTGCTGAAGACTGGCAGATCATTAATGAGCATGCGAAACCCTTCGGGCGCCAGCTCGCATCACGGGTGATCGACCACCTGCGATTGCTCGAGGACGACCACGGCGGCTTCGCTGTCAGCCGAATGGAGCACTCGCTGCAGACCGCAACCCTGGCCGAGAATGCCGGCAAAGACGAGGAGTACATCGTCTGCGCCCTGCTGCACGACATCGGCGATACGCTCGGCAGCAGCAATCACGCGGATATCGCGGCAGCGATACTGAAGCCCTTCGTCTCAGACGAAAATCACTGGATCGTCGAGCATCACGGTATCTTTCAGGGTTACTACTTCTTCGAGCACCTGGGCCTCGATCGGAACATGCGAGATCAGTTCAATGACCACCCGTACTACGAAGCCTGCGCTGAGTTCTGCCGCCTTGACCAGGCTGCCTTCAACCCGGATTTCGAATCCCGGCCGCTGGAGCACTTCATGCCCATGGTCGAGCGCGTGTTTGCCAAGCCCAAGCAGTCGATCTACATGAAGCCTGAGGCAGAGTAGGCGGAGGGCAGCTGACAGAAGCCACCCTGGGTGCCAGCCGCTCTGCTTCGCAAGCGGGCGGCTCACGGCTCCCGCTGATCGGGACAAAGCGGTTGTATCCAGATCTACTTGGCGAGGCATCCAGGATCGCCCGAGCGTTGGTGTGGAGCGGAGCGATCCCGGAGGAGGTCGCGGATGCATCACTGGCTGGGCAGATCCGAGCGTACATTCACGACCGTCGCACCCGAGCCAGCTACGTAGCAGCCGCCACGAGTTACCTCAGAGAAAAGCAGCCTGACCTTGCCACTGACTATGACGTCGTCCTCGTCGGCGCCGGGCTTCACGCAGCGATGTTCGTCTACACGGCGAAGCAGAAAAACCCCGGCTTAAAGACCCTGATCGTTGAAAAGACTGCCGATATCTGCTCGACGTTTGCACGCCTTGGCGACTCGCTTGTGCTCAATTCCCCAACCTTCAGCAAGGTAGGCCTGAACTCGAACCTTGCCCAGGGCCATTTCATACAGGTAAGTGACTTCGACGAGCTCGCGGAGTGGCAGTATCCGACCGCAAAACACCTGCACGAGCTCGCGACAATGATCCTGTTCCACGCGGATGCGGATATTCTGTTCGGCTTTGGAGTCGACGCTGTGGAGAAGACCAGCAGCGGTTATGCAGTGTCATCCAAGGGCCGCAGCATCGAGGCAAGCTCCGTTGTCCTCACCAACGGCATGGGGGAGCAAGGGAAGGACGCGTTCAGGCAGGACAAGCGGTCTGAGCAGGTCGTTGATGGCGACGCTTTCATTTCTGCATGCGCTCGGGGAGGTGCCATTTGCGAGCGACTGCGGAATGCTCGAATTGCAGTAGTTGGCGCCGGTGATACGGCAAATTGTGTGATGGAACACCTCTTGCCCCTGACCTATCCAAACGACCGGTATCCCTCGTTTCAGAAGGGGCCCTTTCTGCCATCGCTCGTGTACTGGATCGGCCAAAACGCCCGGAACGTCCAGGACTACTACTTCACCAACAAGCAGCGGTACTGCCACTCCGGCGGGATCATCGAGTACTTCTGGGATGGAGAGGCACCGTTCGATCTGCCTGCAGATGCCTGGAAGCGCACTAAGGCGCTGATCCGGTGTATCCCGCACAGGCTGGATTCACTGACCCACGGAACGGAGGCCATAGCGCTGAGCGCAGGCTCCGTTCAAATCGAGGCGGACATCGTCGTTGACTGCACGGGTCGCTGTAACGAACTCAGCGCTGCGCTGCTACAGCGCGAGCACGACTTTGTACGAGGCGATGTCAGCTTTCACGGAGGTCAATGGGATGATCAGCAGGATCGTTTTGTTCTATCCCCGCGCCACCTGCGGAACCAAAGGATCGCCTGCAAGATCAAGGACGAGCGTATTTTCCTTCTTGGCTGTGCGTGCCCGATGCATGAGCTGATCGACGACCAAGAAGCGCTTGACGGCTCGTTGAGACACCAGGAAGCAAAGAGGAGCCTGACCAACAGCAAGTTCTCTCTGGAGCACACCCTGCCACGTTCCGTAGCCTTCGCGGAACGTTTCGATGACAGTCTGAGCTAAGTCCCACAAAACGTTTGGTAACGGGAGAACGAATCGGGGACCGGTCCCTGGAAGGCAGCGAGATCGGAACGTTCTTCGTAAGGTTTCCGCAGAGCATCAAGGAGCTTGGTTAACGGCCCGAGGTCTTGTTCCCGCACGGCCGCATCCAGCGCCTCTTCGACCAGATGATTACGAGGGATCACCGCTGGGTTGGCGCTTCTCATTCGATCCCGGTCGGCGTCCGCCGGCAGGTCCCCGTTGGTCCGCTGGCATCGTTCATCCCATCGGGCCTGCCATTCATTCCAGCCACTGGCGCTTTCCAGCGCCGCAGGCAGCGCAGTCGCACCAGACAGCGCACGGAAGGTATCGGTGTAATCCGCCGACGTCTGCTTCATCAGCGTCAGCAAGTCAACGGCCAGCGAGAGGTCGTCTTCCTGCTCCCCTGGAAGCCCGAGTTTTGCTCGCATCATGTCCGTCCATGCCTGATTCATCCAGACGCGAGACTGAGCGAGCCGTTCTTCGGCCAATGCCAACGCCTTCTTCTGATCGGCGTCGATCAACGGCAACAGCGCCTCAGCAAAGCGCGCCAGGTTCCATTGCACGATTGACGGTTGATTGCCAAAGGCATAACGCCCGGAGTGGTCGATGGAGCTGAACACGGTTGCCCGGTCGTAGCGGTCCATGAACGCACAGGGACCGTAATCAATGGTCTCTCCGGAGAGCGTCACGTTGTCAGTGTTCATGACGCCATGTATGAAGCCGACCCGCATCCACGAAGCCACCAACGCTGTCTGGCGCTGGGCAACCTCATCCCATAGTGCAAGTGCAGGACACGGCTCGGCAGCCAAAGTTGGCCAATGACGCTCGATAGTGTAGTCAAGCAGTGCTTGCAGATGCTGCGGATTGCCGTTAGCGGCCGCGAACTCAAAGGTGCCCACTCGCAGATGACTGGCGGCCACGCGCGTCAGGATGGCGCCCGGTAGAGGCTCTTCGCGCCACACCTGCGCTCCTGTGCCGACAACCGCCAGGCTGCGGGTGGTGGGAATGCCAAGCGCGTACATCGCTTCGCTTATCAGGTACTCCCGAAGCATGGGACCCAGCGTCGCCCGGCCATCTCCACCCCTCGAATAGAGCGTTCTCCCGGACCCCTTCAACTGAATATCAACCCGCTGCCCGTTGGGGGCGATGTGTTCGCCCAGCAGATGCGCGCGGCCATCGCCCAGGATGGAAAAACCGCCAAACTGGTGTCCTGCGTAAGCTTGAGAGAAGGGGTCCGAACCCTCGCCCAGCACGCTGCCGGAGAAGAGCGCAGCCTGCGATTCGAGCGACAGGCCTTCCAGGCGCAGTCCCAGCTCTTCCGCCAGCGCGTCGTTGACCATGCAGATGCTGGGGTGCGGCGCCGGATCAGGGCTACCAGGGCTGTAGAACACTGTGGGCAGGCGCGTGTACTGCGTATCGAAGCGGAACCCGACGTCGGAGACGAGAGTTTGCTGAACGTGGGACTGCTGCTCCATGGTCTTCCGCCTGAACCTGTCACGAACCGGGACTGTACCGTATCTCCCCGCAGCAACGCTGAGGTTGAAGATCCGCTTTGCCGTGGCTGAAGGCGCCTTGCCGCCTACAGGGCGTTTAGACCATGGCTGTCGCCGCGCGCAGCGAGGCTGCCGGCAATCCTGCCTGATCGGCCCCGGCATTCGACCATCAGCCGCCTGCGCCGCAACACTGCCCAACAACCAGCGGATCGGCGTCGCACTCTGGCAGCTCGCAAACGACGATCCCGCCGAGGTTCTTGCCCCGAGGTTCTCGCCCCGAGGTTCTCGCCTCAAGGTACTAGCCTTATGGCACCTGCCAGGATGTGATACATTATAACAGAAGCGTTAGCCGCCGGCTGCTGCCTGCTTTCTACCAGCTGATGCCCGCAGCCAACCGCGTATCCTGGTGTCGGCGCTTGCCGTGCGCACCACCTACGCGCATCGGCTGTCGGCGTTCATCATCAGCGTTCGTGCTTTTTCATCCGTACCGACTGAGGAATTGCGTGTGTTATCTGCACAGTCACTAACCAAGCGATTCGGCCATGAAACGGCCCTCGATAAGCTTGATCTCGAGGTGGGCGCCGGAGAGATCGTCTGCCTGCTCGGTTCCAATGGCGCCGGCAAAACCACCACCATCAATCTGTTTCTGGGCTTTCTTGAGCCGACCAGCGGGGCTGCGTTCGTCGACGGGAAGGAGGTGGCCGCACAGCCGGAGGAGACGATTCGGTCCCTTGCGTACATCCCGGAGCAGGTCGCCCTGTATCCGCAGCTGTCGGGCGTGGAGAATCTGGATTACTTTCTCCGCCTGGCGGAGGTCTACAAAACGGAAGCCGAGCTGCTCGAAACGCTGGTTGCTGCCGGGCTGGATGCAGAAGCCTCCCATCGGCGTGCCGCATCCTACTCAAAAGGCATGCGTCAGAAGGTGGGCGTCGCAATCGCCATGGCAAAACACGCACGCGGGCTGCTTCTGGATGAGCCGCTTTCCGGCCTCGACCCCGCCGCTGCCAACGATCTCTGCACTTTGCTGCGGCGTGTGAAGGACGAGGGCCAGGCCATTCTGATGGCTACCCACGACGTGTTTCGGGCCAAGGAGGTCGGCACGCGGATCGGCATCATGAAAGCCGGCCGCCTGGTTGATCTGCTGGATCCAGCCACTTTGGACGCTCGCGAGATCGAGCATCTGTACCTCGCCCATATGCACGACACATCCCCGCCGAGTGCAACGGAAGCGCCCGGGAGAGCTGCGAAATGACGCTGACAATCGCCCTCAACGAGCTAAAAAGCTTCCGCCGCAACGGGGTGTTTGTCGCTCTCGTCGCGTCGATGCTGGCCCTGAGCCTCGCGGCAGCGGCCCTGTCTTTCCAGCGCATGGCAACCTTTGAGCGGGAACGCGCCGCTGCACAAGAAACGGACCGGGAGGTGTTCAACAATCAGGGGGAACGCAACCCACACTCGGCGGCGCACTTTTCGCGCTATGCGTTTAAGCCGATCCCCGCGCTGGCGAGTTTTGATCCGGGTATTACGGATTACGCCGGTATCGCGCTCTGGATGGAGGCGCACTATCAGAATCCAGCAGTCTTCCGGCGCGCGGAGGACCTTGGCGACGCCGGGCGCTTCGCCGACCTATCGCCAGCGTGGATACTGCAGGTCGCAGCGCCGCTCTTTCTGTTCCTCGTACTCTTCGCTGCCATTGCCGGAGAGCGGGAGCAGGGAACGCTTCGCCAGACCCTCGCCAGTGGTGTGAGCACGCGCAAGCTTGCCTTCGGAAAGCTGTTTGGCGCCCTGCTCGGCGTGTTGCTCATCGTTGCACCGGCACTGCTCATTGGTTTGCTGGTCGCCGGAAACAGCGTCGGTGCCACCCTGCCCGATCCAATGCTTCGTGTGCTCGGCCTGGTACTGGCCTACTCGGTGTTCCTGCTGACCATGGGTGCGCTCGCGCTGGGGGTCTCCGCAGTGGTCCGTGAGAAGCGCACCGCACTACTGGCCCTGGTCGGCATCTGGGGCGCCGCGTTCGTGTTTCTCCCCAGGATGGCTGCGACAGTCGCGCTTGCCTCCCATCCACTACCGTCCTCAACTGCGCTCTCCGAGGCGCTGAGTGACGCATCACGCACGTTTTCGCGCGACGAGGCTGCGCAAGCAGCCATGGATGCAGATCTGCTGGCTGAGCACGGCGTCGGGAGCACCGACGACCTTCCTTTCAACTATGGCGGGTACCGACTGCAATACAGTGAGGAGTACACCCATCCCCTGTTCGAGGCCTTCTACGCCGATCTCGACGCTACCTACAGAAACCAGGAACGCGTCATTGCCCGCTTCTCACTGCTGTCGCCGGTCGTAGCACTGGATACGCTGTCCGCAGGATTAGCCGGCACCGATCGCATCCACCACGATGCCTTCCGCAGCGCCGCCGAACAGCATCGGCGCGCCCTCGTTAAGCGCCTCAACGAAGACCTTCAGTACAACGCCGGCGACGCTGGTTTCGCCTACTCCGCAGACGCAGCGCTGTGGCAGCAGGTAGAGGACTTCAATCACCAGCCACCAGCCTTCGCGAGCGTCTCCTCGCACTATCGGTTCAGCGTTGCCGTTCTGCTGGCCTATGCGTTGGGCGCAGCCGCTTTCGCGGCGTGGACGCTCGGTCGGGTTCGCAAAGGAGTCTGAGGGTGAGCACATCAACATCGGTTTTCCTGGAGCGGCGGCTGTTTCTGTTGTCGACGCCAGGATTGGTTGCCGGCCTTCTGATCGGCGCGCTGACGCTTCTGGCCCTCCTGATCGGACAAAGAGATGCAAGCGCCGATGCCGCCGCCCGCGCCACCTTCGCGGAGAAGTACGCCCAGGAACTGCTGGACTGGCGGAAGACGCTGGAAGCCATCGAGGCGGGAGACGCCGCAGCGCAGCCCAGGGAAGCGCGCCCGATGAATCTGCGTTTTCCTGCCGTGCTGCCCACTCCGCCGCTTGCCGACTTTGTCGCCGGTCGCGATCAGCTGTATCCGAGCACGACGGTGATCAGCGGCTG